>CAZURL010000040.1:0-10705 GCA_964623005.1 uncultured Spirochaetaceae bacterium
TTGCTCGTATTTGCGAGCGATGAATTTATCATTTTCATTCATTTCTATTTTGCAGTTGACAGCTTCGGACAAAAAAAGGGAGCTGCTTTTGACAGCCCCACTTGTTTTTAAAGCGTCTCTCTTCGAAACCTTTATTTCACTACGATATTAACCAGCTTATTCGGCACTACGATTTCTTTGACTATCGTTTTGCCCTCTATCCATGTCTGGATCTTGCCGTCTGCCTTTGCTTCTTTGAGCATCGCATCCTTTTCAGCATCACGAGGCATTTGAAGCCTTGCTCTGAGCTTTCCATTGATCTGTACGACAATCTCTACAGTATCGTCGAGTGTCTTTGCAACATCGTACTCTGGCCATTTCTCAAGTGCTATCGATGGCTGATGTCCAAGCATCTCCCATAGCTCTTCTGCTAAGTGAGGCGTATATGGCGAGAGGAGAAGTGAAAGCAACTCAAGCGTTTTCCTTGGAACAACCTCAAGTCTATTAAGCTCGTTTACGAAGACCATCATCTGGCTTATAGCCGTGTTGAAGGATAAAGATTCTGTATCGTCTGTCACCTTCTTTATAGTCTTATGCATGAGCTTATCGAGAGAATCTTCTATCTCGATATCCTCAACCCTCTTCTCTGTTGCAATTCTCCAGATTCTATCGAGGAAGCGATAGACGCCGATGAAGCCATTTGTTGCCCATGGCTTTGACTCTCTCAGCGGCCCCATGAACATCTCATACATCCTTACGCTGTCTGCACCGTAATTCTTGATGAAGTCATCGGGGTTGATGACGTTCTTCAGCGACTTAGACATCTTTGCAATGACTTGCTGTAGTTCTTCCCCGGTTTCCTTGTCGTAGTACTTGCCATCCCTTTCTTCTACAAGGTCTGTAGGAACAAGACTCTTATTTGCTTTCTGATAAGCAAATGAGGTAATCATTCCCTGATTGACCAGTCTATGGAAAGGTTCGTCTGTTGATACAAGCCCTAGGTCATATAGGACTTTATGCCAGAAACGTGCATAAAGCAGATGGAGTACCGCATGTTCAGCGCCTCCTACATAGAGGTCTACAGGCATCCAGTATTGCTCTTTCTCCGGAGCTACGAAGACACTCTCGTTCTTTGGATCGATGTATCTGAGATAGTACCAGCAAGAACCTGCCCATTGAGGCATGGTATTGGTCTCTCTCTTTGCATCCCCTCCGCATTTAGGGCACTTGCAGTTAACCCATTCTGCAACGTTTACGAGAGGGGACTCTCCTGTACCTGATGGTTCGTACTTATCTATAGTAGGCAGGCGAAGCGGAAGCTCTTTTTCCGGAACAAGCACGGTTCCGCAGTGAGAGCAATGAATCAGAGGAATCGGCTCGCCCCAATAGCGCTGACGAGAGAAGACCCAGTCGCGAAGCTTGTAGTTGACAGCCTTATGGCCATAGCCTTTCTCTTCAAGGAAAGAAAGCATCTTTGCAATTGCGTCTTCCTTGTTAAGACCATCAAGCCACTCTGAGTTCACATGGATGCCATCTTCTGTCCAAGCTTGTTCCTGAACATCGACTTCTCCCTTGAGCACTTCAATGATTGGAAGATTGAATTTCTTTGCAAATTCCCAGTCTCTTGTATCGTGGGCTGGAACAGCCATGATTGCGCCTGTGCCGTAGCTGATAAGCACATAGTCAGCAATCCAGATAGGGATGCGTTTTCCATTTACTGGATTGATTGCATAAGAGCCGGAGAATACGCCGGTCTTATCCTTTGCAAGATCCGTTCTTTCGAGATCGGATTTATGCTTTGTCTCTTCAAGATATTTTTCAACAGAGGCTTTTTCATCCGCTGTTGTAAGCGCGGATACGAGCGGATGCTCTGGTGCGATAACCATGTAAGTTGCGCCGAAGAGCGTGTCACAGCGTGTCGTATAGACTTCAAGCTTTTCATCCATTCCGTCAATCTGGAAAAATACCGCGGCGCCTTCTGATCTGCCGATCCAGTTGCGCTGCATTGTCTTTACAGATTCCGGCCAATCAAGTTCATCAAGTCCTTCGAGAAGCTTATCTGCATAAGCTGTGATCTTTAGCATCCATTGCCTGATATTCTTCTTCTCTACCTTCTCTCCGCAGCGTTCGCAGTGTCCTTCCTTGACCTCTTCATTTGCCAGCCCTGTTTTGCAGCTCGGACACCAATTGATAGGCGTCACAGCTTCATACGCAAGTCCCTTCTCGTAGAGCTTTTCGAAGATCCACTGTGTCCAATGATAGTAATCTGGTTCGCATGTCGATACCTCTCTATCCCAGTCATATGAGAAACCGAGGCTCTTGATCTGTCTCCGGAACGTTTCGATGTTCTTGTTTGTCGTCTCCCAAGGATGCGTTCCTGTCTTGATAGCATAGTTCTCAGCAGGAAGCCCGAAGGAATCGAAACCCATCGGATGGAGAACGTTATAGCCGCGCATCCGTAGGTATCTTGAATAGATATCTGTAGCTGTATAGCCCTCTGGATGCCCTACGTGAAGCCCTGCTCCTGATGGATAGGGGAACATATCGAGGATGTAGCGCCTCTTTTCCTTAGGTACTGATGGATCCTCTTCTGTATGGAAGGTTCTGTTCTCTTCCCAGTATTTTTGCCACTTTGGCTCTATCTCACTGAATGGATACTTGCTCATAGGGCAGAGGATATCATTAAGGAGAGAAAAAGGCTATTGCAGTTAATCATTTCCGGAGTCATCATTTTTCCATGCTGGTACGATTTGAAGATGCTGTTAGGATTATGAGCGAAAAGCTCGAGAAACATGGTGCGTCTAAGGAAGATGCACAGAAGGTTTCCTATGAAATGGCGCGTAATTCCCTTGAGGGAACATATACGCATGGTATCAATAGATTCTTCCGGGTTATCAGAGGGCTTGATAACGGAATAATAGATCCCTCTGCAAGACCTGAGCTGAAAGCTTCGTTTGGCGCGCTTGAGCGTTATGACGGCCATCTGTATTTTGGCGTGCTCAATGGACTCTTTGGGATAAACAGAGCCATGGAACTTGCCTCTGAGCACGGAATCGGGCTGGTTGCGATAATGAACACGAATCATTGGATGAGAGCTGCGACTTACGGCTATGAGGCATGCAATAAAGGCTATGCCGCGTTGCTTTTTACCAACACGATACCGAATATGCCAGCGTGGGGCGCTATAGACTCACACTTAGGAAACAATCCTTTTGTAATGGCCTTCCCAAAGAAGGACGGAAAGCATATGGTCTTTGATTCCGCGATGTCTCAATTCTCATATGGGGCGCTTGAGGTTGCAATACAGCAGAAAAGAAAGATGCCTGTGAACGCTGGCTATGATGGAAATGGCAATCTTTCAACAGATCCTGTTGAAGTTTTCAAGACACGGCGTCTTCTTCCTGCCGGTTACTGGAAAGGTGCATCCATGTCCTTCATGCTCGATATCTTTGCCTCTACGCTCTCTCTGGGAAGGACTGTTGCAGGAATAGGAGAACTCAAAGGCGATGAGCATGGTGTGTCAGAGGTATTTATTGCAATCAATTACAAGAAACTTGTAGGGGAGGATGAGGCGGACGCGATAGCAGAAGAAGCGATTTCTTATCTCAAATCTTCTATCAAGGCAGAAGGTACGGACGATATATTCTATCCGGGCGAAAGAATGATGAAGACAAAGGAGAAGAACCTCAGAGATGGCATTCCTGTAGATGATAATGTATGGGCTGATATTCTCTCTTTTTGATTTCCGAAAGCTTAGGTTCTCTTTCCAATGAAGGACATACTATTGAGCTTTTGGAGAATCATGACAACTTCCTTTTGGCGCCTTGCTATAATCTTTTGTTGGATGATAGTTAGCTGTATATGAGCGTCCTGTGGGCTTTTGTGATTGTTCTATTTACTATAGAGCTAACAATATTTCCATACAAACAGAATTAGGCATCTAAATGGAACGCAGACGATCAATAAGCCTTATCAGCTATAGTATTTACTTCTTTGTTGAAAGTTCCAGCACCTATAGCGCCATATATTGCAAAGACCCCTTTATCTTGTGGCCTCTCGTATAGTGTTTGCATGCAATACTTAATCTGATTTATACTGGCATATATGGCCTATGATGAAAGCAATATAAAATCGCTCTCTTCCTTGGAGCACATCAGACTGCGTCCGGGAATGTACATCGGGCGTCTTGGAAATGGTTCACATCCTGATGATGGTATCTACATTCTTCTAAAGGAAATCATCGACAATGCTGTTGATGAGTTCACGATGCGGCACGGCAATAGAATCGAGATAACAGTCGTCGATGACTATGTGACTGTGCGCGATTATGGGCGCGGCATTCCGCTTGGAAAGGTTGTTGAATGCGTCTCTGTTATCAATACGGGGGCAAAGTACGACAGCGAAGCATTTCAGTTCTCCGTCGGTCTCAATGGTGTTGGAACAAAGGCTGTAAATGCACTTTCATCTGAGTTCATCGTCAGGTCATATAGAGATGGGGAATTTGTCGAGGCTTCCTTTAATGCCGGCGTCCTTGATGAGCAGAAGAGCGGAAAGACAGAAGAGCAGAATGGTACATTTGTCGCATTCCGTCCTGATCCGGCGATCTTCCCTGAGTATCACTATCATGAGGATATCGTAAAGGAGAGGCTATGGAATTATGCATACCTCAATACAGGCCTTACCCTTGTTTATAACAAAACGACAATCAAGAGTCCGCATGGCCTTTTGGATCTGCTTACAAAGGTGCTTGGTGACGATGGGCTTTATCCTACTATCCATTTCAAGAACGAACATCTTGAGTTTGCGTTTACCCATACCTCCGGCTATGGGGAGAATTACTTTTCATATGTGAATGGACAGAATACCTCGGATGGCGGCACGCATCTTGCTGCATTCAAGGAAGGTGTGCTTAAAGGTATCAATGAGTTCTTCCGAAAGAGCTGGCAGGCTCCGGAGATCAGGGATGGAATCGTAGCGGCGATTGCTATCAAGATGCAGAATCCTGTCTTTGAGAGCCAGACAAAGAATAAGCTTGGTTCTACCGAGGTCAGAACATGGATCGTAAACGAGGTCAAGGAAGCAATACTTGAGGCTTTGATGAAAGACAAGGTTCTAGCTCAGGGGCTTCAGGACAAGGTTGCGACAAACGAGAAGGTTCATAAGGAAGAACAGGCTGTAAGGAACAACGCAAAGGAAAGGGCGAAGAAGACATCGGTTCATATCCCGAAGCTCAAGGATTGCCGCTATCATCTCGATTCAGCTCCTGCCTCGCATCGCAAGGAGGCGGAAAATTCCATGATCTTTCTTGCCGAGGGAGATAGCGCAGCTGGAACGATATCACACGCAAGGAACATAGATACGCAAGCCGTGTTCGCACTTCGCGGAAAGCCCTTTAATGTTCAAGGTTGCAAGCGTACAGAGATCTATAAGCATGAAGAGCTTTATAACATCATGGTTGCGCTTGGCATTGAGAATGGCATTGACGATATCCGATACTCAAAGGTCGTTATCGCAACCGATGCAGATACCGATGGCTTCCATATCCGTATTCTTCTCATGACATTCTTCCTATCGTTCTTTGAAGAGCTGGTTACGTCCGGCCGTCTTTATATCCTCGAAACACCGCTTTTCCGTGTACGTAATAAGAGCCTGACGGAATATTGCTACAGCGAAGCAGAGCGAGATATTGCAATGCAGAAGATCAAAGGATGCGAGGTCACGCGTTTCAAAGGACTTGGTGAGATAAGTTCGAATGAATTCAAGAATTTCATCAATGAGGATATCAAGCTACTGCCGGTATCGATTACATCCATCAAGGATATCCGGGAAAAGATGGAGTTCTATATGGGGCAGAATACACCGATGCGCAAGGAATTTATAATGGAGAACCTACTCGATGTCTCAGGCTGATAAACTCTACAAGGATTATTTTCTTGAATATGCTTCATATGTAGTCAGGGATCGGGCCATCCCGGATCTTGTCGATGGCTTCAAGCCTGTTCAGCGTCGCATAATGCATACGCTCTTCGAGATGGATGACGGACGCTTCATAAAGGTAGCAAACGTTGTTGGCGCCTGTATGAAGTATCATCCCCATGGTGACTCCTCCATCTATGAAGCGCTTGTCAATCTTGCCAACTGCGAGCTTTTTATCGAAAAGCAGGGCAATTTCGGCAATTTCCTCACAGGCGATGGTGCAGCAGCTTCCAGATACATCGAGTGTAGGCTAAAGCCCTTTGCAAAGAAGGTTCTCTATAATCCTGAGATAACAGAATACACCGATTCATATGATGGAAGAGCCAAGGAGCCTGTGCTTTTCCCTGCAAAGATTCCTATAGTTGCAATACAAGGCACGATGGGCATCGCCGTTGGTATGTCCACACAGATACTTCCCCATAATCTCTTTGAGGTTCTTGAGGCTGAGAAGAAAGCGCTCAGGGGCGAGGATTTCACAATCTATCCAGACTTCCCCGGCGGCGGTATCATGGATGTCTCCGAGTACGATGATGGTAGGGGAAAGATAGCAGTCAGAGCACGGCTTAATGCATCGGATCCGAAAAAACTTGTAATTGAAGAACTGCCATACGGCGTAACATCCGATGCGCTTATAGAATCGATTGAGAAAGCAAATGCAACGGGACGGCTTAAAATTGCCTCGATCTCCGATTACACAGCTGCAAAAGCACAGATAGAGATCAATTGGCAGAGAAACGTCTATTCAGAGGATATGGTCGATGTGCTCTATGCAACAACAGATTGCGAGAAGAAGATTTCCGTAAATCCTCTGGTGATTGTTGATGGCTATCCTAAAGCTGTCGGCATTTCGGATATGATCAGATTCCATGCCGATCATCTTGTCAAAGTCCTTACTGCGGAGCTTGAGAATAATAAGAAGCATCTTCTGGAAAGACTCAGGGCAAGAACGCTTGAGCGTATCTTCATTGAAGAGCGGATCTATAAGGCGATAGAGAGGCAGAAGAGCGCCGAGAATGTCAAAAAGGCTATCATAAAGGGCTTTGAACCGTACAAAGAGGAAGTTGGAGAAGAGGAGCTGAGTGCGGATGATATCGAGAGGCTTTTGAAGATCCCTATCAGGCGTATCAGCCTCTTTGATATCGAAAAGAACAAAGAGGAAATCCGCGAGATAACAGCGGAGGTCGAGAAGATTGACCATAATCTTGCTAACATCATTGATTATGCAGAGTCCTTCCTTACAGAGCTTGAGGATATGTGCGACAAGGATTTCTTCAAGCGAAAGACTGAAATTTCCTCGTTCGAGACATTGAATGCGCGTCAGGTCGCAATCCGCAACATGGATGTGCGCTATGATCCTGTCTCTGGCTATCTTGGCACAAGCGTGAAGACAGGCGAGCCGCTATTGAAGGTAAGCTCCTTTGATAAGATCTTCTATATGAAGAGTAACGGAGAGTACCGTGTAATCCCTGTCGCAGATAAGACTTTCATAGGCACCGAAGGGATATTCTATATCAATTATGGCGATAAAGAAGTGCTTTCGAAGGAAGTCTTCACCGTTATCTACCGTGATAAGATCCGCGATAAGAACGTGTATCAGATAAAGCGCTTCCGCATCACGTCATTCACAACCGATAAGATGTACTCCGTTGTCTCCGGGCCAAAGGCGAAGGTGAAGAAGATGTCTATCTGGCCTTCGGCTGTCATTACGCTAAAATTCAAGACAGGCTATGGCTACAAGATCCTTGAAGAGACGGTGCGCTTTGCGGATTTCCCGATCTTCAAGTCTCCGAATGCATCAGGACAGAAGCTTACAGGAAAGGAGCTGCAGTCGATCTCGATAAGACAGACAAAAGATCCTTCCACAACGGCAGAATCTTCTCCAAGTCTATTGGATGGTATTGATGGTAAGTAATCGCATTCTTTATGAGGACAACCATCTTATAGTAGTGAATAAATTGCCCGGAGAGCTTGTACAGGGCGACGAGACAGGGGATAGAACGCTTGCAGATGATGTCAAGGCATACCTTAAAGAAAAGTACGGTAAGCCTGGCAATGTCTTTCTAGGCATTCCCCATCGCCTCGATCGGCCAACATCCGGCATTGTAGTCTATGCAAAGACCGATAAAGCGCTGTCGAGGATGACCGCGTTATTCCGTACATCAGATGTAAAGAAGACGTATTGGGCAATCGTGGACAGAAAGCCCTCAAAAGAAGAAGCGACGCTTGTACATTATATCGTACGTAATGCAGAGACGAATAAAAGCCTTGCTTTTCCTGTCGAGAAGAAGGGGGCAAAGGTTGCAAAGCTCACATATCGCCTGATTGCTTCTTCTGATAACTACCATTTGCTGGAGATTGATCTCCATACAGGGCGCCACCATCAGATAAGAGCGCAGCTTGCCGCAATCGGCGTGCATATTAAAGGTGATCTGAAATATGGCGCAGCACGTTCGAATCCGGATGGGGGGATCTCTTTGCATGCAAGACGTATATCTTTTATCCATCCGGTTAAGAAAACCGCGTTGGATATCATAGCGCCGCCGCCTCACGATACGCTCTGGGATTACTTTTCAGGAATCGTCAATGGAGACTGAACGCCTTATAATCCGTCCTTGGAGAGAGGAAGATGCACCGTCTCTTTATCGCTATGCTTCCGATGAGAGAATCGGGCCGATCTGTGGATGGGCGCCGCATGTCAGTGTTGAAAATAGCCTTTACATCATAAGGACAGTACTCTCTGAACCAGAGGTCTATGCGCTTGTCCTGAAAGAGACAGAAGAGGCTGTTGGAAGTATTGGGATAACGACAGGAAAGGCAAGAAGCGTACTTCATCGTCCGCCTGATGAATATGAGATTGGTTATTGGATAGGTGTTCCTTTCTGGGGAAAGGGTTTTGTCCCTGAAGCTGTTTCATTAATGGTTCGCCGTTCGTTTGAAGAGCTAGGCGCAAGCGCGCTATGGATAGGGTATTATGATGGAAATGATCAATCACGCCGCGTTGCAGAAAAATGCGGCTTTTCATACCATCATAAAGAAGATGACCGAATAACTCCGCTTGGGGAGTTGAAAAGAGAGCATTTCCTTTGTCTTAAAAGGGATGATTGGAATGGTGGGAAGATGCTTTCATAGGAGGCGCTATGGATTTCTCTGTACTTGGAGACAACCTTGAGAAGCTTGGTTACAAAGTCTTGATGTTTAAAGATAGGGAGGATGCTTCATCGTATCTGGATAGCGTGATCGATGGCAGAACCGTTGGCTTCGGCGGTTCTGTTACGCTAGATGAGATGGGCATTTATGATAGGCTCTCAAAGCATAATACCGTGTACTGGCATTGGAAGCTCGGCGATGGGGATACTATAGAGAGTGTCAGGATGAAAGCAAAGGACGCTGCTATCTATCTTTCCTCTGTGAATGGAATTTCAGAGCAGGGAGAGATCATAAATATCGATGGAGCCTGCAATCGCGTTGCCTCGACGCTCTATGGACATGAGAAAGTCTTTTTTGTGCTTGGTGAGAATAAAGTTGCCGAGGATTTTGATTCAGCGCTCTATCGCGCAAGGAATATCGCAGCGCCGAAGAATGCAAAGAGTAAGGGGGCAAAGACTCCATGCGCTGTAAAAGCAGATAAGTGCTATAACTGCAATAGTCCGGGAAGAATCTGTAGATCGCTCAACGTGCTATGGGAATGTCCGATGGGTGGGGATTATACCGTGATTCTTATCCATGAGAATCTAGGATTCTGACTAATAGGAAGAACACATCCTCTCTGCTTCTTTCTCGATTTTCCTGTCGCTTGCACCGCTTCTTTTCAAGGCGGTGAGATACTGGAAGACGTAGCCCATTACATGTCGTTTTGTACGTAGCGAAGAGACTCCTTCTCCGACAGAGCAGGCAAAAGCCCTGTCTGCATCATCGAGAAGCATAGATTCCTCGAAAAGCTCCGTAATGGCAGATTCAACCTGTCCAAAGGGAATCTTTCCCTCGATATAAAGCTCTCCGAGTCGCTTACAGTCTCGTGGTGTTGTGTATTCGGGGAACTTACGTTTAAGCCGCCTTATCGGACGCTCGATTTCCTTTAGCGTCCACTTTATAGCATGCACGTGATCCTGACTAGCAACCGCTTCAATCATGGGCTTTAGAAATGGTGTATCGTAGCCATAGAGGGAATTATGTCGCAAGGTGGAGCACTATCTCCTTTCTGGCCGTCTTTAGCTGAACAAGTTCAATACCTGCGGCTTCGAGCATTTTCCGGCTGGCTTTTGTCATATCTGCGTCCTCGTACTTATTGGAAAGATAGACAACTTTCTTTATTCCAGTCTGTACAATTGCTTTTGCGCATTCATTACAGGGAAAAAGGGCTACGTAAAGTGTCGCGCCTTTTAAGCTTGGCATAGGGGAATTGAGAATTGCATTCAACTCAGCATGGCAGACGTATGGATATTTAGTCTCAAGCCATTCGCCCTCCCTTTCCCACGGCAGATTATCATCAGAGCATCCTGTAGGAAAGCCATTATAGCCGACGCCGATAATCTTCTTATCTTCGCTGACAATACAGGCTCCAACCTGTGTATTGGGATCTTTCGATCGCAGGGATGAAAGCACAGCGACTCCCATGAAGTACTCATCCCACGTAATATAATCTTCTCTTTTTCCTGACATAGTGGAAATTATAACGCAAAAAGCGAAGAGTCGGAGAAAAAAATAAGCCACCCGAAGGTGGCTACGCTTAGATTACTGCAAGCATTGTAGG
>CAZURL010000040.1:10805-14932 GCA_964623005.1 uncultured Spirochaetaceae bacterium
AAAAAAATAAGCCACCCGAAGGTGGCTACGCTTAGATTACTGCAAGCATTGTAGGTACTACTGAAATCAGTACGCCTGCTGCAACAGCAGATCCGATAACTCCGGAAACGTTCGGCCCCATGGCATGCATGAGAAGGAAGTTCTGTGGATCGGCTTGCTGTCCTATCTTGCTCGATACGCGAGCTGCCATAGGTACTGCCGAAACACCAGCAGAGCCAATGAGCGGATTTGTCGGATGCTTTGGATCGACCTTGTTCATAATCTTTCCGAGGATAACGCCACCGGCTGTACCGACGCTGAAAGCAACCATTCCAAGAAGGAGGATTCCGAGTGTTTCAAGGTTGAGGAACTTGTCAGCCGCCATCTTTGAACCAACGGAAAGGCCAAGGAAGATAACAACAGTATTCATCAGTGCATTCTGCATCGTGTCGGAAAGCCTATCGATTGCACCGCATTCTCTTGCAAGGTTTCCGAACATCAGAGAACCTATGAGCGAACATGCTGATGGCAGAAGGATTGCACAGAGCGTGATAACCATGATAGGGAAGACGATCTTCTCAAGCTTTGATACAGGTCTGAGCTGCTGCATCTTGATCTTTCTCTCGCTCTCTGTTGTCAGTGCTTTCATGATTGGCGGCTGGATGATAGGAACCAGAGCCATGTATGAATAAGCGGCAACAGCAATAGAACCGAGGTAGTCAGGGGCAAGACGGCTTGTTACATAGATTGCAGTAGGGCCATCTGCACCGCCGATGATTCCGATTGATGCGGCGACGCTTAGATTGAAGTTGATTCCCGGTATGAACGAGAGCAAAAGCGCTCCGATAAGAGCTGTGAAGATACCAAGCTGCGCCGCGGCTCCAAGGAGAAGTGTCTTCGGATTTGCGATAAGCGGCCCGAAATCAGTCATAGCACCGACGCCCATGAAGATGAGTACCGGGAAAAGACCGGATTCAATACCTGCATCGTAGAGAACCTTGATGAATCCTGCATCTCCTGAAACTGGATCAACAGCTGCAAGGAACGCATTCGGTATGTTGGATAGTATGCATCCCATTGCGATAGGGATGAGCAGAAGTGGCTCAAATCCCTTCTTGATCGCAAGATAAAGAAGCAGGAATCCAACAAGTATCATTAGAGCGCAGCCCCAGCCTACAGCGCCGGCATCTGCGGCTCCTGCACCCCAGGCTGCACGCATTGCATCGGGGAATAGGAAGCCATAGAGTCCGGTGGAAGTCCAGAGCTGTATCATTCCAGATATGATTGCATCCATTTCTTTTGTCTCCTTAGCCGATAATCATGAGTTCTGTATCGGCAGAAAGCTGTTCTCCCTGATTTACAAGGATTTGCTTAACTGTTCCTGCGCATGGTGAGAAGATTTCATTCTCCATCTTCATAGCTTCCATGACCATAAGAACCTGATCCTGCTTTACAACATCTCCGACCTTGACTTCGAAGCGAAGCGCAAGACCCGGCATTGGAGCCTTGATAACTGTATCGCTTGCTGCCGGTGCTGCTGTCTGTACAGGAGCGGCTTCAACAGGCGCTGGCTCTGGAGCTGCTACCGGGGAAGGTGCTGGCTCGGCAGGAGCTGCCGCCGGTGCTGATACCACAACACCACCGATTGTCATCAAAAGGTCTCCGGCCTGAAGCTGCTGACCCTGTGTGACAGGAATAGAGGAAACGGCACCATCGCAAGGAGCGTAGATTTCGTTCTCCATCTTCATAGCTTCCATGACCATGATGACATCGTCCTTCTTGACTGTCTGTCCGACTTCTACAGGGATGCGGAGCACAAGGCCAGGCATTGGAGCAACGATGTTCTCAGAGCCTGTTACTACTGTCTGCTGAACAGGAGCTGCTTGTGGAGCTGGCTGAGCTGGTGCTGCCTGCTGTGGAGCTGCGATGCCATCTGTGATTGAGATAGGATAAGAAACACCATTGACGACAGCACTGCTTCCTGCAAGCTTAACGCCATAAGCCTTGCCGTTGACTGTAACAGTGTATTCGCCCGTTGATGCGGAAGCTGCCTTAGGAGCTGCTGTATTTGCAGCCTCTTTCTTCTTCTCTTCGCTCTTGAGTCTTACGCCATTGACCTTTGCATTGCCTGTGAGGTAGAGGATACCCTTTTCCTTACAAGCTGCCGCGATGAAGATATTCTCATCGGTGATCGGGAGATTTGCATCCTCAAGCATCTTCTTTGCCGCTTCAACGCCCTTCTTAGGATCTTTGTCGTTGATATCAACAGCTTTCTCTGTAGTTGGTTCGAGCTTGAGCTGGGCAGCGGCTGCCTTTACAACCTCTGGATCAGGAGCGCAAGGCGTCTTTCCAAAGTAGCCGAGAACCATCTTTCCATAACCTTCTGCGAACTTCTTCCATGGCCCGAACATAACGTTATTGAACGCCTGCTGGAAATAGAACTGGGAAACAGGTGTTACCGAAGTTCCGAAGCCGCCTTTTGCAACTGTTTCACCCATAGCCTCAACAATCTGAGGATACTTATCCATCAGGCCGTTATCTCTGAGCATCTGCGTATTAGCTGTAAGAGCACCACCGGGAAGAGGGAAGAATGGGATTTCAGGATTGACCATCGTTGCCTCTGGTGGAAGGAAGTAGTCAGACATGCAGTTCTCGAAGACTTTCTCTGCTTCACGGACTTTGTTTACATCGATTCCGAGTGTATAGTCAGTGCCTCTGAGAGCATGCCACATCGTAAGGATATCTGGCTGGCAAGTACCGCCAGAGCAAGGAGACATCGAAAGATCGATCTGATTAGCGCCTGCATCGAGAGCTGCCAGATACTGGTTTACGGAAACACCGGCTGTCTCATGAGAGTGGAATACGATCTTTACATTTGGGCCGAGCATCTTTCTTGCTCTCTTGATCGTCTCGTAAACATTGTGAGGAGTGGATGTGCCAGATGCATCCTTGAAGCAGACAGAATCATATGGAATGCCAGCATCGAGGATTTCTCTGAGGATGCGCTCGTAGAACTCAGGTGTGTGAGCGCCTGTAACTCCCTCAGGAAGACTCATCATCGTTACTGTTACCTCATGCTTGAGGCCGGCATCGTGGATTGCCTTTCCGCTATCGATAAGGTTATTCACATCGTTGAGTGCATCGAAGTTCCTGATTGTCGTCATACCGTGCTTCTTGAAAAGCTGAGCATGGAGCTTGATGATATCTCTCGGCTGTGAATCAAGACCGACGACGTTGACGCCGCGAGCGAGAGTCTGGAGGTTTGCATCCGGGCCTGCGACTCTTCTGAACTCATCCATCATGTCGAAAGCATCTTCGTTTGTATAAAAATACAGAGACTGGAACCTAGCGCCGCCACCTGCTTCAAAATGCGTGATTCCTGCTTCTTTCGCAGCTGCGACTGCCGGCATGAAATCCTTTGTGAAAACACGTGCGCCATAAACGGACTGGAATCCGTCGCGGAACGCTGTGCACATGAAATCGACTTTCTTCTTAGCCATGTCCTGTACTCTCCTTAATTTTTGGACTTGTCCCAAGCAGCTGCGATTGCTGCTGCAACTGCTGCATCGTCTGTTGAAGTCACGTTCGATGCAACGCGAGCCTGAGTAGGTGCCGCCGCGCTCTTTGTCTCGACGCTTTTCGCATTAGCCGGGTGGTTCTTCTCTGTTTTCATGCAGATTTTGCTCATTAACTTTGAGCAGTAAATCAGCAGGACAAGGAAGATAAATACCGTTCCCATGCCAAGCACCATGAGCACCAAGCCATCATAGAGCTGGCTTATCAGCTCTTCTCTAGGCATATTTGTCAACAAGGTGAACATATATTTTCTCCTGTAACCTGATTTGGATTTTGGTTTCAGTATCGAATATAACAGACTATGGGAATAATATTCAACTGCTTAAAAATCCGTATTCCTTAATAATAAAAGCGTTGCAACACCGTTTGATTTCCACTTATAGGGCAGATGAGAATCTTGTTAATTCGATGAAGAAAAAAGACATTTATTAAGTAAAAACAGCATCAAAACTCGCTTTCTATCAACTGAGCGCTTTGCTGATTATAAAGATAGCGAAGTTCATGCCCTCTTGTACTCTCCTTCACAACTTCCAGCCTCCCTGTTATATTCCCTTATGAGGACTTTATGGCAA
>CAZURL010000041.1:0-14925 GCA_964623005.1 uncultured Spirochaetaceae bacterium
TGCACCTTTCTCCCCTCATTGTAAAGCGCTTTCCCTCTCTTTTTAGGAAAAATTTCTCCACATCGGTACTTTTATGTTGTAATACAAAAAAATAATTTTTTCCAGTTTTTCTTTTGACGAAATATTCACTTTATACACGCTTTATGATTGAATCCCATTCACTATGGAACGTGATATGACAAAGGGATCTCCCCTTTCTCTTCTGCTTTCTTTTTCCATTCCCCTCTTCATCGGGAATCTATTCCAACAACTTTACAGTATGGTAGACACAATTGTCGTAGGACGGTTTGTCGGTGTAGATGCGCTTGCTGCCGTCGGATCGACAAGCGGCTTTTCCTTTATGGTTGTTGGTTTCGCCCAAGGACTGAGCGCCGGTTTTGCGGTTATCGTAAGCCAGCGATTTGGCGCACGTGACGAGGCATCAATGCGTAAATCCTATGCGATGAGCATCCTTTCTTCCCTTGTGTGCTCAATCGTGATCGCTATCGTCTTTGCACTGCTTTCACTGCCATTGCTGCATCTAATAAGTACGCCGGAGAATATCATCAATGATGCAAATTCGTATATCTCTATAATCTACCTCGGCATCGGAACTGCAATATTCTACAATCTCTTCTCTTCAATACTACGCGCGGTCGGAGATAGCAAAAGCCCTGTCATATTCCTGCTTATCTCATCAGCGCTGAATGTAGGCCTTGATCTCTTCTTTGTCATCGTCATTCCGCTTGGATGCAGCGGTGTTGCGATTGCAACGATAATCGCGCAGGGAATCAGCGCAGCGCTGAGTTTTCTCTACATCTGGTGGAAATTCCCCGTCTTCCGTCTTACGAAGAAAGACTGGAAGCTGGATCTTCCCCTATGCGTGCGCCTGTTACGCATCGGTATTCCCGGCGCACTCCAGTTCTCCGTCTGTGCAATCGGCGTAATAATCGTCCAGAGCGCTATCAATGGCTTCGGCTCAGATACCGTCGCAGCCTACTCTGTCGGAGGAAAAATCGAAACCCTTATGACGCAATTCTTCCCTGCGCTTGCAATGGGCCTATCGACATTTGCCGGTCAGAATCTTGGCGCAGGGAATATCGAAAGGATAAAGAAAGGATTCAGAGTCAGCTTTTTGATAATGATCATCGGCGCCATCGTTTCTTTTATCGCCATCAGGCTATTCGCGGTTCCATTCTCATATATCTTCATGGATCAGGATACAACGGATCCCGGGATTATCGAACAGGCAGTAATGTATGTAAACACAATCTCCTGGTTCTTTATCCCACTCGGCATGATATACATCTATCGCACAGGTTGCCAGGGCCTTGGATCGGGAATCATACCGATGGTCTCCTCAATCCTTGAACTTATCTTCCGAGCAATCGCTGCCTTTGCCTTCCCGCTTGCCTTTGGGTATCTGGGAATCTGCCTATCCTCCCCTGCGGCATGGTGCGCGGCAGGCTTTGCGCTCCCCATCTGCTATATCAAACTGATCAAGAAAATCGAAAGAGCAATGCGGTAAAGAAAAAAGGCGGTCATCTGACCGCCTGACATCTCCTGCGGGGATCGAACCCGCGTTGACGGGATGAAAACCCGTTGTCCTAACCACTAGACGAAGGAGACATCTATGAGCCGCACAGGATTCGGACCTGTGACCCACGCCTTAAAAGGGCGTTGCTCTACCAACTGAGCTAGCGGCCCATTGCCGAGGGCGCTGTCCGTAGACCGTACTTCGTCACTCCGCCACTTTAGAGAATTTAAAATCTTTTGTAAAGGGTATCAGCGCAAAATTCTCCAATCAAGTTGATCAATCAATGCTTCCTGCCTTATTAACATCGGCTCAGAAGTGAAATCATTTGTCTTATGATCAAAGCCATTGAGATGGAGAATACCATGGATAAGAAGACGTCTGAGTTCCTCGCCTGCATCAACACAGAAAGCCTCCGCATTACGTTTCATAGACTCAAGCGATATAAAGATATCTCCAAGCTCAGGCGACTCTTCAATGACAGGAAATTCACAGCCATCGGAGAGGGTGAACGTGAGGATATCCGTAGCCTCATCCTTATCCCTGTACACTTTATTAAGCTCTTTGATCTCATCGTCAGATACAAAATGAACAGAAAAATCCCCATTATCGCCGATGATGGAGAGAATAGAAGAAAGATCCTTCTCGATTGCTTCTTTATCGACGCCTTCCGCACCGTAGACTTCGAACATCTTTGCTCCTTAATATTCAATCCTGCTATGGTCGCGCCCCATCAGGTAATGTATGAACGCACCCTTGATCTTCTCAAGGTCATTGAGCGTCAGACCGCTGTTGTTAAGCTGTTTGTGGTTCATCTTATCAATAATGATCGACGATATGAATTTATCATACTTCTGATGGTTCGGGTTCTTGAGCGTTCGCGTTGCAGCTTCCGTGCAGTCAGCAAGCATAACGACCGCGCTCTCCGGCGTTGAAGGAATATTTCCACTGTATCGGAAATCCTCTTCGCTTACAGGAATCGACCTATCCTTTGCTTCCCTTACAGCCTCGTTGTAGAAATATCTTATGATGTCATTTCCATGGTGTTCGGAAATGATATCTATTACCTCCTGCGGAAGCTTTATCTCCTTAGCTTTCTCGGCGCCAACCTTGACATGGGACTTTATGATCGCCGCGCTAAGTGTGTTATTGATCTCATCATGAGCATTCTTTCCAGACTGGTTCTCGATAAAGTACTCAGGATGCTCCGCCTTTCCTATATCATGATAAAGACCACTGACGAGCGCAAGTTCTGCATTAGCGTTAATTGCCTTACATGCTTCATAAGCCATTTCAGAGACATTCTTTGAATGGTTCCACGTACCTGGCGCAACCTGACTGAGCCTATTGAGCGTCGGAGTATCTGAATAAGATAGCTCATAGAGACGATAGGCCGTTGGGATATTGAAGATCTTCTCAAGTATCGGAAGCGATACAGAAAGGAACGTGAAGCTAAGGATTGTGTTTACCGCAGCAACCAGCACACTCTGCACTATCTCCTGAAAACCAAGATTGTAGATAAGAGTCGTAATTATCGTGACAATCGAGACGGCAAGCGTCGAGAAGAGCGTCTGATAGATCACATCAAGCCTCTCCTTGCCTTCTCTCATGGAAAGCATGCAGCACTGGCTAGCCGCAAGGATATAGAAGAAGGTGAAACTTCTCGATGTAGGATAGATAACAGCAAATGATCCAAGAAGAAGCGCTACGGCAAAACCTGTACGGTGCTTTCCCGTCAGCGATGACGCTAATAACGGCAAGAACAGAAACGGCAGGAATGGATCAACGAATCTTATCCCCTCATTCGTTAATGATTGGACAATCACATAGGAGAAGGTCAGGAAGATATCGATACCTATCAAAAGCATCGTGATGTACAGGAAAAGCCTGTACTTGTACCTGATGAAAAGGAATAAGAGGAAGACAAGCATAACCGTCATTACGATAATGAAGACCGTATAGCCCACTGCCATCGAGAACGGTACGGAGAGAAGTGGATTTTCACTCATCATACGGATCGTCCTGAGCTGCTGCTCGGTGACAATCGTGTCGCGTTTGATGATATATTCTCCCCTCGCTATCTCGACAAGCACAGGAGGCACAGCCGCAGCAGCCTGCCCTCTTTCAAGGATTGTCACCATTTCATCATAAGTCACATTGGCCTCTGCTATGTATGCGACAACCGATGCAATCAGATCGGCGTCTCCTGCGCTGAGCATAGGATAGAACCGTCCTGCCCAATCAAGCGCATAAGAGTAGACATTGTTTGAGGTAATAAGAGAAGATGTTGCGATATCCTGTCCACTGTAGAAAAACATAACGGAGGAAGGCTCAACCGATATCTTCTGATAGCCGCTCCGCTCTATCCTCTGGACATCCTCATAGGAGAAAATACCTCTGTAAACAAGTTCGGAAAGGCATTCCTCCGCCAGATCCATTATCGTGAGTGCGTCATATAGATCTAACGCTTTGAGCTTGCTTAATAGGCTTCCTTCTTCTGTCTCAGCACTCTCATCTTCTATAGCCTCAGACATCGTCCTAAACCGTTCTCTTATCAGCATAGACGTTGAGAGCGAGTACTGGAAGATCGGCAGAACGCCCGATGCCGCCTCTGAAACCCTTTCATTCGTTGCAACTTCGTCTATGAATGAGAAATCCGAAGGGGCGACAACATCCTCATCTGCAAGCTCCCCCGGCCTATATTCTCTGGATATCGAAAGGGCAAAACCGGAATATGTTGAGAGCAGAAGCGGATAGGTAATGCCAAGGACAGCCGTCAGAGCTGTCAGGACGAAGATCACTATCCGTTCTCTCTTCGTCAAATAATGAAAACCCTCCATTATCGTACTATTCTGCTTCATCCCTATTCCCTGAATAAGAGCGTACGATATCCCGTACAATGCGGGATCTCACGGCATCTCTATGAGTGAATTTTATCATGGAAATCCCTTCGATTCCACTGAGCGTGGAAAACGCGTCAGAAAGCCCTGATTTCCTCGCATCTGACAAATCCGTCTGCGAAGGATCCCCAGAAACGATTGCCTGGCAATTCTCCCCAAGACGCGTAAGGAACATCATCATCTGCGCTCGTGTTGCATTCTGAGCTTCATCAAGGATCATCACCGCATTATTGACCGATCGTCCTCTCATATATGCAAGCGGAGCAATCTCTATCGTTCCATTTTCCTCTAAGCGCTTTATCTGCTGGGGAGGTAGCACATACTCCATCGCATCATAAAGAGGCCTGAGATACGGATTGAGCTTCTGCTGCAAATCCCCGGGAAGAAAGCCCAGCGACTCCCCTGCTTCCACGACAGGACGCGTGAGAAGGAGCTTTCCTTTCTTTCCAGAGAGAACCTGCGAAAGCGCCCAGATTACAGAGATGAAGGTCTTACCCGTTCCAGCAGGCCCTGAGATTATAATGACATCACTCGTCCTAAGCGCCCTGAAAAGCCTCTTCTGCTCGCTCGATTTTGGATAGATCGTCCGTCCGCCTGCTGCGATTATTATGCTATCTCGCTCTGTATGCACATCAGGCTCGGCAAGGCTTTGCCACACCATGAAGATCTCAGATTCGCTTAGAGCGCCACGCTCTCTTGAAAGCGCCTCAAGATGCTTCATGAAAAGCGGAAATATATACATCGAACGTGATGAAATCACACTCGTGCCCCTTACTTTAAGCTCTACGCCCAATAAAAGCTCTAGATATGGCAGGTTCGCATCATTCACACCGAGCACAAGCTCTGCCGTATCGGGAGAGAATACATATGATTCTTCGCTTAGTCGTTTGACCATACTCCGCCACTCTTTTCCCAGTTCTGATCGACATTGAGATCCGGTATCGTCTTCCAGCTCAGATATACCGAAACCTTAGGCCTGAATTCATAGACATCATCCGAGAGCACAACCTGAGTCGTGTACTTGAAGCTGAAATTCCAGTCCTTCATGTAATGGGTTATCTCAAGCGACGCTTCGTCGAGAACGAAGCTCGTGTTATAGCGTCCATCGCCGATGAAGTCAAAGGATCTCAAGAGATCTTCAAACATCAGAGAGAGCGATATCGAACCATTGTCATCTATGTAATTGTAGAAACCATTATTCACTGAGGTGAAGGAGAACTTGAAGTCCAGGAACTCCGCTATCGAGAATGTGATGGAAGGCGTTATGGAGAAAGAGGCCGCATATGGGTTATCCAGCTCAATCGAGAATGTAGACTCAAGGCCGAAAGACACATAGATCCTGCCCTTCCAGAGCTGGAATGTAAGGCTCTCGATATCAAGGGTCGCGTTGATTTCCGAGAATGAGATTTCATCCGCAGAGCCGGCCCAAGTAAGCGCTAATTCGAAGAACGGGATCTTAAACGTCGTCGTCAGCTCGTTGAAGTAGTTGTTACCGTTATCATATTCATAATCAATATATTCGGTTATAGACCAGTTCTTATCTGCGGTTCTAAGAGAGAACGACGCCGTTCCATAGAACGGAATCCAGAAATCCGTCGGATCATATTCCTCGCTATCGTATTTCATTGCGATGCTTGACGTGATATAGGTTCCGCTATATCCAATGGAAAGCTCAATAAGATCACTATGGAAGGATGCAGAGTCTTCCTCCCTGAACGACCAGCCGAAAGAGAGCGCGAACGGGCCGTAACTATAAGCGATACGCGGTGTAAGAACCGCATTAAGCGGAGGCAATGTATAGCTTACAGAGGGTGTAAATGTACCGACATCCGTCGTAAAGGCATGGCTGAGCGTAAGCGAGTGCGCGGTAATCGTATCGGTATCCCATCCTAGCGGTGCGATATCCACCTCAGCTGCAGCATCGCCTGTCTTTACAGACTCAGCATCCAAGAGTCGCGAGGAGATTTTATACGTCAGGCCAATGAACGGAAAGGAGAGCGTCATATCCGAGCTGATCGTTCCGTCCTGGGTGACAATCGCAGCAGTATCATCATCTTCCCAAAGATATGAATAGGAAGGGGTGAATACAGCAGTGAGCGAGACCCAGTTTGCCGCAGAAGCGTCGAAGGTAAGACGCAGAGAGGTATCTGAGGAGAATGCCCCATCTGTATTCTCACCGCTGCTATTAAAGTCATAATCATTTTTGAGCGTCTCTGAAACAGAGTAGCGAAGACTTGCCGTGTAGGTATCTGTACGCGTTGTACTTGCTTGACGCTTACGGTTTCCCTCATAGATATCATAGAGAAGCGGATCGGTGAGGAGATGCAAATCCGTTATATCATACTCTTCTTCCTTTTCCGTAGAGAGCACGATCTCATTTGAATGCGTAAGGGAAAAGAGCGTTCCTGAGAATGTCGCAGACAGATTCGGAACATTCGCCTCTTCCATGTAGTACTCAAGCTCGGAGGAATTCCATCGATAATCAATCCCAAACTGCAAACTTGATATACTCAACGATGACAGATACTGGCTTTGCAGCGAGGATGGAAGCGAATACGAGAGCGTCAGCGTACGGGAGAACGTCGTAATCGTAGATGTATAGTTTTCGGGGAAGGTCGGCGTCTCCAACAGGGAAAAGAGCGAGAAATCAGTAAGTCGGTTTCCGAAATCCATGAGAACGCGGCTATCGGAATAGAACGGCACGGACAATGTTGCACTGATCCCATATCCACTATATCTAAGTGAATTCATTCCATAGTAACGAAGCCGCCCGTTGTAATAAGACGACTCGGGCGAAACGGCGACTGCATCGGTGAATGCAAGCGAAAGAGATGAGGAGAACAGATTGATCTCACCTGTTACCCCAAGCTGCATACCTGTATCCTCATAAGCATCCGCCAGAAGCGATATGTATGAGGAAGTGCTACTTGCCCACTGCTCAGCATTTGATATCGGCCCAGATGAAGAGTAGTAAGAACCTGTAGGACGGGTATTCTGACTTTCCTTCGTAGTAGTCGTAAGGGAGGTAAACGATGACGAGGAATCCGAAGAGCCGATAGTCGGATTAGTGCCAAGAAGTTCGAAGGTCGTATTTATGAACGCGCCCTGCGACGAAGTAAAACCGAAGGATGGATTTCCCAGCATCTGCGATCCGGGGAAGAAGAAGAATGGAAGATATAGTACCGGAACGCGGCCTATCGACACATACGCGTTTGATATAAACATATCAGCGCCGGGAAGCATAAGCATCTTTGATGCCGTTATCGAGGAATAAGGATCTTCAACATCGGAGGCGACAATACCACGATCGTAGAGTATCGAACCGCCGGGGGTGTATGTCAGCGTGCTTCCAGAGGTATAGATCGTCACAGCCTCTCCATCCTCGCTCTCCCTCTCTGTCGTTGTCGTCGCATCCGATACCCTGATCTCCCCGGAAGTCCAGAAAAGCGTTACGATATCAGCATTTATGGATTGGATCGATGCATCCTCATCATCGCTGGAATATATTACATTATCCAATGCCGTAAGCAGCTCGTTATCCGTATCGATAATGATCATATCTGCAGAAAGATCCGAAACATTCCCACTGCTATCTGTAAATGAGATATGCGCATTTCCTGATATAACCATGCTCGAATCGTGCGTAATAAGGCTCTCTGCTGATAACACCGAAAGATCAAAGGCACCGCTGCCGCTCGCCTCTTCCGTATACGTCGCCACGCCTTCGTAATTGTAAAGCGCCCTCTGCATCTCTTCTCTTGTGCCTGTCTCAAGACCTCTGATACGGCACATTTCCATCAGTTCGCTGTCGCTTGCAAAATAAATAGCCGAGGCAGAGGCTGAAAACAGCCCCGGCAATGAGACAAAAAGAAGGATCAGGAAAAGAAGGAGACGGCGTTTCACTGACTAAGATATCTCCCCAAGAATTGACCTGTATAACTTTCTTTGCATGCAGCTACCTTTTCGGGAGTACCTTCCACAACGATTCTCCCACCGCCATCTCCGCCCTCAGGCCCAAGATCTATAATCCAATCAGCGCACTTGATGACATCAAGATTGTGCTCAATCAGCACTACGCTGTTACCCTGCTCGACAAGACGCTGCAATACCTCAAGAAGCTTCTTGACATCTGCAAAATGAAGCCCCGTTGTCGGTTCATCAAGGATGTAGAGCGTGCGTCCAGTCTGCACCTTCGAAAGCTCAAGAGACAGCTTCACCCTCTGAGCCTCCCCTCCGGAGAGCGTAAGCGCACTCTGCCCGAGACGGATGTAATCAAGACCGACATCCATCAGCGTATCAAGCTTACGTTTTATCTTCGCATGATTTACGAAGAAAGCCGAGGCCTCGCTGACAGTCATATCAAGAACATCGGCAATGCTCTTTCCTTTATATGTTACAGCAAGCGTCTCCTTATTGTATCGTCTGCCATTGCAGACATCGCATTTTACATATACATCAGGCAGGAAGTGCATTTCAATCTTTAGCTGTCCATCTCCTGCGCAGTTCTCGCAACGGCCTCCGGGAACATTGAACGAGAAACGGCCGGCACTATAGCCACGGGCCTTTGCCTCGGGCATCTCCGCAAAAAGCTCCCTTATGGAGGTGAAGAGATCGACATAGGTTGCCGGATTCGAACGAGGCGTCCGTCCTATAGGGGACTGATCGATCGAGATTATCTTGTCAATATTCTCAATGCCCTCAATCGACTTATAGCCATCCTTGATCTCCTTCTTCCTCTGTATCTTCCGCGATGCAGCAGGAAGGATTATCTCATTGAGAAGCGTGGACTTTCCAGAGCCAGAGACGCCGGTTATCACAACGAACTTTCCAAGCGGAAGCTTCACATCGATATTCCTCAGATTGTTCTTCGAACAGCCTTTGACGGTAATAAACTTGCCATTGCCTTTCCGACGGCGAGGCACGGGGATTGTAATCCCATGCGAAAGAAACTGCCCTGTGACAGATTCACCGTTCTTCTCAATCTCTTCCGGTGAGCCCTTTGCAGTGACAAAGCCTCCCAATTCGCCTGCCCCCGGCCCGAGGTCAACTACATAGTCGGCACTTCTTATCGTATCCTCGTCGTGCTCTACGACAAGAACGGTATTCCCAAGATCCCTCAGATTCTTGAGCGTATCGATAAGCTTCTGGTTATCCCTCTGATGAAGACCGATCGATGGTTCATCCAATACATACAGAACACCGGAAAGCGCGCTTCCGATCTGAGTTGCAAGCCTGATCCGCTGCGCCTCTCCACCCGAGAGCGTTGCTGCGGCTCTATATAGCGTAAGATAGCCCAGTCCGACATTCTTCAAGAAATTCAGGCGAGAACGTATCTCTTTCAGGATATCGCCAGAGATCTCTTTTTCGGTTTCTGAAAGGGAGAGATTATCAAAGAAACAAAGCGTTTCATTAACAGATAGCCGCGTGCAATCGATGATATTCTTTCCGCCGACATATACCGAGAGCGCTTCCTTTCTAAGTCTATCGCCGTGACAGGCAGGACAGACAATCTCCTCGCGAAATGAATCGAGCCACATCCTTATATTCATCGACTGAGTTTCGTAATACCGCCTCTCAAGCTCTGTGATTATCCCCTTCCATTCAGAAACCTTCACATCGTGCTTTCCATGGTAAGTGTATGAGAAACGCTCACCGCCGCCATATAAAAGGACATTGATGAAATCCTCCGGCAGTTTTTCTATCGGAGTATCAAGCGAGTAGCCATAATGCTTATAAAGCGACTCAACGCCCGATCGATAATATGTAGCGTCAGGCCGATGGGTACGGATCGCTCCTTGATTATATGAGAGAGCGCGATCTGGGATGATCTTATCAGGATCGAACTCACGCCTTGAGCCTATTCCATTGCATTCAGGACAGGCACCGAAGGGCGAATTGAAGGAGAAGAACCTTGGCTCCACCTCCGGTATCGTGATACCGCAGTCTGGACAGCTGTTCTTCTCGCTGTAAAGCTCCTCTATGCCTTCATCGATATAATGGACTTCCACCAGTCCATTTGAAAGCTCCGTGCCCTTTTCGATTGCATCGGAGATCCTTGTCCTTGCTTTCCTATCATTCTTGACGCGGTCTATGACAATCGAAACATTATGCTTCACCTTCTTCTCAAGCTGAGGAATCTCCTCATCAAGCGAATAAAGCTTTCCATCGATCATAGCTTTCAGATAACCAAGCCTGAGCGCTTCTTCAAGTGTATTCTTGAACTCGCCTTTCCTGCCTCTGGCAAGCGGTGAAAGAATCATAAGACGCTCGCCCTCAGGGTGGGAGAAGATAAGATCGATGATCTGATCGACCGACATCTCCGTAATCTCCCTTCCGCATTTAGGACAGTGCTTATGCCCTATACGCGCCCAAAGCAGACGGTAATAGTCATAGATTTCCGTTACTGTCCCGACTGTCGAGCGTGGATTACGGTTCGTGGATTTCTGCTCAATCGCAATTGCAGGCGAAAGCCCCTCGATAGAATCCACATCGGGCTTTTCAAGGCGGCCAAGGAACATTCTTGCATAGCTTGAAAGCGATTCCATATAGCGCCTCTGGCCTTCGGCGAAGATCGTATCAAAGGCAAGGGAGCTTTTTCCCGATCCAGAGAGCCCTGATATCACAACAAGGGAATCCTTAGGAAGCTCTAAATCTATATTCTTCAGATTATGCTCCCTGGCTCCTTTTATGATCAGCTTATCATTCACTCTCTATCACCTCCAAAAGCGCCTTGCCAGCCACATCACGACTTGTCCTCTCAAGCAGTTTTCCATGGCTGTATATGCCCACCTCATCTCCCAGTCCAGTGACAGCATAATCCGCGCTCTTTGCTTCCCCAGGCCCATTTACCGGACAGCCCATTATAGCAACAGAGATATCCTTATCAAGAGAGAGAAGCGCTGTACGCATTTGTTTTTCAAAGGATATTGTATCGAAAGAAGCCCTGCCGCATCGAGGGCATGAGATAATCCTCACACCCCTTTTTCTAAGGCCGAGCGTCCTGAGAAGCTCAACCCCTGCAATCACTTCATCCTCCATGCTCCCTGTCATCGAGATACGAAGCGTGTCCCCGATCCCGCCAGAAAGAAGATTACCCAAAGCCCAAGTGCTCCTTACAGCAGAGATAACAGGGCTTCCCGCCTCTGTCACCCCTATATGCTGAGGATAACCTGATTCTGCATCGAAGAGCCTAGCAGCTTTCACCGTCTCCTCCGGCGAAGAGGACTTTAGAGATACGACTATATCATCAAAACCCCATGATTCAAATAAGCCGATATACTCAAGCGCAGATTCCGTCATTGCCCTCTCTATGGGAAGGGAACTGTACGCAGAGGGAAGAGAGCCTGAGTTAAGGCCGATACGTATGCACGCCCCCTTATCCTTTGCAGCGGCTACGACTTCCTTGACCTTCCACACCTGACCTATATTTCCGGGATTAATCCTGATCTTTGCAGCCCCCGATTCAAGCGCAAGGATCGCCATCCTCCAATCGAAGTGGATATCCGCAACAAGGGGAATGGGGCTACGCTCTGCAATCCGTGAGAACGGCAAAGCGTCATCCTTTGTGATGAATGAAAAACGAATCAGGTCGCACCCGATGGCATGAAGTGCGTTGATTTTCTCGATAATGCTATCGACATTGCTTAGGGAAAGCGCGCTGTCATACATCGTCTGTATCCGTACAGGAGAACCGCCACCGAGCGTAAGCGTGCCGACGCGCACACATTTAGTCGAGGACATACATCGACACCTCTAGGCTCTGATCATCCGATCGCATTATATAAGGCTCGCCTGGAAGAAAGAGCACAAACTCCCCTGCTATCGCTTTCATGACAGCATTTGAATCCCTCGACTCAGGATTTTCTCTCCAAGAGGTTGCAAAGATAGCGCTTCCCCTTGTAAGCGAGAAAACTATCGTATGGTTTTTATCAAATCTGTAGCTATGGAAATCAGGAACAGGGGAACTATCCATTTTCGCTATTTCCCTTATGCTCTCAGAAAGCGCTGAGTACTTCGATATATTCCGCATCCTGTCCTTGACCATGGCTTGGATTATACCCTAAACCGCAGTTGTATTCCAACCAGCCACCCCATAACTCAAAGCTAAAGCAAATGACTTTTCTCCTATTTACACATATAATTGCAATATGGATAAAGTTATTCTCATTCCCGACTCATTCAAAGGCACGATGTCTAGTTCACGCATAATAGAGATAATGAAAGAACGAATACTTCACTACCATGAACAGTGCAAGATCATCGAGATACCAGTTGCAGATGGTGGAGAAGGTACCGTGGACGCTTTTCTATCAGCGCTAGGGGGAGAACGGATTGAGATCAAGGTGCATGGGCCTTATAGAGAAATCATCGAGAGCTTTTATGGAATGCTGCCAGATGGGACGGCTGTTATTGAAATGGCTGCCGCTGCCGGTCTTCCATTGGTAGGAGATAAAAAGGATCCCAGTCTTACGACGACATATGGCGTTGGAGAACTGATGCTTGATGCTGCGCGACGCGGTGCGAAACGAATCATAATAGGCCTCGGCGGAAGCGCAACAAATGATGGCGGAACAGGATTGGCAGAAGCCTGCGGCGTAGTTTTCACCGATGAAAAAGGAAATAGGATCTCCCCTGTCGGTGCGAATCTTGAGAAGATTGCCAATATAGATATATCTACGCTCGATGCCTCATTGAAGGATATCCCAATCATCGCTATGTGCGATATAGACAATCCCTTTTATGGCGAGAATGGCGCTGCATACATCTATGGGCCGCAAAAAGGCGCAGATGAAGAGATGGTGAAAACTCTTGATAAAAAGATGAAGAGCCTTGCGGAAGTTATCAAGAAGGATATAGGAATCGACATCCAGAGCATACCAGGCAGCGGTGCAGCTGGTGGAATGGGAGGCGGAATGAAAGCCTTTTTCTCCGCAACGCTACAGATGGGAATAGAGACAGTCCTTGAGATAACAGATTTCGAGAACATAGCAAAAGGCGCTGACTTTATATTCACCGGCGAAGGTAAAATCGATAATCAATCTCTCCGGGGAAAGGTCGTAATAGGCGTTGCAAGGAAAGCAAAGAAGCTTGGCATTCCGGTAATTGCAATCGTCGGGGATATAGGAGATGACATAGAGACGGCATATAGCGATGGCGTTACGGCAATCTTTTCTATAAACCGCGTGGCAATTCCTTACAAAGAAGCGCGTATAAGGGCAGAGAATGACCTGAAACTTACAATGGATAATCTTCTTAGATTCATGCAACAGGTCTGAATCAGACAAATCTTCGTCTAAATAACCACACAATGCTGGCTTATCATTAATTTATGGTACTTCATGTAATAGCCGAAGCAGAGCGGTGCTATCTCTGCAAGAAGCCAATGTGCGTACAGGGATGCCCTATCCACACGCCGATTCCTTCCATGATCAGCCTGCTCAGGGACGGAAAGCTCAGAGAAGCAGGAGACATGCTCTTTGAGAATAATCCGCTTTCCTCTGTCTGCTCCCTTGTCTGCGACCATCAGAAACAGTGCGAAGGACACTGCATACAGGGAAAGAAAGGCCAGCCAATACATATATCCTCGATTGAGAACTATATATCTGAAACCTGCCTCGATCAGATACAGATCCCTATTCCGCCTTCAAATGGAATAATGGTCGGCGTTATCGGCGCAGGGCCGGCAGGTATTACAATCGCGCTTGAGCTTGCAAAGAAAGGCTACAAGGTCACGATCTTCGATTCAAAGGATAAGATCGGAGGCATCATGCAATATGGTATCCCGGAGTTCAGGCTTCCAAAATCATTGCTTCTTCGGATACGGAAGAAACTTGTAAATGCAGGAATAAAGATCCGGCCTAATACGACAATAGGCGGAGCGCTTGAGATAAAGGATCTTCTCCGCGATGGATACAAAGCGATTTTCATTGGCACCGGCGTATGGAGACCTAAGAAACTCAGGATCAAAGGCGAAAGCCTTGGCAACTGCCACTTTGCAATAGACTTCCTCGCCAATCCTGACGCTTATGATCTAGGGGATAATATAGCAATCATCGGTATGGGAAATACCGCAATGGACGTTGCTCGCACGCTTTTAAGGAAAGGAACAAGGAATGTCACACTCTTTGCCAGACGGCTCACAAGCGATGCAAATGAAGAAGAATTTGAATATGCTCGCTTAGACGGAGCAAAGTTCGAGTTTGGTAAATACCCTATTGAGATAACAGAAGACGGCCCGATCTTTGATGAGAACATCTTCGATGAAGAGAAGAATATCATCGGGCAGAAGAATGAACCGAAGCTCTTCCCAGCAGACAGCACCATTATTGCTATATCACAAGGGCCGAAATCAAAGCTGGTTGATACGACAGAAGGACTCAAGGCCGCATCATCTGGACTATTGCTTACAGATCAGCATGGAGAGACTACCTTCCCGGGCGTTTTCGCAGCAGGAGATGTAGTTCTTGGCGCAAAGACGGTGGTAGAAGCTGTCAAATACTCAAAGCAAGTTGC
>CAZURL010000042.1:0-14880 GCA_964623005.1 uncultured Spirochaetaceae bacterium
GAGGAACGATGTAGATTCCTTAATTCTTGCTTTATATAGAATAAAATCTTCTCAATCTACAATGGAAATCTCCTTTCCATAGGAGTGCTGTATTGCATTTACGATCTTTACCGCAGCCAAGCCAGTATGGCAATCACACACGAATTCGGTTTTATCGATAAGTGATTTATAAAATTCATTTATCAGAACTCCGTGGGATATCCCCCACTCGGACTTCTCGCCTTTCAGCGTCTCTGCCGCATGGAAGATCGTGTTTCCATCTTCTTCCTCTATCGTAAGACCACTCTGCTTCACAGTCAGTACAGCCCTCTCAAGATGAAATTCGACTGTACAGATTTTCGATTTTGGATAGCAGTTCGTGCAATAACCAATAGCAGTTGCGCCATTTTTGAGATGGAAAAGGATTGCCGATGAATCATCGACCTCATAATCATCTGTATCGCGAAGCTTTCCTGAGAAAGCAGAGAGGGACTTAACACCGCCAGAGAGGTAATCGAGAAGATCGAGCGTATGTATAGCCTGATTTATCACACAGCCACCGCCCTCGCCCCAGTATGTGCCCCTCCAAGGACTTTCCGTATAATACTTTCCATGTCTGTCCCATGCAACAAAAACCATTGCGCTGACAATGCTTCCGTACCGTCCGCTATCTATGATCTCCTTTGCCTCTATAGTTGACTGATTCAACCTGTTCTGAAAACAGACGCCAAGTTTCCGTCCTGTCTTCTCGCTTACCTTTATCATGCGCTCTGCATCATATACATTTATTGCAAGCGGCTTTTCTGAAAAGACATCGATACCATGTTCCATAAGGTATATCGCAATCTCTGGATGCGTATTATGGGGAGTTACGACATGAGCGACATCAACGCCGAGTTCGGGAAGCTTTCTATAATCCTCAAGCGGCTCTCCTCCGAACTTCTCAGAAAAAGCCTTTGCCTTCTCGATATCCACATCAACAGCATATGCAAGCTCTGCATATTCGTTATTCATCAAGGCCTTACCATGATTTCTTGATACTGCACCGCATCCGATCACTGCCGCTTTGAGCATTTTAGGATTCCTCCATATTTATCAATCTATATTGACCAGGCGTAACGCCCTCTATCTTTCTGAATACACGCATGAATGTACGAAGAGAACCGAAGCCGCAGGATATAGCGACATCGGATATCTGCATACCTTCAGCGAGCATACTCTTGGCCATATCCACACGATAGCGCGAAATATAGTCCGAGATATTCATCATATGATACTTCTTGAAGATTTTCGAAAGATATGCAAGCGTTACAGAGAGCCTATCGGCTATCTCAGAGACATTGAGCGATGGATCAGAATAGCGCGAAGCAATCTCCTTCAACGCTCTCTGATATATAACATATGTCTCCTTCTGTACATCTCCGATAGCATTATGCACTTCAAGAACCTTCTCGGTATATGCATAGATCTTATCCTCAAGGGTCATGCGGATTGACTCTATACTGCGCCTTGCCTCTAGTATCTGAGGCGGCTTGAATGGAGGAAGGTCTGAACCATAAAGGCTCTCAAGCTGCATACTTGTCTTCATTACCAAGTTAGAAATAGCCATCAGAAGATAGCGAAGGTGCCGAGGGGGAACGCCATTATCCTGATTCTCCGTAAAGATGCGTCTTACTATAAGAAGCGCATCATCCCCTCTTCCTTCCTGTATAGCCATCTGAAGCTCATTCGCACTCTCATTCGGCAATGCATAACGTATCCTGCTCGACATAGCCGTGACATCACGGCTGAAAATAAAGTCCTGAATTGAGTTATTGCTCTTATAATCGAGGGTGTTTATCGCATCGATATATGCCTGCCCGATATTCCTTATCCCAATAACGGCGTCGGAGGCCGCAGCTACGCTTGAAAGCGATACGCCATCGATTGAAATCGATGATACGACCTCCTCGATAAGCGCATAAGGATCTTCAATTTCCGAAGGAATATTGATAATACAGGAAAGCCCCGAAGCCTGTGAAAACGGAAAGACCTGAATCGACGAGGACTGGAACCTTTCAGACAACATCTGTTCAATATTTTCATCACCGAGGCGCGAAAGAAGCACAAAGAAGATATCTGACTTAAATTCAATACCGCACTCGCTGAGGGCATTTTCCGAGATTATCGAGGCATCGGAAGAAGAAAGGAGGCGTTCAATCATATTCTCCTTCAACGTTGCAGCCTGTGCGCTCATAACAATGCTCAGACCTTCCTTCTCCTTTTCAAGCTTTGTCATCGAAGAGACAAAGGGCGAATAGATACTCTCGGCAGCATCAGCATCCGCGCCAGCCTCCTTTATAGCCGTATCAAGTTCTGTCCAGCTCTTTCTGACCTTCCTTGTCAGGAAGAAAATGCCGAATATGAGAGTAAACGCTATATAGAGGATGGTCATGAACCGCATCATATATATCGTATGGAAGTATTCATTCTTATCGATCTTTATAACGTAGGTGAAGTTCGTTTCAGCCGAAGGCGCAGATGCAACGATAGCATCTGGAAGCTCTTTACCGGAAAGAATTGATTCTATCTCATCTTCATCGGGAGAAACGCCGGAAAGAGCATATATGAAGCTCTCATCCTGACGGCGGAAGATCATCAGATCATAATAGGCGCTGAACCTATCATCATTTATATTCCCACGTCCTATGATCCTATTGAGATTAACGATATACGCTATGCACCAATCGCTGTAGATGCCCGAAGAAAGATAAGAGAGCGGACGCATTACCAGAAACCGCCTGACCTCAACCCCCGATAGATAGGTATATGACACATCGTAGATCTCCATCCGATCAAGCTGTTTTCTGAATGCGGAGGATATCCCACGATTACCATTGCCAAGGTTGAATGAATTTACAGTCTCAAGCGCCGAAAGCCGCCCAAAGCTATTTGCACCGAGAAAGAAATCGCGCGATGGAGAATAGAGAAAGAATCCTTCATTGCCATCCTCTATAGCACGGGAAAGATTCGTTACATTCTGGAAAAGCGTATATGTTGAAATGGATATCGGATCATCTGCAAGAAGGACTTCCGAAAACTGATTTCCTACGAGTATCGTCTCAGCAATCGAATTAACCTCAGCAAAGACGTTATCCAAGGTAGAGCCTACATGGACAACTGCCATCTGATTATAGTGCTCTACCTCTGTTCTGAGCATCTCTATGCTCACTGTAATGAAAACAATGAAGAAGAGAAGCGGTATGACGAATATCATGAAGTACGAAATACTCCATGTCTTCAAAGCATTCCACTTAAGGCTCTTCTTGCTTGTCATCGTCAGACAGGAAGCTCCCCTCCGCACTTCTTTCTCAGCTCATCCTCGAAAAGATCATCATCAAGCGGAAGCTCAATCCACTTTCCTCCAAGCCATGATGAAAGGTGCATAGCATTTGAAATCGATAGGCCAAGGATACCTTCCTCACCCGGAGCCAGAAGCGGTGAGCCAGTAAGGACTGCATCGCAGAAATTCTTTATAAGGCCAACGTGAGATGTATAGCTTCCTTTTATGGGGATATCGCACTTCCAGCACTCCGGCTGCCCAATTCCGCCCTTATACTCATTATTGAAGGTGATCGTATCCTTTCTGAGCCTGAAAAATTCCAGCTTATCATTCTCGATGACAAGCTTTCCTTGAGTGCCTGTTATCTCAAGCCTATTCGTTCCCGGGGAATCTGCAACCGTTGTTATATACGATCCAACAGCGCCATTAGGATACTCCACCATTGCATAGACCTCGTCCTCAACCTCGATCTTTCGGTATTTTCCGTATGACATATCGGCTTTGACACGGGACGGCATACCGCAGATCCACTGAAAAAGATCAAGATTATGGGGATTCTGGTTAAGAAGGAGACCACCACCCTCGCCTTTCCATGTCGCTCTCCATGAACTCTGGTCATAATAGCTTTGAGAACGGAACCAGTTTGTGATAATCCAGTTCGTACGGATAAGCTCTCCAAGCTCTCCAGCTTGAACAAGCTCGCGTGCTTTCTGATAAAGAGGATTCGTCCTCTGGTTGTACATAATGCCGAAGACCTTGCCGGAAGCAGCTGCCACCTCATTCATTTTCTTTACTTGGTTGGTATAAACACCGGCGGGTTTTTCACAGAGAACATTCAAGCCATGATTGAACGCCTCGATTGCATATACAGGATGGAAGTAATGAGGGACAGTGGGGATTATCGCATCGACATCACCGGAAGCAATCAAAGCCTCTGCTGAGTCGTAGTAAGCTGCGCTATTTCCAAGAAGCTTCTCTGCGGCTTTAACGCGCTCCTTATCGATATCCGCAACCGCGGTAAGCAGAGCATTAGGCACCTTTCCGTCCTTGAAAGCCTTAGCATGCTGCGTTCCCATCTTGCCAAAGCCTATTATGCCAATTCTAACCTTATCCATTACTCCTCCCGATACTTCTGAGCATCTTTAGCGATTTCAGGCTATCATTTTCCCAATCATTACTTGAACCTTCGATGCTAATCCGACCATTGTACCCCGCCTTTTCCAGCTCCGTAATGAACGAAACGACCTTTTCTTCCGGTTCTGTCGGATACCCACGGCCCTCAAGCACCGCTATATGCGCATGGGCAAGCGGCGAAACAAGAGAAATCCTGGAAATCTCCTCACCCTCCTTCCACATATGGTAAAGATCTGCAAGAAGCGCGATACTTTCCATCCCCACGTCAGCCTGGAGCGCCGCACCTTCTGTGAGAGAGTTGATCAGATTCGTCTCGCCTTTGTTAAGCGGTTCTATAGCTACAGTTATACCATGCTTTTCTGCAACTTTCCCGATAATGCGCGTAATCGAGACAAGGGCTTTATATGCATCCTGCCATCTCATTCCCTCCGGAACAAAGCGAGATTTGCCGCTTCCGAATACCACAATCTTCGCACCAAACGCATCCATCCTTGAGAAAGCCAACTCAAGATAATCTACAAGGCCCTCCTCCGAGACCGCCCCCGGCCCTATAAGCTTCATATCCTTTGGAAACAATAGCGAGAAAGCCTCAACGGCGATAGATGACGAACTGACTTCTTCCAGCACCGAGGAAAACTCCTCTTCGCTCATTGCGGCAATTGCATTGAGCCTTCCTTCCGCATAGTCATATCCGAGACGTTCAACTTCCTTGATTTTCTTTATATCGACACAAATACCGAATCTCATTTTACCGAAACTCCATCCTCTTTAAATTCAATGGCCCAGCCATTGCCAGATACCTTTCCGCCGGATTTATCCGTGGATATCAGAATAGACTCGCCCTCAGGTGCGATAACTGTAATAACAGTATCATCGGCCTTTCCTCTCTTTCTTATCGAGAACTGCGAAGAAGGGATACGTATTGGATATCCATATGATATCCAGCCCCCCTTAGGATTCTCAGAACCAGTAAGGAGAACGCCGTCAAAGAGATTGCTCATTGAGGCATACTGAACACGATAAGAGCGCCCCTTCCCCGTATTATAAAGGAAATCCTTTCCCTCCATCTTTCCATTAGGAAGCGGAAAATTCCAATATAGCCTGATATCATGATCGGCTCTGTTTTCACCTGTTATGTAATCACAGCAGGCAAATATGCCCTTTCCCGGAAGAAGCACCGCTTGCCTATGATGGAATACAGGATCTTCCATATAAACATAGCCATTATGCGAAACATCGATGATCTTCTTTTCATTATCTGAGATGAATGCGTGGCATATCCCCCTTACGCCTCTCACACGATCCACACCGGGGAACGCTCCCATCGTATGGTCATCGACATAGAGCGTATTGTGAGCAGGTACAGAGGTAAAATAATGCCTCCAATCCTTCCAGATCGAAGTGTTGTAGATATAGCGTCCGCAATCTACGAGAATATCCTCACCATGCATCATAAGCTCTACGTGGGCAACATCGTTATGTGAGTGCGTACTCCGCTCTCCACGCTCAAGCTTAACCATATGCACAAGCATATAGTCCTCATTCTCGCCGAATCCCGTGCGAGCTACGTATATGCCGGCATCTACAAGCTGTGAGTCCTTGATCAAAGGCGCTTTTCCTTCCTTGCCACCTGTAGAGAGGAAACGGAAGTCCTCCCGTCCTGTAAGCTCTGCCATATGGGAGAAGAACGCTCTCATCTCATTAAGATCTTCGGGGAAGAACGTTAGGTTCATACCTTCATAGATAGACGTATCTGAACGCCGTGCAAGAAGGTCGTTTCTGTCTGCATCGCCAATCATCGGCGTTGAGAAATCCGGCTTCATGATGCGAAGCAGGAACTCTGCCGCTTTTTCCAGTTTCTCAAGTGCATAGAATGGAACATAGAAACCATTCTTCTTCAAAAGACTGACACATTGCAGGAATGAAATCGTCGCAACCATGTGGTAGATGGGCGTGCGTTCCATATGAACGCCATCCTGATCGAACGAATACAGGATTTCATACATTACACGCCTATAGCCCTCTTCCCTCCATACCTTTGAATCCTTGAGTTCAGGGAACATTATCCCCATCTGAAGCAATGCACCGCACTCCATAGTCAGCCAGTTTGAAGAGCGTGTGTGATTGGTATAGTGAGAAAGCAGGAACGATGCATGATCATGCACCGATGAAAGGAAAACAGCCCAGAGGTTATCATCAAACTCAGGACTATTTCTGAATATCTCCATAGCAGGAAGCCAGGTCGTATAGATTCGCATTGCCGTCTCTATATTCCGCCAAGGCTGTCCTGGGAATGGCGTTTTTATCTCCTCAGGAGATTCTATATGCTTAGCAGCCGGACAGCTTTCATAGAAGCTGATAAGCTCCTCTTTGAACTCTTTTACGTATTTATCATCACCTGTGATGGCATATGCCCTCATCAAAGGCTGCCAATAGATATGCCGCCATAAAGACCATGTCCATTCATTGTCCTTTGACGTATCTACAGTAGGATTGAAGTCCCATTTTATCGGGCCGTCGAACTGATAGCCGAATATATAATGCTTCATCGTCTTATCTGCGTCTTCGAGAATCGAATCATCGCAGACAAACGATGCTGTATCCTTATCGAAAAGATAGACAGGCGTTGTTCTTGTCCTGAAATGCTCTGCAATTGCATGAAGCGGATTATCATTCTCTGCCGCTTCCAAGCCAGGATATGAAAAATCAACAATCTCCAGCACTCTTGTTTCCGCTGACATACTCTCCCTCATAGTGGTGAGGGGATACCCCCTCACCTATCCATTTTACTTTGACATGTATCTGTCATAGGCAGCCTGCTTGATCTCAATTGCTCTGCCCATTCCGAAGTTTTCGAGCTGCTTGACGTAGCCGTCCCACTCTTTGTCGATATCAGCCATGCCGGTGATGAACTTCGACTCCATCTCATCAACATAGGTCTGGATATTATTCATGATGCTGGCAAGCTCAGAAGCTTCCTCTGCCGTTGTTGTTGTTGGAGGATAGATATACTTACCATAATCCGTCTGCGCCCAAAGCTGGATAGCTTCACTAAGCTCCGGAAGCGAATAATACTGTTCGATGTAGCGTGGATCCTGGATATAGCCGCCTGTTGCATATGTCCTTGTGTACATCGAAAGCGCTTGGCTGATTGTATATCCTTCAGAGGTAAGGCCATCTTCCGATGTCGGTACAACCTTGTCCGTATATGTCGGATAGCCATCGATCATTACAAATGTATCGCCCTCGATTCCGAAGTTATCCAGAAGACGTCCTTCCTCCGAGTATGAGTAGTCGAGGAACTTAGCGACAGCTTCAATGTTCGTGCATGCTGTAGTGATCGCAGATGAAGAACCGGAATTATCGTAGATATCATTCATCTTGGAGAACATGCTGAGTCTTCCCTTCTCAGGCGAAAGCGGCTTTGCAGAGACAAGTTCAACAGTAGGATCAATCTGTCTCATAGCAGGAAGCCATGTACCGATTCCAGATCCACCAGGAGCATATGCAGCACCGCAAAGTCCATTGAGTACGTTTACGCCAAGCTTATTCCTATCAACAGAGAGGTAGTCGTTATCGAGGAGCTTCTCTTCATAAAGCTTATGGGCAAATTTCAGGTATTCTTTCCTGTTTGGTTCGATATATCCATTGTGGACAACGCCATCCACTACATAGAAAGAGCTGGTTGCGCTATCGCCATAGCTATCAAAGCCCGGTGCAAGCACACGTGAGATATGATCGCTTCTGACAGAAAGCGGCATCTGAATACCCATTTCCTTGAATGCGACAAGCGCCTGATAAAGCTCTTCCGGAGTCTCTGGGATATCAAGGCCGGCCTTATCAAGAAGATCCTTTCTCCATACCCAGCCTTCTGAGAAGAGAAGCGGGTTATTCTCAAAGCTCTCGCCACGGAGGAATGGGAAGCAGTAGTACGTTCCATCATCTGTGGAGATCATCTTTGCAATATCCGGATGCTCTTCCAAAAATGCCGTGATATTCGGGCAGTACTGCTCAAAGATATCGTTAAGCGGAATTATCACACCATCAGAAATCGCGGCTGCTGGCCCACCAGGATAATCAACCCACTTATACTGGATGATATCAGGATAATCGCCAGATGCTATGAGGATATTAAAGCCCTCGCTGAGCGCAGACCCTGATGCAGAGACATGCTGGAATTCAATCTGCACACCGGTTCTCTCCTGCAATTCCTGCCAATAAACTGTGTCTGCAAAGCTTTGCGCTACCTGTGTGATATTAGCATTGATAGGCGACCACATCGTGATAATAGGTCTTCCATCTTCGGTGACACTTGCCTTCTTATCACTGCTTCCTCCAGCAGCAAGTGGAAGTACGAGCAACACGGCAAGGATAAGCACTGCAAATTTTTTCATTCTTCGCCTCCTTCGTTATTTCCTTCCGGATACAAATCCGGCAAACTCCATTCCCGATAGGCTGAAAGGTACTCATCCTCCAACCCACGTATCGAATAGTAACCATCATCGTTTATGCGCTTTCTCTCTGCGTCATATCGAAGATAGACAGGAAGATGCTCTGCCATAATCACAGCATTCATATGCCCTACCGCAGTCCTAAGCGTGCATGGCAGCTTTGTACCATGCTCGACAGCCTCGATCGCGTCATAGAGCTTCTGCATCTTCTTTTCATCTGAATCCGGATGATATTCTATCTTACTACCATCCTTGAGTTTTCCAACAAAAATATCATTTTCCTCTTCAACAGTACCTGCTGTAAATTCATAAGTGCTTATTGGGCCGACTTTTGCGCTATCAACAGGATGAGCTATGTAGTAATAGAGATCAACACCGGTATCCGTTGTCATCCTTAAAGCCGCCGCATCGAAGTTCTCTATATCCGGCCTTGCCTTATATAGCACGCCAGATACAGACACAACGTCGCATGCGCCATCATTCTCCCCACCAAGCAGGAAGAGCATATTCTCAAGCTGATGCGCACAGGCATTTGAAAGAGGACTGTCGAATATATATTCCCCATGGCAGGAAAGCTTGCCTGCCCAGCCATTGCGGGAATAATAATTATCACCACGGCGCATCAAGCGAAGAGAGCGTGCCCTTATTGGCTTACCATAAAGACCTGAGAGGATATCTTTTTTGAGACGCTGTACATGACGGCTATAACACAGCTGATAGCCAACAGCGACAAAACGTCCGCTTCGCTTTTCTGCCTCACGAAGCGCATCCATCCTCTCAGCGCTTATCACAACGGGCTTCTCTACAAGCACTGCGCTCTGATGCTCCAGAGCAAGCAGGACATAGCTATAGTGCGTATGGATCGGCGAGGAAATCACAACAAGGTCAGCTATGCCGCCTTTGAGGTAGAACTCCTCAGGAGAAGAATAGACAGAAACACCAAGCTCCTTGACGCGAGCCATCATCGGGCTTTTGAACGCAAAAGGATCAGCAATCCCGACCAAATAAGGCGTGAGCGTTGGATTTTCAAGCATCTCCTTGAGATAGTTTTCACCGTATCCACCGATGCCGACTAAAAGCACTTTTATCATATCAATCCTCGAATGCAGACTTCAAAATCGCTTTCTTATCTACATAGAGCGCTTTGACGGGACAAACTTGGAAACAGTAGCCGCAGCCGATGCACTTATCGGTCTTTACCGCCTTGCGATCCACAACGCGTACGCCATCATACCAGCACACATCATTGCATCTTGAGCAGCCGATGCACTTATCTCCATCGACCTGAGCATTACGATAGGCCTCGCCAAGCTTATTCTGCCTCTTCTTTGCAAAAGCTGGATCCATATTGAAAAGCTTGAGCGCATCACCCTTGAGCGACGCCATATCTGGATAACCGTTATCATCCATCCACTTCTCAAAGTCTTTTATCACGCGTTTGATAGCGCCAAGTCCGCCAGAACAGGCAAGCGCGCCAAGCTGAACCATATCGCTTCCAGCCATTATAAGACGGAGCGCCTGATCATATGAGAACACACCGCCGCCTGCAAACATCGGAAGATTGATACCTTTCTGCCTGGCCTCAGCAATAGCATAAGCGACAATCGGGTTTGCCTGTGTTCCACCATAACCTGCGCCGGGACGGGCTTCCGTCGTCTTCCAATCAAGATCGAAATAGAAAGCCTTCCATCTTGCAGTAGGGCCTACGGCAGAGGCTCCTGCGGCAACAGCTTCTCTCATTGCAGTCAAAGAGTCGCAGGACTCTACAGCAAGCTTTACCATCACAGGAACCGAAGGCTCTGCCTCTCTTATCATCTTCGTGCAGTTATATACAAGCTGGTAGTAATTGAACTGCCTATCCTTTGCAACAGCAACCCCTGGGGTATTGAAGTGAAGCTCAAAAGCATCAGCGCCTGCATTCTTGAGTTCATGAGCTTGCGTTTTCCACGATTTCTCCCAATCTCCGCCCTTTACGATATCGCTATAGTGACCAATGGAGACCCATAGCTTTATATCGCTATCCATCTCCCTCTTGATCCTTCTGACTTCTTCGCAGTACTTATCGAGAGAATCAAGCGGATCGGAAAGCTGTGTGCCCACAGCATGTGAATGAAAAGCAGCTTCGCCTTTATACATCGCATCTGCCGAAGGATATATAAAGCTTCCCCCACCCATTCCATGGCCGAAATTTCTAAGCACGATTGCACCCGGCCTGCAAGAAGCACACCTAAGTACATTATCTGCGCCACGCGTAGCCGGGCTGGACGCAATAACAAACGGATTGATCATGTCAAATGCATCAACATGAAGATCTGCCATAGCAATTACTCCTACAACCAAGAGAGAAGCGTCTCAGCATCCTCCAGAAACTGCTTCTCGCTATCATCTTTAACGAATTCCAGAAGCGCATAATGATCTCCTGATACGCATTCCAGATATTTTTTCCAATCATCCCTGCCCTCTATGAGCGGCCGCCGTCCAGTACTATCCCAGTAATAGACGTGGATATTCACAAGTCTTGAGCCAAGTGCTTTCAAGCCCTCTATGCGCTCAGGAACGCTGAGTGCCATCGTTGGCTGCCAAAGCGTTCTGAAATTATCCATCCCGACCTCATCGAGAAAGGAGAGGCCAGATTCGTTTGTGTCAGTGACTGTGTTCTTATGCCACTCAAGCGCAACGGTCAAACCTTCACACGCGGCAAGCTTTGCAATCGCTTTAGCCTCTTCGACAAAAGCACTCCTCTCTTCCTGCGTAAGTGCAGATGAAGGCTTATCGCCGCCCCATATTCTGATTACACTTGCTCCAAGCGCTTTTGCAGTAAGGATCCGAGGAATAAAATCCATGCCTTGTCCAAGCTTGTAATAGGAACCAAACGCAGCAACCTTCAAGCCGTTTAATGCTGTCAATGCAGCAATCCTCGAACTCTCAGGAAGGTCAGATTCAGGCACATGATGCCCCTCACTCCACTCAATAGCCTTCAGCGAAGCCTTGGAAGCAAGTGCAATCACCTCCTCTACGCTTCGATTCTTGAATGTTGCAGATACAATACCGGGAATCAGCATTCAAAGCTCCAATACCGTCTTCCAGAGCGAGTCATCTGCATATACTCCGATCTGCATACTCTCCTCTCTGGTCTTTTTCATCCCCTCGCCAGGATAGTGAACCTCACTACCTTCCTTTACTGGCGTAGAGCTATCTATATCTGCAAGGGTCTTCCCGATTTCCTCTTCAATCCTTGCTCTGTCGGGTAACGAGGAAAGATCGAATGCGATGAAGAGCTGTGAAAGCGATGTCTCATAATCCAGTTCTCCAATACCTCGGGAGAAGGTTCCTCCGGCAAGCGTGGAAGCTATCAAATCAAGAACAATGGAAAGCCCTGAGCCTTTCCAATAGCCAATCGGCAGAACCTGATGCGTCTCCAGAATCCTCGCAGGATCCCTTGTCATATTCCCTTCTTTATCTATGCCTCCATCTACAGGGCACTCAACGCCTTCTCTCTTATACTTTTCAAGTTTGCCATAACTGAACATCGACATAGCGACATCGACAATTACAGGTGTGTCTTTGTATGGGACAGCGAGGACTATCGGGTTATTGCCAATCTTAGCTTCTTTTCCACCCCATGCCGGCATATTCGGCACCGTGTTCGTCCAGAGAATGCCTATGCAGTCCTTCTCTACCGCCATGATTCCATAGTTGCCAGGACGCATCCAATGATTGGTGTTCCTAAGGGCAACGATACCTGCGCCATTCTCCTTTGAGAGCGCTATCGCCCTATTCATTGCGATATAAGCATTGAGATTGCCAGGGCCTCTCTGGCCATCCCAGCGTTCAATCATACCTATGCGTTCCTTAAAGACTGCGCGCTTACTTACATCTACAGCGCCATTCTTTATTGAATTTATGAATTTCAGGAACCGCTGAAGGCCATGGGTATGAACGCCATCACGCGAGGCATCGGCAAAGAGGCGTGCCGAAATCTCGGCGTCCTCTCCCTCTATTCCGTACTTGTTCAGTACCCTTACAAATTCCTTGACCATCTCATCATATGGAATACGCATTTATCACCCCTTTACAGCGCCAACCATGACACCTTTTACGAAATATCTCTGCAAGAATGGATAGACGATCAGAATCGGCACGGTAGCAACGACGATTGTCGCGTATTTGACCGAATCACTGGCAAGCGCAAGCGCATCAGCTCCGCCAGAGGTTGCAAAGCTAGCCTCATCCAGAATCAAGAGTTCGCGAAGTATGAGCTGGAGAGGATACATCTTCCGGTCTCGGAGGAAGATGAAAGCGTTGAACCAAGAGTTCCAATGATATACCGCATAGTACAGCGTGATAACAGCAAGTGTTGCTTTTGTAAGCGGTACCATAATCTGGAAAAGCGTCCTTACATGGCCAGCTCCATCCATCATTGCCGACTCAGGCAGACTTTCCGGCACAGAAGCCATTGCCGTTCTCATAACGATGAGATTGAATGTGTTGATGCCCACAGGCAGTATAAGCGACCAGCGTGAACCGGTAAGCCCAAGTCCATGCACAACGAGATAGAAAGGTATCGTTCCGCCCTGGAAGTACATCGTGAAGACAATCATGAGCGTGAAGAATTTCAAGAACATCGCATTCTTTCTCGAAAGCACATAGGCTCCGATAAGCGTGAGGATAATATTCAGTGCAGTGCCGACAACAACAACGAATATTGTATTGAGATATCCTGATATAATATTCGGATTCTGTGCGACTATGCGGTACGCAATCGTTGTAAAGCCATAAGGCCTCAAGAAAAGACCTTCTCTTCTCATTACCTCAATAGGATCCGAGAATGATGCAAAGAGAATATTGAGAATCGGAAGAAGCACTGCAAGCACAAAAAACAGGCAGATTATTACATCAACAATACTGAAAACCTTCTCCCCTTTGGTCATTTTTACTCTCATCTTTCCCTCCTTACCAAAGACTGCTTCCGCTCACTCTATTGCTGATCTTGTTGGTAATCCAAACGAGCGCGAAGCTGACAACAGAGTTGAAGAAACCTACGGCAGCTGAATATGACCAGTTCATCTCAAGAAGCCCTTTACGATAGACATATGTGTTGATAACATCCGCAACTTCATATGTCAGTGGGTTATACATCAGGATGATCTTCTCATAGCCGACATTGAACATCTTTCCAACTTGGAGAATGAGCATGATGACAATCGTAGGAATCAGGCAAGGAAGCGTTACGGAAATAAGCTGTCTGAACTTTCCAGCCCCGTCTATGCGAGCAGCTTCATAGAGTTCTGCATCGATTGCTGTAAGCGCAGATAGATAGATAATCGAGTTCCATCCGACATTCTGCCAGAGACCGGAGATGATATACAACGGCAGGAAATATTTGCTGTCATTAAGCATCGTCACCGGAGTGAAGCCGAAATGGGAAAGGAAGTTCGTTACTGCGCCATTACGTGATGTAAGATCCATCATAATCGATACAACAACAACGACGGAGATGAAGTGAGGAATATAGGTAACGGTCTGGACAACCCTCGAGTAGCGACGTGATGGCAGCTCATTTATCAGAAGCGCGAGGATAATCGGCATCGGGAATGAGCAGATAAGCGACATTACCGCTATACGGATCGTATTGGTCAGAACACGTTGAAAGTAATAGTCATTGAAGAAATCTTTGAAGTGTTTGAGACCGACCCAAGGGCTATGGAAAAAGCCAAGGCTCGGCCGATAGTTCTGGAACGCAATCGTAAGCCCTAACATCGAACCATACTGGAACACAAGGTACCATATGAGCACGGGTAAAAAGAGAAAATAAAGTCCTTTATTCTTTATCCAATCCTTTTTGAGCTTCTTCGAAAGTGGAAGGGATTTATAACCATCCACAAGCTCAGTCTTGGAGGATTTCCTTAAAACCGCCATGCCAACCTCCTATGCTTAAACTTTCTTTTCAAGATTGGCTTTTTGTAAATTGTCAGTTTCTAAATGGATGTGTCA
>CAZURL010000043.1:0-14778 GCA_964623005.1 uncultured Spirochaetaceae bacterium
CAACGCCTGATTGCATTCATCTCTTCAACTGATTAGACTTTCGACATGCTTTCTCTTTTTATGGATTTTCCCTCATGGATCAGTCCTTATGTGATAAACGGCCTTCCAGTCCGCTGGTATGCTGTGATGTATATTGTCGCATTTGCCATTGCTTATGTGCTGTTTAGGTATCAGTGTAAGCACGATGGTGTGATAGAGATGAGTTCTTCTGAAAGCCAGGATCTGTTTTTCATTGCGATTCTCTTCCTCTTGATATTTGCACGCCTTTTCTCTGTCTTTTTCTATGGTGATTGGAAGTATTATCTTCTCCACCCTTGGGCGATATTCTGGCCATTTCGGGACGGTAAGTTCGTAGGGCTTCCTGGCATGAGCTATCATGGGGGCGTGATCGGTTGCTTTCTCGGAGGCTTTATCTATGCGCGGCGCCATGGAAGGAAGATTCTGCAACTGACAGATATGGTCGTAGCTGGCATACCGCTCGGCTATACATTCGGACGGCTTGGAAACTTTATAAACGCAGAGCTTTATGGAAGAGTGACAGATAAGCCGTGGGGCATGATCTTCCCTACAGCTGAGCCATTTTCAACGAACTTTGAATGGGTAAGGGCATTTGCTGATAAGATAGCGATGGAATATACGGAGAATAGTTTTATCAATCTTCCACGCCATCCTTCACAGCTCTATGAAGCGCTTTTCGAAGGAATCATCCTATTTTTGATAGTCTTCTTCATCATAAGGCCTTTGAAGAATAAAAAGCACATGCCCGATGGCTTTATCTTTTCATTCTATCTTATGGGCTATGGTATATTCCGATTCTTCATCGAATACTGTAGGCAGCCCGATATTTCGATCGGGTATATCATAAATGGCGGAAATAGTTCGAATATCGCGGTATTCGAATCGTTTTTGAATATATCTGAAGGACAGCTTTTTTGCCTTGCAATGGTAGTGGCAGGTGCATTGTTGCTGTCCTATGTTCTCTGGAGGCATTCCATTGATAGGAAAAACACTGGAAAAATTAAGGGAAGCACTAAGGGAAAGAGGGCTTGACGCCTTTCTTATAACAGGTACCGATCCACATCAGGGAGAATACACTGCTCCAAGGTGGAAGACCCGGGCCTTTATTTCAGGATTTACAGGATCTGCCGGTACTGTTGTCGTAACACAGGATAAAGCGCTCCTCTGGACAGATAGCCGATATTGGATCCAGGCAAGAGATCAGCTGGATGGCACGCTCTTTACCTTGATGAAGGAAGGAGAAAAAGACGTTCCAAGTCCTGCGGAATGGCTTTCGGAGAATAACCTGAAAACCGGCGCTGATGGCCTTACGCTTTCGATTGCGGCTAAGGAGAGCTTAGAAGCGTGCGGTGTTGATATCACACTTACAGAAGATCTTCTTGAACCTCTTTGGTGCGATCGTCCGCCTGTGCCGAATACAGCGGTTTATGAGGTAGCTATCGAGAATGCCGGCCTTTCTCGCGAAGAGAAGCTTTCCTTGCTGAGAAAGAAGATCAAGGAAAAAGGCGCATCATGGACATACATCTCTTCGCTGGAAGATATTGCTTGGCTTACCAATCTTCGCGCTGATGATATCCCATACAATCCTGTTTTCGTATCATATGCATTTATTTCCGAAGATAAGGCCATCCTTTTCATAAATCAGGATAGATTTTCTGATAAGCTTCTCAGCGAAGTCGAGAAAACCTATGAGATAAAGCCGTATGAGAGTGTGGGAAAAGAACTTCCTGCACTCTGCGTAGGCAAGGGGTATATTTCACCAGAGAAGACAGCCTCTATATTCTCCTCTCTCCTTTCTTCCTGCCTCAGAGGCCGTGATATCACAACAGATATAAAGGCAAAGAAGAATGAAAAAGAAATGGAGGGCATGAGAAAGGCACATATCCTCGATGGTATTGCGTATGTGCGTTTCCTCTCGTCCCTTGATCGAGACGGGAAGTATAGCGAGATCGAACTCTCTGATCGCTTAGAAGAAGAGCGAGCTAAGATGGAAGGATATATAGGCCCGTCTTTCTCTCCGATCTCTGCTTGGAAGGATCATGGTGCAATCGTGCATTATGGAGCAACAAAGGAGAGCAATGCTGTAGTTGAAGGAAATGGTCTTCTTGTCCTTGATACAGGATCTCAGTTCCCTTTTGGCACGACAGATATAACGAGAACTCTGCTCTTTGGAGAGGCAACGGAAGAAGAGAAGAGAGACTATACATTAGTCCTTAAAGGACATCTTGCGCTCTCTCGCGCTGTTTTTATCGAAGGAACAAGGGGCGTTCAGCTCGATGTGCTTGCAAAGCAATTTCTCTGGAAGGAAGGAGAGAGTTTTTACCATGGTACCGGTCATGGCGTTGGCTGTGCGCTTGCCGTTCATGAAGGGCCGCTGAGAATATCTTCAGCTCTTATCGATGTTCCGCTTGTGCCTGGAATGGTGGTCTCCGATGAACCAGGAGTCTATAAAGAGGGAAAACATGGAATAAGGATAGAGAATCTTGTAGCTGTCAAAGAGCATAGCAAGACAACGTTCGGAACGTTCTATAGTTTTGAGACGCTTACTCTCGTTCCATACGATAAGGCGCTCATAGATGTATCTATGCTGACAGACGAGGAAATTGAAGAGATAAATTGCTATCATGAGGTGGTAAGAAAAACGCTTTCATCTTATCTTGATGAAGGTGCATCTAAATGGCTTGAAGAAGCAACAAAACCGATAGAAAAGGAATGACGGAGGAAAAAATAATGGTTGAACCTTTGAAGAAAAGCGGCAAGATAGAGCGGAAAGGCCCTGTCGTGCTTGTAATAATGGATGGTGTCGGCTTCGGTAAATATAAGGAAGGCGATGCTGTTGCAGCAGCACTTACAGGTAATCTTGATAAGCTCTATGCAACATCTCCTTGGACAAAGCTCAAGGCCCATGGTGTGGCTGTTGGCCTTCCTTCCGATGCTGATATGGGAAACAGCGAGGTTGGACACAATGCAATGGGTGCAGGAAGAGTATTCGCACAGGGGGCAAAGCTTGTTTCGAATGCAATTTCCTCTGGCGATATGTTCAAGGGATCTACTTGGCAGAAGCTTGTGAACAATACAAAGAAGAAAGATTCGACGCTCCATTTCATCGGACTGCTTTCAGATGGAAACGTCCATTCACACATTGATCATTTAAAGGCGATGGTTCTTGAAGCAAAGAAAGAGGGCGTAAAGAAGGTTCGCGTTCATGCTCTCCTTGATGGAAGAGATGTGGGCGAGGTCTCTGCTCTTGATTACTTCGATCCATTTGCAGATTATCTTGCAGATCTTTCTTCTGATGGCACATTTGATGCACGTATCGCATCGGGCGGCGGCAGGATGGTAATCACAATGGATCGCTACAATGCCGATTGGGATATGGTCAAGAAAGGCTGGTATACGCATGTGCTTGGCGAGGGTAGGCAATTCAATAGTGCGCATGAGGCTATCGAAACACTCAGAGCAGAAACAGGCGCAATCGACCAGGATCTTCCTCCTTTCGTTGTTGCTGAGAATGGAAAGCCTGTCGGAACAATTGAAGATGGCGATTCTGTCATTCTCTTCAACTTCCGTGGCGATAGGGCTATTGAGCTTTCAAGAGCATTCGATGAAGAAGAGTTCTCCTATTTTGATAGAAAGAGATACCCGAAGGTAGAGTATGCTGGGATGATGGAGTATGACGGAGACCTTCATATCCCTAACCAGTATATTGTCTCGCCTCCTGCTATTGACCGCACAATGGCAGAGTATCTTTGTGCATCTGGCGTAAAGCAGTTCTCAATCTCCGAGACTCAGAAATTCGGCCATGTCACATACTTCTTCAACGGAAACAAGTCGGGTATGTTCGATCCAAGTCTTGAGGAATATGTTGAGATTCCTTCGGATAAGGTTCCTTTCGAGGAAAGGCCTTGGATGAAGTGCGCAGAGATAGCTGACCGTGTTATCGCGGAGATTGAAAGCGGAAAGTGGCAGTATATCAAGCTGAATTTCCCGAATGGAGATATGGTTGGACACACAGGTGTCTTTGAAGCGGTTGTCTGTTCGATGGAAGCAATGGATCTCCAGATTGGAAGAATCAAAGAAGCTGTGGAGAAGGCTGGCGGCGTAATGATCGTTACAGCGGATCATGGCAATGCTGATGATATGTATGAGCATGGCAAGGATGGTTCTGTGAAAAAATATGAGAATGGAGAAGCAAAAGCCAAGACTTCACATTCTCTTAACCCGGTTCCATGTATCATATATGATCCTACGTACAATGGCGAGTATGATACAAAACTCGAGGAAGGACTTGGTATCTCATCGATTGCTGCAACATGCATGACATTGCTTGGGTTTGTTCCACCCAGTGATTATGATAAGAGCGTAGTTACGCTTAAATAAACAAGAAAAGGGCTGCAACGAATAAAAAGCTGCGGCCCTTCTTCCTTTTAGAACATCTGCTTTGATGATGCGGAAAGCACAATAACGCCTGTAATATAGAGCACTATAGCGAATGTTCCTGAAATAAATCCTGTTCCAAGCGATAAGTAATTACCTATCATGAGCAATATGAAACCGACAGCATATTCTGGGGTGTGTGTTGCTCGGTCTTTTATAACAGCAAAACAGTATGTAAGCGCTGCTGCGACATAGCAAGCAAACGTGATTATCGAGAGAAGCGCATCATATGCCGATGAATAGAGCATTGTACCGAAATCATCGGTGCTTATAGGCGCGGCGATCGATAGATATGCAATAGCGGCGATGCATAGAGCAAGGTACAGCATGCTTCTTGAATTGTTTGTTCCAAAGAACTGCACGGCGGAGAAAAGGAAGATTGCCGCTGTTGTAATGATAGCAAAGCGGGCGACAATCACAACTATTGCAGGGGAAAGGAATGTCGTTCCTGTCACTTCGTTATATAGCGGAATCACGTACGTGGCTTCGAGCGCTATGAAAGAGAAAAGGAGAGGCATCAAAGACCCATTCTGTATATGAGTGCGATGCCGGATTCTCAAAATGAGCTGAAGGATAACAGAGAAGATTATTATTACGAGCTGCGGCAGATAAGCTATCAGATATGATAACCTTCCATGAGTTCGCTCAGAGAAGAGGATTATCGTCATATGCACGAGCATCGCGCTATATGCAAATGATATTACCAGCTGCACTATAAGAGCTATTAAGCCCCTTGTCTTTTCATCTCTTGCCACTTAAAGCGTATCCTTGTAAGGCACTTCCATCTCCGTATCGATGAAGTTTGCCGCGACATTGCTTCCGATTGTCACGATGAGCGAATCAATCATGACTCCAAGACCTCCGATCAAGGGCAGTAATGCAATCATTGCATTTTCTGCGCCATAGAGGTTTATACCAAGAAATCCTAGCGCTGCTACAGTGATGAAGATGCTCTCTGTTCCGACAGCTATGGATGATATGAACGAAACAGCTGCAATAGCGGCTGCTGCGATCAGCATAACAGAAAGAGAGGGTATTGTTCCCGTTGTTGCTATGAAGAGGGAAATCAGAGATGCAGTTGAAATGAATGCAGAACCGCCTTTTCCTATCACTGCAAGAAGCGGAATAGAAACAGAAGACACACGTTTCTGAACCCCTATATTCTGTCTGCTCGTTCCCTCTGCCATCGGTATGATCGATATAATATTGTTCGAAGCGAATGCGGCAATTGCCACACTGAGAGAGCGAAAGAGTATTCTGTAAGGATTCTTCTTGAATCCTGTGAATAGCGCATAAAGGAAAGGAATGATGATGAGGATTATCGAAGCTGTGCCGATAAGGAGCATCGCAAAAAAGCGAGGTGCTACGAATATCGTTTTCTCCTGATAGAGCGCCATAAAGGAATAGGTTGACGTTACATAGACGAGAAAGAAGCCATAGACTGCACATGTCCTCGATATCCTATACATAACCTCGGAAAAGGAGTTCATCGTCGTATATGCCGGCCTTATGATATCTGAAGAAGGGTGAAGGGCGAGGCCGAATATCCAAGCGACGATGATTACAGGCAGAATGAAATTCGTTGCGGAGATCACAGACCATAATGCATTTCTTGGATAGAGCAAGCTAAGTCCATTTGAGATAAGATATGAAACATGATTTGTCAGTATTCCCTGAGGATTGCCAGCAGAGCTTGTAATCGGGAACGAAACGGGGAGCGCAAGCGATAATAAAGCCCCTATAAGCGCCATAACCAATGTTGTGACGATAGCCCAGAGCACTGTAGCTAAAAAAGCTCTCTTCCCTAGCTTATCTCTTCCAAGAGATGCAATGCCGGAAGAAAATGTTATGAAGATAACAGGAACAGCGATGCATATGCAGAGGTTTATCATAAAGGAAGAGACAGTGCTTGCGACGTTAAGCGCCTCAGCACTGTCTTCTATGAGGAGAGCCGTAGCCAATCCCATAAGGAGTGCGGCGATGTAGGTTATCCACGTTTTCATAGGTAAAGCTTACTGCACCGCCCTCTTACAGTCAATTATTCCGTTTTGATCGCCACAAGCTTCGCAAGCTTATATTCACTGGCTAATTCTTTTTCTAATAGCGTTTTGACGAAAGAATCTACATCAAATGACCTATGGTTTGGAGATAGTGCGATCGAGAGCGCCGCGGTAAGTATTACACGCTGCATTTCCTCTTTGTTGTACCATACTGTCCCTTGATATTCATTGCACTGAGCGAGATCCATAACGCCCTCATCGCTTACGATAGCAGCAAAGAGCTTTTCAGTATCCTTCTCTTTCTTTGAAACGCTGCCAGCGGAAGCAAGAAGCGCGGCTGCATGAGAAGTGACTCTTCTTTCCGTCTCACTATAGCCGAGGCGTTCAAACTCTTTTTCAAAGAATGCATCGATAAGTAGTCTATCCGCTTCTTCCATAGCCTCCCTCGGACTCATTTTCCGGGTAAAAGGATGGAGAACGAATGCAGAGAGGATCATGAGCGGAAGCGATGTATCGACAGCGCCCCAGGCTTTCATTGCCTTTCCTTTCTTTCCCTTGAAGAGCTGGCAGAGCAAGCGTACGAGGTGAATCATCGGCTTTGGTTCGATTTCCTCCGGCTTCACTGCAATCTGTCCCTTAGCAGGTTCCTCAAGTGTCTCATATACCACAGGAAGAGTGGAGTAGCACTCCGCTATCTTGAGAAGGAGCACTCTCTCATCTTCATTAGTGACAGTTCCTTCTGCAATTCTTGCTGCGATAGCGATTGCTTCTGGACTTCGGAGACCTTCGAGCGCTTTATAGATAGGTTCAAGACGAAGAAGCGCAACAGCTCGCGCTATATTCCTTATGCCCTTTCTTCCGTACTGCCTCCATATTCTCTCATAGCTTCCATCTATATCCTCGACTTCTCTGATGTTCCAATATACTTTTGCCTCATAACCATTGAGAGAGAAAGAGAAACCTTCATCATATAGCTGGATGGACGGAAAGATATATGTCAGACCATCGGTAAAGCAATCGAATAGCGCATAGCTTCTGCCTCCGAAGGTAAGCGAGAGATTCTCGGCAAGCTTTGTCGTGACAGTAGTCCTTCCTTCTGCGCTCTTCTTGAGTTTTGGGGCAGAGACTGCGATCGTACCACCTGTTCGCTCATACTGATTATTCACAAGCACAAGCGTTCTTTCCTTTCCAAAGCCATTTACATATGCATATACCGACTCTTCAATACCGCCTTGGCTATTGTAGCAGTCATAGAGTTGGAAGTTATCTACATCGGAGAAAAGATAGCGTTTTCTGAAAAGAGGGAAGATCCTTCTGTAGTGCTCGTCAACAAGCCAGCTGTTCGGAGTCTCGTTGTAGTAGGCTCTTCTATATTCCATTCCATACTTTTCTCTATATCCTTCAATCTGCCCATGTCCGATCATCGGAAGCCCCGGAAGAGTTGAAAGGAGCGTGCAGACAGCAAAATACTTATCGCCATCGCCGAACTGAGCGATCGCAGTCTCTTCATCAGGGTTATTCATGAAGTTTACGTATCGCTTTAGAATCTCCGGTTCGAACACAAGTGTATTCTTGATTCCAAGCCTGTACTTCTGATTCTCCTGATTCTTCAGCATATTCATGAATGCAGAGTTATATACACGGTGCATCCCTAGCGTTCTTACAAAGTAGCCTTCCATCATCCAGAATGCTTCTGCAAGAAGGAGTGTATCTGGGGCTTCGAGAGCAACGCGGTCAACGACCTCTCGCCAGAACTCCTGTGGAATCTTTGCATTGAACTCTTCATCGCTGAGGGCATAGCCAGCTCTTCCTGCGATATCCCCACCATGCCCCGGCTTTGGATACCAGAGTCTCTGTATATGCCTCTTTGCCAGTGTCATAGCGGCGTCGAAGCGGATGATAGGGAAGTTCTTTGCTACATGTATGATTTTCTGAATGACTGCCTCTCTTGTCTCTGGATTGAGGTAATCGAGCTGTGCTGTGTCATTCCAAGGCATCGATGTGCCGTCATTTCCGTGGAAGATATATCTGCATCTGCCATTTCTTCTGTCTATGAGACGGAATGTGACAGCCGCATCTGTCCTATCATAATAGTGGTCTTCTATCTTTACTTCGAAATCAGGATTATTCGAAAGATCCGGCCCATTATATGTATAGGAAGGGAACGGAGGCCAGTCTTGCTGGATGAAGTAATCAGGGTGTTCATATACCCAGTTGCCATCGATGCCAGTGTGGTTGGGAACCATATCGGAAGCAAGCCTGATGCCCCTTGCCTTACAGCGATTGCGGAGATTTTCAAGCGCGCTCCATCCTCCGATGCTCTCTGCTATATCATAATCGCGGAGAGAGTACGCAGAAGCCTCTGCCTCTGGATTCCCACAGAGATTCTTTATCTTCTTTGATGCATCTGATCGTTCCCAGAGTCCTATGAGCCAAAGGGCAGTGAATCCTCTTGCGCGTAAGAGATCAAGCTCTTCGTCTGGAATCTGATCAAGTCGTGAAATATTACGTTTGTACTGCTTTGAAAGCTGGTCGAGCCAGACAAGCGTGCACTTTGCAATCATGACGACGCGAGGCATCCAGTTGGAATCGTCGGAGAACGCTTCGTATTCGTTGAGATCGCTTTCTGAGTAATCGATGACCTGTGTCGGGCCGCCTCCGCCGCCACCTCCGCTCCTGTCCTTCTCTTCCTCGTGTATGTAGTCGAGTGAAATCTCCAGTAGCTTTATGAGATCGAAAGGCAGGAATGCCCTCCATTCTCTCAGTATGTATCTGATCTGCTCTTCCAGCGAATTGGGATATAGGCGAGCTGGAAGCTGTAGCATGGTGAAAATGTCTTCGGTATTCGGACGGCCATCTCTTAGATCATCTTTCGGAAATGAAGAGAGAATCGAGGAAAGCGCTTTCATACCCTCTGGGTAAATCACTTCATCGGGAGAGACAAACGGTTTTGACGCAGCAAGGAGCGCAGGGTTCTGCAGCAGTAGCTGGTGGATGAAGAAACCCCTCATATCTTCGGTTATCCTTTCGCTTCTGTCTGGCTTAGTCTCATCGAGCGCAGGAGAGGGAAAGGTCTTTGAATAGAACGTCAGCACTGAAAGCAGCTCTGGATTTGTGATAACAGGCGCTATACGGCGTGAAAAGAAATCCGTATGACCGTCCTCCATCCTGGCTGTCAGCACAATCTGGTAAATAAGATGCAATACTGCAGATGCATGAAGCTTTCCCGGAGAGATAAAGCCATCGCTCTTACCTTCCTCTTTAAGCTTTGTGTTATATCTGAATGCGAGGTTTGCCGCCTCCCTGTATAGTAGATCGAGGCTTTCATCGGTTGGGAATACCGAACCATTTTCCTTTATCTTTTTCCTTACTGGTTCCGCAATCCTGAGATCCCTTCTTCTCACTGATTCCTCCCTGATTTCCACTTGTTATGATACCACACACTATATGGAACTAAATAGACGATTTTGATGTATCAATCTGTCTTTCATTTGCAATTTCCGGTGTTTCAAGCAGTGTTTTCGCAAAATCAAACAGGAGGGATAAACTTATCATCTCATCTTTTGTGAAGGGTGTTGTGACATATAGCGCAAGATCACCGTGCCTTGGTTTTCCGATTCCAATCCTGAGGCGATAAAACCCATCATTTCCGAGCCGCTCCTTGATGCTTTTCAGCCCTTTATGCCCCTGTAGACCACCGCCTTTCTGTATTTTTATCTTTCCAAATGGAAGCTCTGTGTCATCGTGTATGACGATTATCTCATCGCTTTTGAGCTTGAAGAAAGATGCGGCTTCGGAGACTGCGGTTCCTGAGAGATTCATATATGTCATCGGCTTGAGTATCTTTCTCTTTCCATCGGAGAGGAATGCAGAGTGGAATTTCATCTGCCAATCTGCATTGGGATAGAGTGCTTCCGCTAATAGAAATCCAGCGTTGTGCCTTGTATTCTTATACTGTTCTCCCGGATTGCCAAGAAAAACAAAGAGCTTGATCATGAGGTGAACTATCTAATAGCGGAAGCTTTTCGTCAACCATGCCATGGATTTATAATCAATGGTATCTTTGGAGGTCATAAAATGGCTAAGACATCTACGGTAAATGGCGATTTCCTATTAAAGTTTTTAGTCGGAATCCTGTTTGTGATCATTGGTATTGAAGGAATTGCGGATTTCGGTAGCAATGTATTATATCGTCAGCTTGATGAGACTGTGAAAATCATAATCGGCATGGTTCTCCTTATAGCAGGACTTCTTCTTGTTGTGCCATTGTTCATAAAAGGCATCAGCCAATCCTTTGTAAAGGCATCAACGTTGATTGTGCTTGTCGCTTGGCTTGCCTTTATCATCCTTGCTGATTTCGTCTATGGACTGAGAGGCGTGGATGGCAAAGCGTGGTTCTTGTGGATTGAGACTTTCGTCTACCATCTGTTGATTCTCTACTGCATCTATCGTGTAGCATCCTCTGCAATCAAGCAGCTTGTTAATAAGTGATCACCTTGATCTTGTAACGCCTCTTTTCAAGCACTCTCCGTTTATAGGACAGATGGAGCAGTGCGGAGAGAGTGGCGTGCATACTTCCTGCCCATAGCGTACAAGCAGCTCGTTAAGAGGTATCCAGAAGCGCCTAGGCAGTATTCGCCTCAGTTCCCTTTCCGTATCATCCGGCGTCTTTGTATCGACCCATCCGATTCTGTTCGTTATCTCATGCACATGGCAATCGACACAGACGGCATCGATGCCAAACCCCAGATTAAGCACAAGAGAAGCGGTCTTGAGTCCTACGCCCGGAAGGGATAAAAGCGTATCCATATCCGAAGGAACGGTAGAGTTGTATTCATCTCGGAGAATTTCGGCAACTCTTTTCAGCTGTTCGCCTTTTCTCTTATAGAAACCTGCGGGTTTTATCGTTTCTGCTATTAAAGCGCTATCGAGAGAGGCTAGCGTATTTATATCCGGCGCAATCGAGAAAAGACGTTCGGAGGCAGAAAGTGTTACCGCATCCTTAGTCCTTAGACTGATAAGCGTGGATACAAGCACCCTATAGGGATCGTTTCCCTTCTCAGCAATCATGCTGACAGAAGGAAGAGGGGATCCCAGATCCTTCAGTTTTTCCGAGAAGAGCGTAAATATATTGTCGAAGTATGCTTCATTCTCCATATGTTCGTTGACCAAATCACAAGGAAAAGATAGCTTTTCCATTGATATGATTGTCATTCTTAAGCAGGGTATTACACCTATCGAAAAAGATAAAGTGAAGGCCTTCCTTACAGAGAAGGGTTTCCTGGTAAAAGAGATCGTAGGACACCAAGATACAGTTCTCGGTGCGGTAGGCACTGTTCATATTGATACGAGGACAGTTGAGCTTCTGCCAGGCGTCAGCTCTGTCGTTCCGATTTCCAAGCCATATAAGCTTGCTTCTCGTGAAATGAAGAAAGAGGATACGATAGTCTCTGTCGGTTCGGTGAAGATCGGAGGAAACAGGGTAGTCGTAATGGCTGGCCCTTGTGCTGTCGAAAGCTATGATCAGATAATGACTATCGCAGAGAGCGTAAGAGAGTCCGGTGCAGTAATACTCCGTGGAGGCGCATTCAAGCCCAGAACGAGCCCATATTCATTCCAAGGTCTTGGAGAAGAAGGGCTTAAATTATTGAGAAAAGCCGGCGATGCCTTTGATATGCCAGTCACTACAGAGGTAGTTTCTCCGCGTGACGTCGAGATGATGGCTGGTTATATAGACATGTTCCAGATCGGTGCAAGGAATATGCAGAACTTCGAGCTGTTGAAGGAAGTCGGAAAGACAGGAATGCCTGTGCTTCTCAAGCGTGGCCTTTCTGCAACGATCGAGGAATGGCTTATGGCTGCCGAGTACTTGATGGCCTCCGGAACAGATCAGGTCGTACTTTGCGAGCGCGGTATCAGGACGTATGAGAAGGCAACGAGAAATACGCTCGATTGCTCCGCTATTCCTGTTGTGCAGAAGCTTACGCACCTTCCTGTCATCGGCGATCCATCCCATGCGACAGGTATAAGGGACATGGTTGCTCCAATGAGTCTTGCGCTCATTGCCTCAGGTGCATCCGGTATTATCGTTGAGGTTCATAACTGCCCGGAGAATGCACTCTCAGATGGCCCTCAGTCGCTCTATCCATCACAGTTCGATAAGCTTGTGCGCGATATCCAAGCTCTGTGTCCCGTCGTTGGAAAGAGCCTTGAGAAAGTCCCAAGGAAGATAGAGAGAAAAACGACAGAGGATAAGATAGAGGAGGCTTCCTCTCTTACGATTGCTTTCCAAGGCGAGAGAGGTGCGTTCTCAGAGCTTGCTGCCAAGCGTTCATTCAATGATGGGATCTCGCTTCTTGCCTGCCATTCTTTTGCAGATACCTTTGACGCAGTTTCTTCTGGACAGGCAAAGTATGCGGTAGTTCCTATCGAAAATACACTCGGCGGTACGATCTATGACACGCTTGATCTCTTGGGAATGCATCCGGAGATGACGATTGTCGGCGAGGCTGTTATCAGGGTGGTACAGAATCTCATAACGCTTCCTGATGCAGAACTCAGCGATATCAAAAAGGTGTACTCGCATCCACAGGGGCTTTCGCAATCGAAGAAGTTCCTTGCGACGGAACTCCCGGAAGCAGAGGCGATTCCATTCTTCGATACAGCCGGCGCCGTTGCTTATATTGCAAAAAAGAAAGATAAGTCTCTTGCTGCAATCGCAGGAACGCCTGCGGCAGAGTACTATGGCATGAAGATTCTCAGGCAGAATATTGAGACGGACGCTTCGAACTTCACGCGTTTCTATATCATCTCGCGCGAAGAGAATGCGGAATTATATCGTTCAGAAGCGAAGCTTAATAAAGCGACGTTCCTCTTCTCTGTCTCCGATGATACAGGTTCCCTTGCTGCTGCAATCTCTGTCTTCTCATCAAATGGAATCAACATGAAAAAGCTTGAGTCGCGTCCTATTCCGGGAAAGATCTGGGAGTTCCAGTTCTTTGCAGAGTCAGAGCTTCCTGAAAAAGAGGTTTTCGAGAAGTTCTGCAACGAGATGAAGGAGAAGACGGTATCGTTCCGAGTGCTTGGAACATACACAGCAGCCAGATGAACGCAGCTGAATATAATCCTGTTTTGCTTTTCATGGGAATCCTCTCTGTAAGGGGATTCCCTGATGCACTCAAAGCAGAACTTGAGAACGTTTTTGGCCCGATAGATATCATAACAGAGCCTTTTTCCTTTGATTTCACCGACTACTATGTGTCTGAAATGGGGGAGGGCATAGAACGTTTCTTCATCTCGTTCTCAAATCTTGTCTCTCCTGATTCACTCTCTTTCATAAAAGAAACGACTAATGGAATTGAAGCTCGGTTTGCAGAAGAGGGGAAGCGGAAGATCAACCTCGATCCGGGATTGCTCTCCGAGTCCAGCGTTATACTTGCAACGACAAAGAACAGGGCGCATAGGATAGCAATCGGACGGAATCTTTACGCAGAGCTTACTCTTGTATACCAGAATAAACGATACAGAGCTTTTGACTGGACTTATGCCGATTATCGTTCGGAGAAGGTGCAGGATGAGCTGAAAAAACTGAGAACTCGCTATAAAGAACTCAGGAAGTTGGATAGATAATCTATTTTTGGCGTATAGATAGTATGAGACTATTCTTCGCCGTTTTGATCTTCCTCTCATCGTGCTCTCTTGAAACACCTGTCTCCCTTACACTGACAATTGCCGAACAGCATCCTTTCGAGGAGCTGTATGGCCTGTATCTCTGGTATGAGCTTTCATATTTTGATGGCGAGGAGATAATAGTAAAGCACATTCCTTCTGGCATCAGGGATATAAACGTGTCTGTCAAAGCAGGAGGCTTGAGAGTATTTACGCTGAGGCCGCTGGGAGAGCTGAGTCCAATAGGTGGTTTCTTTGAGCCGGGACAGGATAGAGTTGTCTATATGAAGGGAGAAAATGGAGCCTTTGCAGATATCCTTCTCTCTGCATCTTCATATCGTCCAGATGCGGTTTCTCGTCTTTCCATGGAAAAAGTGAGAGAAGCCGAACCTGATATCGCAAGAATAGACGAAGTTGCGTTCCTGACTTCGCTTTTTGAAGGCTCTCTTACTGCAACGACTATCAAAAGGCAGGAAAAAAGTCTTGTTGGTTTTGATTCCATTCCAGAAGGAGAATGGACGTCGGAACGATATGAAGTGCCGTCATTTGAGGTTGAAATGAGCGGCGATGAAGTGATTTTCAATATTTATCCCGGGGTTTATCGGTATATATCCAAGAGCCGGGAATTGCTGCTTACTGTAATACTTACGGAAGA
>CAZURL010000044.1:0-14715 GCA_964623005.1 uncultured Spirochaetaceae bacterium
AAAAAGTGTTTTGTGAATATGGGGCTACAGCACTTTTCTTGCGCCATAGCCCCGAAAGAACTTAATCAATAAGTGCGTTTAGATCTATTTCGCACATTATAGCTGGCATTGAGCAGCCCCAGGATTCAAGAACCTGCGGATGAACCTCGCCAAAGATGCCTACTGCATTCCCCTTATACATGATAGCAGCGGCGCGGCCGGGAATAAATCTCTCATCGCCTTCAACCTCTGCAAGCGTATAATCCTTCCTGAGAAAATACATAATCGTATTGATATACGAAGCTGCCTCGTTGTAACCGATACGAGCATTTGATGAAAGGAAACCAAGACTATCCTTCGTAACAGTACCGCTGTTGTCATTCTCATCCTTTATCGTGATCTTTCCAATCTCGAAGATATTATGAGGGTAGACAGCATGACCAGAAACAGACTCGCTTTCAAGAAGGCAAGGAAGAATAGATGGCCTTATGACCTCATAGTTCTCGCTCATAGGATTAGCTATGAAAACACACTTCTCATCGGAGATATGCATGTTATCGATATACTCCTTCCTTGAACCAAGGTAGTTGTACATCATTTCCTGAAAACCAAGGCCAACGAGAATACCTTTAACCTTTCTGGAGAACTCCTCGATAGGAGAAAGCCTTCCAATAGTAAATTCATCTGGCAGAACCGGCTCGAACTTCGCCAATCCATAACCGATCATTACATCTTCTACAACATCCACAGGATGAAGGAAGTCATTTCTCCAAACAGGGCATTCTGCTACGACTTTATCGCCATCGACATGGGATTTAACGCCCATCTTTGCAAGAGCCGCAACCGCCTCATCTCCGCTTATAGGAAGACCAAGCTTCTTCTCGATAAGCGAAAGCTCTGCGCTGCAAGTCGTTTGGAAATGATAAGGGACGGTTATCTCTCTGCCATAAGGCGTATCCTTTGCAAACCTTACCCTCACAGGCTGGATTGTGAAGCCCATATCAGCCATATCACAGGCAAGAATGTTCACAGCAAGCAAAAGATCATCGAGTATAGGGCCAGAAACCTCAATAAAGAAGTCCGAATCTCCGATCTCCACGGCTCCGATGCGAGCACTATTGATTACAGGAGGGAAAGAGAGCGCATCGTTATTATCATCATAGAGATATGGGAAGCGAGGGAAAGAAGAAACAATGTAGCCATATTCCCTTCCCTTAGGATGCTTCTCGCAGATTTCCCTCAAAGAAAGCTCCTCTGTCATCGTGAGCGGAACAAACTTCGTCGTATCAGGATCTACCGCAGCATAGTGCACAGGAAACTTTATCAGGTTCTTCCTGTATATACCCATAGCAATCGTCTTTCGCTTTCTTCCGAAGTTGACGCAGAGCTTCTCCTGACTCTGTATGAGATTGACAAGCATGTCATCATCGACAGGAACGCCATAAGCTGCGAACCCGATAGAGTAATCACGGATTCCGATAGCACTTTCATCATCGATTACCATACGTCCCTCAGAATCCTTTTCCTCCGTGCTTGAGGAGAAGAAATCATACTCGGGAATAATGCCTGTCTCATAGCTCTTAAGCGCTCTAGCAACACCTGCCGGAGACCAGAGGTCAGGACGGTTTGTATCATTAAGCTCAATCTTGATTACCTTGTTCTCTGTATCATGCCCATCAAGTTCAGCCTTTGCCACAGGGAAGATATCGACAAGCTCATCATCGCTCATCTTCTTTCCAAGAAGAGAATAGAAAATCCTTTCAGGCGCATCAATCTTCGGCATATCAGTTACCCCTCCTTGTCCTTACGCTCTCGATATCAGGCGAGAAAAGCTCTCTCAGGTCATTAAGCCCTAGATGCATGAGCGCCATCCTATCAATTCCAAGCCCCCAAGCAAGGACAGGCACATCGATTCCAAGCGCCTCAGTAACCTCCGGACGGAAAATCCCAGATCCGCCAAGCTCGAACCAGCCAAGGACTGGATGCTTGATATGAACCTCTATCGATGGTTCGGTGAATGGGAAGTATCCCGGAACATACTTAACCTCCTCAGCGCCTGCAATCTCCGTTGCAAACATCTTCAATAGGCCGAGAAGGTTTCTAAGATTCACATCCTCTCCAAGCACGATACCTTCTGTCTGATAGAAATCCGCGCCATGTGTTGCATCCACCTGATCGTATCTGAAACAGCGAACGATACCGAAATACTTTCCTGGGATCTTCGCCTTTGTAAGCTGGTGCGCAGAGAGCACAGTTCCCTGGCTTCTGAGAACCTGTCGGCGAGTAAACTCATGATCAAATTCATAACCCCAGCCACGAGAACCTGTCTTCCAGCCATTTTCGTGCGTTGCAGCAACCTGACTGAGCCATGGCTGCTCGATCATCTTTGCATGGGATGGATTCTTAACATAATACACATCGTGGATATCACGGGCAGAATGGAACTGAGGCATAAAAAGCGCATCGCCATTCCAGAACTCGTTCTCCACAAGAGGGCCGTCGAACTCTTCAAAGCCGAGAGCGGTAAGCTTGTCCTTTACCCACTGAAGATACTCTGAATATGCATTCCTGCGTCCGGGGATAAGACGAGACGTCGGTGCGTTTATACCATATGGTCTGAATGTACCATTCTTCCAAGAACCGGATTGAAGCATCTCAGGCGTAAGTACGCTGAACTCCTCTCCCGTTATATTAGCCTCGAGTACTGCGCGCTTAGCCTCATCGCCAGTCTTTGTGAGCCTATAGACAACAACATCGCGTTCTGTGACCTTGAAATCCGCAGAAGCAGCGCCTCTCTTCTTCGAAAGCTGTCCGATTGCACTCTTCTCAGCATCTGTAAGCGACGCCTCTTCCAATGAGCTTGTCTCAACCGCTCTATCGAGAAGCCTACGCTGTATTACAACCTCTTCCGGAAGCTCTGGCTTTACAATCTCAGCCTTCCGCTCCTCGTTCATCCTAGCCACACCTTTGGAGGAAAGAAGACCGAAAGCAGATCCTGTATCGCTCTTTTCAAGGGAAAGAGCCGAGGAAATATCCGGCATAGCGTGCGGCCCATTCTCAGAAAGGAATTTATAGATCCTCTCCACCGCAAGCCCATTCTTCTGATGCTCTCTTCCTAAATCCGTAAGCTCGTAGATTATCTCATGGCTTCTTCCAGTCTCTTCCAGACATCCCTTTGCAACAAGCCATGAAAAGGCCTGATTGCACTGCCCTACTTTATAGCCAAGCGCATCAATGATTTTCTCAGCAGTGATATCCTCATCTTTTGAGACATACCTGAGCAGCCTGACTTCTAAGGGATGCAGGTTCTTTACCTCTATGTCCATAGGTTTAACTCCCAAACTTAATGTGGATAGGATTATAGCAATATCAGAAGAAAAGCAACAGAGCAAATGAAGCTAATCGGAAAGCAGAAGCTTCGCCTTCTCCCTTATATGCTCTTCCGTTATCAAAGAATAAGCTTCAAGAGAGCGTGAAAATGGCGTTGGCATCGAACGGGAAGCGGCAAACTCAACCCGTCCACCTCCAATTATCCTATACACGCTTTCTCCAACACTTCCCTCAAGTGGCGTATCTTCAACGATGAGAACCTTTCCAATCCTTTCAGATTCCGCTTTTATCGTCTCTTCATCGAGTGGGTAGATCGTTGCAAGATCGAGAAACGTTATCCTTTCCCTGAACTCGGAAAGCGCTTTCATTGCAAGAGAGAAAGCATGGGAGTAGCCAATGACAAGAAGATCGCTTCCACGCCCTTTTACTATCGCTTTTCCAAGCGGAAGATAGCTATCGCTTCCTCCAACATCCCCTATCTCACCATACAGCAGCTTATGCTCGACAAACACAACCGGCGCCTTATGGATTGCAGCGCTCTTCAATAGAGCTTTTGCGCTATATGCATCGGAGGGCGCGACTACAGTAAGGCCTGGGATACGGAAAAGATTCTCCAGAGACTGTGTATGCTGTGCGCCATGGCCTGTGCCGCCCCCCATTGGAAGACGGAGTATCATCGGGGAGTTCAATTGGCCTGCTGACATGAAATGAAGCTTTGCCGCATGGTTTACCATCGCATCGGATGAGAGCGTTGAGAAATCACCATACATAAGCTCAACGATACAAGGAGACCCCATCGCCCCAGAGCCTACAGCCATACCCGTGAACGTCTCTTCCGAAACCGGCGTCTCTAAAACTTGCTCAGGATGCTTTTCATAAAGATCTCCTGTAACGCCGAAACAACCACCATATCTCCCGATATCCTCCCCCATAAGAAATGCAGAGGGATTTTCAGAGAGAATTTCATCAAGCGCTTCCCTGATCGCCTCTCTCACACTTGCCTTATGTGTTGGCTTAAAGCCAACCGGCATAGAGGAGAACCGAGGTTCAGCAAGGCTTTCAAGCTCCGATACAGAGAGCACATCGTCCTTATCGTCAATAGCTCTCTCAAGTGCATCTTTGACAAGCGCTCGCTCCTCGTTTTCTATGTCCTCAATCTCTTCCTCTTTAAGTATTCCATTTGAAAGAAGGAAAGCTTTATAGCGGAGAATAGGATCCTTTACCCTCCATTCATCTTCCTCTTCTGTACTTCTGTATATGTTTTTATCAGAGCGGCTATGGCCGCACATTCTGTATGTCTCAAGTTCCAGAAAGTAAGGCCGGCCTTCCCTTACAATATACTCGCGCGCCTTTTCCGTCGCCTTGAGTACGCTCACCACATCATTTCCATCTATACATGCATTTTCGATTCCATACCCATCCGCACGTTTATAGATTTTATCTGTGGATATCATCCGAGAAGCCGATGCCGACATTCCATAGCGATTGTTCTCCAAAAGAAAAAGGATAGGAAGGTTCCAGATTGATGCAATATTCATCATCTCGTGAAGCGTTCCCCGAGACGATGCGCCGTCGCCGAATACGCTTACCGTTATATTCCCCTGCCCCTTTCTTTTCATAGATAGCGCAACACCGCCTGCAATGCTTATACCAGAGCCAACAACAGCAGAGGAGCCAAAATTACCGTGGAGGATATCTGTCATATGCATAGAGCCGCCGAGTCCTTTGCAAAGTCCGTGCCTAGAGCCTAAGAGCTCGGAGTACATCGCATAAAGCGAAGATCCTCCTGCCACATTGTAGCCATGGCAGCGATGTGTCGGTACAAGGATATCTCCATCCTTGAGAGCAAGAGAGACACCGACATGGGACGCTTCCTGTCCGATTGAAAGATGATAGGTTCCCCAGATAAGCGATCTCGACGCCGCATCCTCAACGCCCTCTTCAAAGAAGCGCGAGCGAAGCATGAGTGAAAGAAGCCTTCTATAGTCCATATATCGCGAGGGGACTATGAGACGTAGACTCCCTCTATCCTCCCTATGTACATATGATGATAGTCTCCATGAGGATAGAGCTTCGGTATGCTCTCGTCAATCATGGTGCTTGGATCTAGGTACACATGGGAAAGCTTGTGGCACGTAATTATAAGGTTCGCTTCTTCAAATGCAACAGCACCATCAAGCCCGAATGGCGTGATATGAGCGCCTTTTGCCTTGTCTGTATCGATACCCGAATGCATACCGCAGAAATCGAGAACACGCCGTTGGTCGGGAGGAAAGAACGATAAGGAGAACTTATCGCTTTTCTCGATATGGCTGAATGTATAGCGAGAGCCTCTTACGAAAACATATACGACAGGCATAGCCCATAGATAGCCGAAGCCACCCCAGCCGGCAGTCATCGTGTTCCAGCTCTCGCTATTTCCTGCTGTAAGAAGGAAATTTTCTTCCCCTATCACGGTAAATGGGTTGAGTTCAATCTGTTCAACGCTGACTTTGTTCATAAAACATCCTCACTAATTAAGATTATATGAGGCCCCTTGCCTTCTTTTCAAATGCAAACCATTAATATAGACTCTGTGTAGAATATGGAGAGCTAAATGGCAGACAACCCACATCTTGCAGAAGATCTCAGACGAATCCTCATAGACGAGGAATCAATCAGAAAACGTGTTCAGGAATTGGCTGACGAAATCAATGAAAAGTACAAAGATATCAAAGAGCCCCTCATACTCGTAGGAGTCCTCAAGGGCTCTTTCATATTCCTAGCAGACCTTTCAAGACGCTTAACAATTCCACACATCGTAGATTTCATCGCTATTTCCTCATACGGCACAAAGGGCGATAAAAGAGGTGAAGTACGGCTGTTGATGGACACAAGGGAAAATCTTTCAGGGCATGACGTGCTCATTGTCGAGGATATCCTCGATAGCGGAGCGACACTCAGTTACCTTGTCCGTACGTTCAGTGCAAGAGGCACATCCTCTGTCTCTATCGCGGTCTTTCTGGATAAGCCGACCCGTCACGAGGTAGATATCCAGATACAGCACAGAGGTTTTGAAATTCCTGATGTCTGGGTTGTTGGATATGGACTTGATTACAAGGAAAGGCACAGAACGCTGCCTTATATCGCTGAAATGATTCCGGAGGCATGATGAACGAGAAATTCTATGTCAGCTACAACACGGTTCACAAGCTCATCAAGAGTCTTGCGAAGAAAATCGAAGACTCAGGATTCGATCCTGATGTGATTGTTGCAATCGGCTCCGGTGGATTCATTCCAGCAAGAATCATAAAGACATTCATCAACCGTCCGATCTATGCTGTTGGTATCTCATACTACGGACTCGATCACAAGCATCGCTCACATCCAACGAAGATCCAGTGGATCGATGAGGTGCAGGAACAGCTCAGGGGAAAGAAAGTCCTTCTTATCGACGAAGTTGACGATACCAGAGCAACGCTCGGTTACTGTGTCGGCGAGCTTCTTTCATATGAACCGGATGAGATTGCCGTGCTTGTGCTCCACAATAAGCTCAAGAAGAAGGATGTCGAGTTCCCACCAGAGATCAAAAGATACTATCCTGCGCTCGAAATCGAGGATATGTGGATCAAGTATCCATGGGATGCGGAAGACATCGAGGAACACACAAGATTAGAGAAAGAAATGCTTGAGGAATATAAAAAGCAGGGAAAGGAGATATTCAATGGAATCTTCTAATGTCAGCGCAGTCGTAGGCTTGCAGTGGGGCGATGAAGGAAAGGGTCGTATCGTAGACTACCTTGCTTCCGATGCAGAGATTGTCATACGCTTCCAAGGCGGAGATAATGCCGGACATACCGTCATCAACGAACATGGCAAGTTCGGTCTTCACATCCTTCCTTCCGGAGTCTTCAATCCAGATACGATGAACATCGTCGGAGCTGGTACAGTCGTCAACTTCGAGAGGATGAGGGAAGAAATCGATAGCATCAAAGCATCATCCGGCATCGAAATCGATAATGTCTTCATTGATGAACGTGCACATATCATCATGCCTTACCATATGGCGCTTGATGGCGCAGAGGAAGGAAAGCGAAGCGAAAAAGAGAAGATCGGAACGACAAAACGTGGAATCGGGCCATGCTATTCTGACAAAGCCGCAAGGATGGGTATCCGCGCCGCAGATATCATGGACGAAGAGCGCCTTGAGGAAAGACTCAAGCTCATTCTGCCGAAAAAGAACAGAGATCTTGAATACTATGGACTGGAAACAGTCACGTTGGAAGACATGCTGAGTCTTGCAAGAAAATGGAAGAACTGGTTCGGCGATTACATCATCGATACACAGCCAATCGTCCGCGATGCAGTCGAGGAAGGAAAGAAGATCCTTCTTGAAGGCCAGCTTGGAATCATGAGGGATAACGATTGGGGTATCTATCCATATACCACATCCTCGAATCCTACTGTTTCGGGCGCATGCAATGGCGCAGGCGTTCCTCCTCGCGCTATAAGCAAGGTCGTAGGGGTTGCAAAGGCATATTCAACCTCTGTAGGCGGCGGCCCATATATGACGGAGCTTTTCGACGAAGATGGAGATAAGCTCAGGGATATCGGTCATGAATACGGTGTTACGACAGGCAGGCCAAGACGATGCGGCTGGTTCGATGCCGTTGCTGCCGATTATGCATGCTACATGAATGGCGTTACGGATATCGCGCTCACAAAACTCGATGTACTCGACACATTCAAGACCATCAAGGTCGGCGTAGGATACATGATCGATGGGGAGTATTACCGTACACTGCCGGAGACAAGGCTTCAGGAGCGAGCAAAGCCTATCTATCAGGAATTTGAAGGCTGGATGAGCGATACGACAGTATGCAGATCCTGGGATGAACTTCCAGAGAATGCAAAGAAGTACATCCTTGCACTCGAAGAGCTTATGGGGACACATATTACATATGTCTCCGTTGGCCCTGAAAGAAATCAGATAATCATCAGATAATCACCCTGTACTCTCTCTTAGTACAAGACGGAATGGAAGCATCGTTCTCTTCGGTGCTTCCTTTCCTTCTAACGCCAACTCCATAACCCTTACGCACTCTATGGACATTGCCTTTAGGCTTGTATCGATAGAAGAGATGGAAGGCGATGCGATTGCAGAATATAGTGAGTTATCCACTCCAAAGAGAAGCACATCATCAGGAATCGCGTACCCTGAATCAAGGATTGCACGCTCAGCTCCACAAGCGATTATATCCATAGAGCAGATCACCGCATCAGCCCTATTTTCAGAAAAGAATGCTTTAGCGGCTTTGTATCCCCCCTCGAAGGAATCCTCCGTCTCAAGGAAGGTACAATCATCAAGCACAGTGCGTACACCTTCTTTTTTAAGCCTATTCGATGGCGTATCATTAGCGTTTATATAACAAAAAGCGCGCACTCCCCTATCTTTAAGGTATTGGACGGCAGAGATAAGCCCTCCTTTATCATCGGCAGTAACCGAGTAGGCATTATCCAATGGAAGAAAACCATTCTCCATCACAATCGGTGTATTCGGCATATATGTCGAAACAGCAGAGGCCACACTCTCTGAGGAAAAGGAAGAGCCAATCATTACAACACCATCGACGCGTCTTGATGAGAGAAGCCGAAGCGCTCTGCCTTTGCTTTCATCATCGCTTCCGGCATGCATAATGATCGAGCAGTATCCCATCTTCTGGAACTCCTCGACCATTACATAAGCACCTTCTGTATAGTGCTGATTGCGGATATCAGAGACAAGGATACCGATAAGCCTCGAACTATTCGTTGCAAGGGAGCGCGCACTCTCGCTCAGTTCAAAACCTGAGCCTTCCGCAATCGCTAATACCCTCTTCCTTGTCTCTTCGCTGATACCCTCTCTTCCATTCAGCACTCGCGATACCGTGCTTGCAGAGACACCAGCTTCCTTGGCAATATCATAGATGGTCACTTACTCGGAAAACTCCTTGAGACCTTCGATGGCATATGCTCTTACAGGACTTGAGTCGAGTCCGATGATCGGAAGCGGTGAATAGGACATGAAGAATACCTTGCTCTCCAGCAGCTCAAGATTCTTCAATACCTCGATGAAGACGATGTTATGAGCAAGCAGGATATCATGGAACGGCTTTACATCCTCATTGCAATTCTCAATCGATACACCGTCGCCGAATCCGATAGCCTTTGCATGATGCTCCAAAAACCAAGTCGCTGTCTCGCCATTAACAAAGAGTCTCTTATCCTCTTCTGTGTTCGTCTTTGGAGTAAATGGCGCAAGCTTATGCGGACTATCGAGGACAACAATCGTATCGTCCTTCATCAGCGGAAGGCAGTACTTGTCGAGAAGATCTGCTGTGATATAAGAATTAGGTTCTGCTTCGACGTTTACATAGATTGCCCTTCCCATAAACGTTGTAAGAGGAACCTCGGCAACGCTCGGCCAGTTGTCATCATGATGATACGGACACTCTGCATGTGTTCCAAGATGGCTCATAAGATCCATATTGGTGTGGAAATCAGGGATAGGGCCGCCGGTGTTGAAGCGATAAAGCTTGCATCGCCTACTCTCTGTCGAAGGATCGATTATCTTCGATAAATCAACAACTCTAAAATCACCCATCTTGTAAACAACATCCATGTTATTCTCCTTTTGCAATCGGTTTCTCATACTTTTGCAACCGGTTGCACATGTTTAGACTATAGTATTGCAGAAACGAGCTGTCAAGGTACTTTCCACTTCGTATTCCCTTGCACTCTGAGTATAATGGGAGCATGGATTATACTCATGATACATACATCAGCCCACTGACATGGCGCTACGGATCGGAAGAAATGAAGGAAGTTTTTTCCGAGATTCACAAACGAAAGCTCCTGAGAAGAGTTTGGATTGCTCTTGCAAGAGCAGAGTCCAAAGCTGGTCTTGTGAGCGAGGCGCAGGTGAAGGAACTTGAAGCGCATAAGGATGATATCAATATAAAGCGTGCAGAAGAGATCGAGAGCGTAATCCATCACGACTTGATGGCAGAGATCAGGACATATGCAGAACAGTGTCCTACCGCGGGAGGGATTATCCATCTGGGAGCAACGAGCATGGATGCCTTGGACAACGCAGACGCAATACGCTTCAAAGAGGCTCTGGACTTGATAATCGAGAAACTGGGAACGCTTATCGAAGTGCTTTCAGAGCGCGCGGAAGAAGAGAAAGCTACAGCAACGATGGCCTTCACGCACATCCAGCCAGCAGAACCTACTACAATTGGATATAGGCTATCACAGACGCTTCAGGATCTTCTGGAGGATGGAGAGGAGCTTATCCGCGTACGGGACTCTATACGCGGCAAGGGCATGAAAGGCGCTGTCGGAACTGGCGCTAGCTATAAGGAACTTCTTCAAGGTTCATCGCTTTCTTCGATTGAGCTTGAGAATCTTGTCATGGAAGAACTGGGTATCAAAGCATATGATGCTGCAACACAGGTCTATACAAGAAAGCAAGACCTGAGAATCATAGCATCCCTATCCTCTCTTGCCTCAACGCTTCATAAGTTCTCATTGGATCTGAGAATCCTGCAATCTCCTCCAATCGGAGAAGTCTCTGAGCCTTTTGCCAAGATGCAGGTTGGCTCGTCTGCAATGCCATTCAAGCGTAACCCTATAAACAACGAGAAGATAGATTCCTTGGCACGCATCGTTGAAAGCACGTATCAGAGCGCATGGAATAATGCCTCACTGATGATTTTAGAACGCACGCTTGATGATAGCGCAAATAGAAGGATCTTCATTCCAGAGGCATTCATTGCGCTCGATGAGATGTTGATAACTGCAACAAAGATCGTAAAAGGCATGAATTTCCATAGCGCAGCGACAGCAAGGCTGATGGATGATTACGGTATCTTTGCATCTACAGAACGCCTCTTGATGGAGCTTGGCAGAAGAGGTGCAGACCGGCAGGAGATGCATGAGGCTATAAGGGAAGTAAGCCTTGAAGCATGGAAAGAGCTTCAGGAAGGAAAGCCGAATCCGCTGAAAAAGAACATACTCAGCGATGAAAAATTCACCTCATATATCCCCAAAGAGGAGATCGAAAATCTTCTTTCTGCTTCCTCGTATACCGGCGATGCAGAGAAGCGCACGATGATGGTTGTAAATCATGCAAGAGCGCTGAGACCTAGTCTGAATAGAGAAAAATAGATTGCTGTCCTCAGATACCTCACAAGACAGCTGGGAATAACTTCTCTGGCAGGGAGCTTCATCGCACCTGCCACAGAGCAGATCGTGCTGAATGGAAGCGGAAATATCCCCGAAAGCAGAACAAAGTACGTTCCATACTTTCTTATATAAGCCCCCCAGCGGACAAGCGCTTTATTAACTACGCGCTTTACGATTGGTATCTTGTTGATAAGAAGCCCTATTCCATAAGAAGTCACCCCACCCAAAGCGGAGGCTGTTCCTATCAGTGGGATAATAACAAGCGGATTCATTCCTGCAACGATAGGATAAACAAAATCCGGAGAGAGCGGGAGGATCAGGGTATCTACGATATAAACATAGAGGAATATGCCAAGAAACCCGAATTTCTCATTTATGAGCAGGATCACATCATCGTAGTTATCTTTTCCGATGCACATGACAAAGAAAAAGAAAACGGCGAATATGAGGATAATCGGAATAATGCCAATAACGGCGATCTTCCAGTTAAAGCGACCCTCTTTTATACGCTTTTCCTTTGGACTTTCCTCTTCAATCTCATCTATCTGCTTCGGCTTTTCCATAAATATCCCTTGCATCATCCAAGAACGCCTTTAGCTTTCCCTGATACGACCCCCTGTAACGCAGTCCCCTTCCGCCTCCGCGTATACCTTCTATACCAGATCTGAGCTTTTCAAAGGAGTTGCTGTCACCGTGGAAGAGGAACTTTCCCTCGCTATCGGCAACGAGGATGATGCCATCATGATCCTTATCTATCGCACTATCGAAATACGATACGCCAACATCTGTACCGAATATAACTATTTTGGATGAATTAGTCTCATCAAGCGCACATTTCAGCTCATTCAGAGCCAGTTTTTCAGACAACTGTGCCAAATTATGTTTAATTGCCCTATACTCTGAAAGCGTCTTTTCTGCCTCATGCACTATATTCGCCGGCTCTGCGGAGAAAAGAGACGTAAGAGATGAAATAATCCGAGCATTTTCCCTTCTGTACTTCCGAGCGCTCTCTCCACACTTCCAAAACGTCCTGACATGTCCACGGATACGCTCAGAAAAGACATAGCAGAGTTCTTCGATCTCACCAGTAGAAGCAAGATGGACGCCTCCACAGGCAACGACGTCTGTATCCTCTATATGCACAAGCTTCACGCGTCCTGAGACCTTTATCGAACGCCGCATATGAAGGCTCTCCGCCTCTTCATGGTTCACCTCATCCTGCCATACCCGGAGATTCCTTCCGATTCTCTCTATAGCGGCGCTTTCAACGGCAAGAAGCGCATCTTCATCAATCTCGCTTTTATCCGTTTCGATAGTAAAGCCTTCTTCACCCTGATGGACAGCGACGGTTCCGATTGAGAAGAGAGAGAAAAGGAGTGCCGAGACAAGGTGCTGTGCGGTATGCTCTCTCATATAGAAATAACGATGCTCCCAATCCAGTGCCAAAACCGCTTTCTCACCTATTTCTGGCACTCTTGAGCCTTTTTCAAGGATGTGAAGGACATCGCCATCTTCATCCTTTTGCGTATCAACGATCTTAAGATCTCCGAACATACCTCTGTCACCAGGCTGACCACCGGCCTCTGGATAGAAGATTGTTCTATCGAGTTTTATCGCACCATCTTTTGCGTCTTGGACAACAGCCTCTATTGAGCGAAGATAGCCATCGTTATAGTAGAGTCTTTCTGTCATTTTCTCTTCGCCTCACCTACCATACGGGCAACGGGCAGTCTCCAATGGAATCTGTACCCAAGTATGCGGAGCACTGTAGTGAATATCGCAGTGATATATAGAATAACATCGCCATGTACCCCTAGATGCGAAAGAATTACAAACATAATACCACCGAGGATCGAGGCAGATGCATAGAAATCAGAAGTAAAGACCGCAGGAATCTCCTTGGAGAAGACGTCTCTGAGAACGCCGCCTCCCACCGCGCCAAATACACCGCTTGCAATAACGGCAACTGCACCAAGAGATAGAGTATATGCTTTCATGCAGCCAATAGCGGTAAAGACTCCTAGTCCAAATGCATCAAAGTACTGGATTATCTTCCATCGTCCGATGGCTTTTGGACTCAATATGAAAACCAGCGTGCCTGATACAATGCACACTATGATATAAAACGGATCGCTGAAAACGGCTATTGGGGAGATATTGAGAATCGTATCCCTGACCACTCCGCCGCCGCATCCGACGGTTATTGCAAAGACAATGACGCCAAGGAAGTCCAGACGATGCCTTACTCCCTTTACAGCCCCTGTTATTGCAAAAATCATCGTTCCGAATAAATCGAATATATAGACTATTCCACTCGTCATCGTCCGATAGACTATCCAAAAAATGCCTAGGTAGTCCATGGCCATAGCCGCTTTGTCCACTTATCGTTATTATTTATTACATGGGAAAAATCAAAAGTGCATGGGAAATTGCCCTTGAAAAGACAGCTGATATCAAGCTGGACAAGGATAAATACCAGCATAATGCTGATATAGACAACGCAAGAAGGATCGCAGGAAGTTATCTTGTCGATGAAGATAAGACGAAAGAAGAGACGGAAAAGGCGCTTCTTTCTATCAATAAAGAAGCCGTAAAGGAAGCGCTTACCACAACAATACTTCAATCGATCACGCTTCCTCAGGATGAGATACTGGATGATAGATATGAACGCCTTGTATTCATCGCATCTCTCGCCTCTGACAATAAACCCGAAGTGATGGATCTGATAGGACAGATTGTGCCTTTCCTCAAGCAGTATCCTCAGCACAAAAAAGATCTGATTGAAAAGATGAAAGAACAGTATAGGCCAATGATGGAGGAGAAAGAGGCAAGGCTCAGCCAGCAATATGGACAACCCGTAAAGCTCAGAATCGAGAACGATAAAGACTTTCTGGATATGGCAAGTACAAACCTAGAACGGCTTCAGGATCAGTATGAAAAGACCGTTGCTGATGCAAAGGAACAACTCAAAGCGCTTCTCAGTTAATCGAAGCCGGAAGCTTGACGGATGGGAGGGCGTCCATTACTATTTGACTATAGATGAGAGCCGCCAGCAAGACGGTGGCCTCAGTAAGAAAGATTATACTCCCCGCTACCTTTGGTCGGGACGGCGGGGGTGTTTTATATCTCTCAGCAGGCCGAATATCTCTCGGAACACCTTAAGAAGCACAAGAGCAATCTCTAATGCTGTTTTGAACA
>CAZURL010000045.1:0-14382 GCA_964623005.1 uncultured Spirochaetaceae bacterium
TTCAAACACAGCCTGACGCGACGCTGCAATAATCGCATTTCCATCCTTGAGCATCTGGGAAAGCTTTTCAGAAAGAAGAGGACAGTCATCGATTCTCACAATCTCATTGGTGCCTTTTGCCATAAAGCCCCAGTCCTTTGTCCTGATACTCACATGAAAGCGCGCACGATGACGGTAGCGCTCAGCACTCCCATATACAGGGCTATCAAAGGGAGGAAGCGTATCAAAGTGCCCAATCCGAAGTAGATTATCCTTAACAATATCCTCTTTGATTGCAGCACTGTCCTCTTCGTTTATAATCTGAAAATTACAACCACCGCATTTCCCATAATAAGGACAGAAAGGCGTTCTTCTCATAGGAGATGCCTCTAAGATTCTCGTAGCTTCTGCTCTTATCGTTCCTCTTGACTCTTCGATGATTCTCTCTTCGACAAGCTCTCCGGGAAGCACACCTTCAACAAGGACAATGCGACCATTATCATTATGCGCAAGGCCAAGACCATCTGTTACAGCTTTCTCAATTCTCAGAGGCATTGCTTCATCCTCTCAACAAAATGCTCAATCATCTTAACGCCATTCATCCAGAATGCCTCTGATTCCGCATCGAGACCTATGGACGCCAAGAGCGTCTTTACATCCATCTCACCAGTTTTTCCAAGAATATCCCTATAAATAGAGGGAAAATCCTTCTCACCCTTCATTGAATACAGAGAAAGAGCGAACAGAAGGCCGAAGGCATATGGGTAGTTATAGAAGGAAAACCCTGCATCATAATAATGGGATTTAACAGCCCACATATATGGATGATAAACCGTAAGGGAATCTCCATATGCACGCTTTTCTGCATCAAGCATCAGAGAAACGCATTCATCTGCACTCACATCCCCCTCCCTTCTTCTCTCGAAGTAATCACTTTCAAAGAGATATCTTGAGTAAATATCCATGATGGTCTCGGAAGACGATGTTAAGAACTGATCGAGAATGAAAAGCTCATCTGCTTTATCCGAGGTCTTCGATAGAAGGTTCTCCGTGACAAGAAGTTCCCCGAAGAGCGACGCCGTCTCAGCAAGCGTCATCGGATAGATTGCACGGGATGTAGGGTTATTGCAAAGGATGCTGTCATGGTATGCATGTCCAAGCTCATGCGCAAGCGTAAGAACACTGTCATAGGAAGAATCGAAATTCATAAAGACGCGGCTTTCATGGGAAAGAGGGAAATAGACACTATATGCACCGCCAGTCTTCCCCTCCCTTGGCTCTGCATCAATCCAACCAGAATCGAATGCATGCTCGGCAAAGGCCGCCATATTCTCATCAAATGACGCATAGGACTCTAGGACTATCTTCTTTGCGCATTCAAAGGAGTACTCACGGCTTCTTCCAAGCGGCGCAAAGCGATCATAGAAGGAGAAATCCTCAATATTAAGAAGGCCGCCTTTTATCTTTAGATAGTCTTGGAACATCGGAAGCGCGGCTTTTATTGCAGTAAAGAGGCATTCAAGCGTCTTCTCTGTTATGCGAGAAGAGAATATAGAGCGTTCAATAGGCGTTTTCCATCCTCGTTTTCTCTCAAGCGTAAGCACCGTTCCTTTTACCCCGGAAAGTGCGGCAGCAAAGGAATTTCTATGCCTTTCTAAAAGGGCAACTTCCTTTTCGAATGCCTCCTTACGAATGGCTCTATCGCAATTGAAAGCAAGACTCCTTAATTCTGTAAGCGTCTTCTCCCCATCTTTTATCGAAGAGGAAAGAGTCTGTTGGAGATTTGACCAAGCCTTGTCGCCCGAGATAGATAGCTCTGCTGCAAGTGCTTCTTCCTCAACGCTCATTAAATGCTTGGACTCGCTTCTCAGTTCCTTAACAAACAGAAGATCACCTGCCTTTTCCTCTGTTCTCCCAATATACCTGATGAAAAAATCCTCTGCGCTCTTGTAAATAAGCTCCTTCTCATCCACTTTCGATCGTGCTTTCAGATAGCTCTCGTCACTGCTATCTGTCGACAATAATGCACTTGTATATGCATCAAGTGTGATCATAAGCGCAGAAAGCTCATCATAAAGTTCAAGACTCGGAACGTCTTTCAGGCGCTTGGAAAGCGTTTCGACTTTATCGAGATCTGAGAGGAAATCCTCGGATTCCACAGACTTGTAGATATTCTCCAATGACCAATGAGGCAGTGAATTATTCATAAAAACAAGTCTAGCACCTTGGAACAAATGGTATCAATCAATCTCAACAACAGAATCCGGCGAGAGAAGATCAACATCCTCGCTGCTATGGGTGATGAATATAAGCGTGCGGTCAAGAGTTCTTTCAAGGATAAGGGAAGAAACCATCACCTTTGTGTCATAATCGAGACCGGTGAAAGGCTCGTCGAGAAAGAGCACATCGAAAGGAACAAGGAGCGCACGGGCAATTGCCAACCGCCGCTTCATTCCTCCAGATAACGCATGAACCTTCGTTCTTTCCTCCCCCGAAAGCCCTACTTTCCCAAGCATGGAAAGCGCTTCATCGCTATTATCTGTTACAGCCATCAAGTTCGATAACGCGCTGATGCTTTCAGAGAGTCTATCTTCCTGAAAGAGCACCACAGGTTTTTCCGGTGGATTATCTATAGTACCGATGAAATCCTTATCTAAGAGAGAAAGCATACGCATCAGCGTCGTCTTGCCCCTTCCGGACTCCGCTATCAATGCAGATCGCTTATGATCGGGAAAGATAAAGGTTCTATTCTTGAAGATGATCTTATCGCCAAATCTCTTCTCTTCTATTGCAATTTTCATTCAGAAAGCCTCCTTGAGAGAAGCTTTGTCAAAGCTAGGAAGAAACGCTCGAAAAGAAATGCAAGAACGATTATGACAAGCGTCCATGCAAAAAGATCCGGCGTTGATAGATAAATCTTCGCTTCATATACCCTCTCTCCGATCGATCCACGGGGAAGCGCTATGACCTCCGCAGCTATCCCACTCTTCCAAGCAAGACCAAGCGCGGCTTTTATCGAAGCATTGAAGTACGGAATGACAGAAGGTATGTAGATATACCTAAACACCTTCACACCTTTCATCCTATAGACCTTCGCAGCTTCCAATAAATCAGAATCGGTACTCTTTATTCCTTCAAATACATTCGAATAGACAATCGGGAATACCATCATGAACGAAATGATCACAGAGAGGTTCTTCGAGGAAATCCAGACAAGGGAGAGAATGACTATCGAGGCAACAGGCGTTGCTCTCACAACCTTGACAAGCGGATCTAAGAGTATCGCAAGTGTCTTCGATATCGAAGAGAGCGAAGAAAGGATAAGGGCAGAAACAAGGGAGAGAAGGAAACCTGAGATTATCCTAGAAAGCGTGAAAGCAATGGAAGTCCAGAACCTATAAGTACGGGAAATCTCAGAAAGCCTCACGAGCACACGGACTGGAGAAGGCAGGAAAAGCTCTTCCCCTATCAAAAGGGAAGCGCCCTCCCATATAAGGAGCCAGAAGATAATGGCTCCTATCCATTTGATTCTACTCTGTGTAGTAGAAGTCATCCCCTGGAACCTGTCCGCCTACGCTCTCTGGGCTGAAGCGGTAGAGAATATCGAGATAACCGGCAAGCGAAGCCTTCATCTCGTCTCCTGTTATCAGAACGATATTGCAGTATGGGATCGCCCTTTGTGCAACAGAAGCTGAAACGATTCCAAAATGCTCTACAAGCGCAGCTCCCTCTTCTACATTCTCATTGATGAAATCCACAGAATCCTTGTATGAGGAGAGGAAAGCCGCAAGCTCATCACCGCTTTCTTCAATGAACGCTTTACGTGCAATCGTTACCCCTGTCACAAGGACATGACCGGTTTTCTCTTCCCAGAGATCATTGAGATCAAGTGCTATTCGGATGCTTTCATCCCTCATTGCAGCTGTCGTTGCAAATGGCTGAGGAAGCATAGCAACGCCATTTTTATCAACACTGAGCGCCGCAACGCACTCTGCATGCTCGCTCTTCCATTCAACCTCTACATCCTTTCCGATCTCAAGGCCGTATGCATCAAGCACATAGCAAAGCGCATACTCAGGCGTCGCGCCACGACCGGAAGCATAGATTGTTCTACCCCTAAGATCTTCAACAGAGTGAATTGAATCACCATTTTCGACAATATAGAGAACGCCAAGCGTGTTTATTCCCAGAACCTCGATTGCGCCATTTGTCCTGTTATACAGTACAGATGCGAGGTTTCCAGGAATCGCTGCGATATCAACAGCAGCGCGGACAACGAGAGGAACAATAGCATCCGGAGAACCTTCAAGCGTAAATTCATACTCATTTCCGTCTGATATACCATCCTCGTAATCTGCCATCAACTTTGACAATCCCATCGACGTAGGGCCGCGCAGCGCCGCGACCGAAACAGTCCCTGCGGCAAGCGGGGAAAGAATAAGTGCAAGCACTAGAAAAACATATATAGATTTTTTCATACAAACTCCTTTCCAAAGGATAATCCATTTCAAAGATCAATAGAATACTCTGCAATCTTCGATATGAGCGTCCTCCTGCTGATTCCAAGTTCCTCCGCAGCTCTCGTTCTGTTTCCTTCCCAGCGATGAAGTGCATTGATAATCGCAGATCGTTCAATCTCACGAAGGTTAAATGATTCGGAGAGCGGATTATCCTCGCGCTTTGTATCACGCTTTAAGGAAGAACTTCCAAGATCTATATCAGAAAGCCCCATAACACTGCCATCTGCAAAGATCATTGCGCGCTCTATGACATTCTCAAGCTCCCTGACATTTCCATAGAACGGATATGCCTTTAGCGCTTCAAGCGCCTCAGGCGTAAAACCTGTTATGCGCATTCCCATCTGCATATTGTACTTATTCACAATCGAGGCCGCGAGCAGAGGGATATCCGAGGCACGGTCGCGAAGGGGTGGAATATGTATCCTGACAACATTCAAGCGGTAAAAGAGATCTTCCCGGAACGTGCCCTCCCTGACCATCTCCTCCAGATTCTTATTTGTTGCGGCGATTATTCTCGCATTTATCGGCATCTGCATTGTCCCGCCAAGACGCGTTATCTTTCGATCCTGAAGAACACGGAGGATCTTAACCTGCAAGGACAGCGGCATATCACCGATTTCATCGAGAAAGAGCGTTCCGCCGGACGCAAGCTCAAAAAGCCCTGTCTTTCGTTTATCTGCACCAGTAAACGCCCCTTTTTCATAGCCAAAAAGCTCTGATTCAAGGAGATTTTCCGGAACACCTCCGATATTTATAGCGATAAACGGGCCATCGGCGACGGATGAGTGCTCATGAATATCTCTTGCGACGACCTCCTTTCCCGTTCCAGACTCTCCTGTTATAAGCGCGGTCGCACCTGATGGTGCAATCTTCTGAATCATCGCCTTTATATGAAGTATCTCAGGGCTTTCGCCTATGAAGCCGACGTCCTTTTTCTCCCCTTCGACAATGTTCTTCATATTCGTTGCTTCGACAAGGTTTTTTATCTTGATTACAACTTCCTCTGGATCGAATGGCTTTACGATATAATCAGAGGCGCCTTCCTTGAGCGCCGTTACTGCATCTGAAATATCGCCATGGGCGCTTATCATGATAATAGGAAGCCTAAAGCCCTCGCTTCTCACCCATTTTATCAGCGATAGGCCATCAAGGCCTGGCATACGAAGATCCACAAGGAGCGCATCATAGGCATTTTCCCTCATCATACGCTCTGCCGAGAGACCATTCTCCGCTGTATCGCTATCGATACCTTCCAACGCCAGAAAGCGTTTCATAACATTCCTGATATTCTCTTCATCATCACATATGAGTATTCTCATTTACCCTTCCTTGAGCCATGGCATTTCAGATAAACCTCTGCTATCGCACCGCCGCCATCACGCGGATACAGCCGTAACGTACCGCCTGCGGCCCTGACGAATTGCTGGCTTATCGAAAGACCGATTCCCGACCCATGTATCTTCGTTGTATAGAACGGATCGAATATCCTCTTTTCATCGCTCTCTCCAAGCCCTTTTCCCCTATCACGGACAAATACATAGCACCCGCCTTTTTCATCCCTCATCGCCTCGACGTCGACATCAATATCCCTTCCTTCGCACGCCTCTACAGCATTCTTTACAAGGTTCTCAAGCACAGATCTCAACCTCTCAGGATCAAAGAGAACGATGATACTGCCAGCGCTCAGATCATAACGTACGTCCTTTGGGAAAAGGGGTATCAAGGTTCTGATCTCCTCTATGATATCAACAGGATGGGGCTTACCCAGAGGATTGCGTAGATAATCAGAGACCTTGTCCGTAAGCTTTCTTAGCCGCTCCGTCTCTTGATCGAGGATCCTCACATCTTCCTTGAGATTCTCAGGAAGAGCACGCTTTAGTATCGCAATCTCAAGCCGTATCGCAGAGAGCGGATTCTTGATCTCATGCGTCAGCGTACGTGCAGCCTCGCCAAGCCTTACAAGGTTCTCCTGACGCCTGAGCGTTTCACGGTAAAGCGTATTCTGCCGGAAAATCCTGAGGACAATGAAGCATAAAACAACAATTGCAAGACAGCAAAGGATGGACACCGTAACAAGATAACGAACGCGGATAGCAAAGCTTGATGCATCAAATGATATGTATATGATATCAGGATACTCCACTAGGGATGCATCGCTACGGAAGATGTTCTCCGGTATTATCGAGATTGAACTTACATAGCGCACTGTCTCGATTATATGCGTCGCATTATCATAAAAAGAGTACGATCCATCAAAGCCTGTACCATTGGGAAAGGAGGTTATCGGAAGGCGTTGATACGCATCACCCCAGATGTACATCGGCGTGCCCGTATGCGTGTAGTATCCGAAGCCGAGAACGTGCTTATCATCCATCAGCCTGTCTATATCCCCACCGATGCGCAGCACCATCAGCACATCGGAATATGCCCTCTCAACAGCATTATCCAACCGCAGATTCTCTGCTTCAACCAAGGATGTTGAGAGTATAATCGCAAGAGCTAGAAGGAAGACGAAAAGAGATGTGATAATGACCGTGGCAAGCCGCCCTTCGCGTCCTTCATGAAAGTCTTTTTTCCTCGTCTTACCTTCTTTTGCCATATAAATGTATTATACCTAAAGTGTGGTTTGGGTGAAGTGTATTGAAAACTTATCTCTCTGCACATAACTTTATTTTATGAGTGACCATAATGATAACATGATAACGGCGGATGATTCTGGGAAGAAGCACTCGCCAGACCCAGGTATACATACAGACGGCAAGACTACCAACAACAAGAGAAAGAAGTTCACATATTCAATTTGGTATTTCATCATCGCCATCATAATTGTAATGACTATCAATTATCTGATGATGAAGCCGCGCATTAACTACATAAATGTAGATTACAGTACGTTCAAGTCGCTGATCGAAAACGGAACGATTGTGCAGGTCGCATTCGATAATGACCAATACATCGGCTATTCGCTTACAAGGGAAAATGCAGCGGATCTGCTTACCAGCATCGCAGCAAGCAGAAGGATACCGACAACCATCGATACCTCTACAATCATACCGTATCAGACATATATGATTGCCGATCCGAGCTTCGTGCCGCTTCTAGATGAGATGGGCGTCGAGTATTATGCAACAGAGCCACCAAAACCTTCTGCGCTCAGTTCCCTTCTCTCGATTGCTTTTCCTATCATCATCTTCCTGGTCTTCTATGCTTGGATTTCAAAACGGCTCTCCGGAGGCGCGCAAGGGATAATGTCATTCAGCCAGAACAAGAGCCAGCTTGTTGCAGAGGGAGAAACAGGCGTAAGGTTTTCCGACGTTGCAGGAGAGGATGAGGCAAAAGCAGAGCTTGAAGAGGTCGTGGACTTCCTGAAAGATCCGAAGAAATATACAGATATGGGTGCGCATATTCCTAAGGGAGTTCTTCTTGTCGGCCCTCCGGGAACTGGTAAGACGCTCCTTGCGAAAGCTGTCGCTGGTGAAGCTGGCGTTCCATTCTTCCGTATGAGCGGCGCAGACTTCGTTGAGATGTTCGTAGGCGTAGGTGCGGCAAGAGTCAGAGACCTTTTCAAACAGGCAAAAGAAAAGAGTCCTTGTATCATATTTATTGATGAAATCGATGCTATAGGACGGCAGAGAACGAGTGCGAACATCGGCGGAAACGATGAAAGGGAGCAGACATTGAACCAGCTTCTGGTTGAGATGGACGGCTTTGATTCCCGTACCGGCGTTATCATCCTTGGAGCAACGAACAGAGCAGAAGTTCTAGATCCAGCGCTTCTTCGTCCCGGACGCTTTGACCGGCAGGTTCTTGTAGATAAACCAGACCTTGAAGGACGTGAAGCTATCCTCAAGATCCATACAAAGAATATGAAGCTCGATGTAAATGTGAATCTGCGCAAGATCGCACAAGCGTCAGCAGGGCTAGCAGGCGCCGATCTTGCTAATATCGCAAATGAAGCGGCGCTTATAGCAGTACGTGCCGGACATGATAGAATCACGCAACTTGATTTCGAGAATGCGATTGAGAAGTCTATCGCAGGGCTTGAGAGAAAGAGCAGAGTGCTTAACGAGAAGGAGAGAAGACGCGTAGCATACCATGAGACAGGACATGCGCTGACAGCGTATTTTACAGAAGGCTCTTCACCTGTTTCGAAGATCTCGATTATCCCTCGTGGATTTGGCGCGCTTGGATATACGCTACAGTATCCTACTGAGGATAGATTCCTGCTTTCAGAGGGGGAGCTTGTCGGAGAGATTGATGTGCTTCTCGGCGGAAGAGCGGCGGAGGAAGTTATCTTTTCCGATATCTCAACAGGCGCTAGTAATGATATCTCACGTGCATCTGATATCGCTAGGCAGATGATAACCGAGTATGGTATGTCTGAACGCTATCGCAACTTAACGCTACCGAAGACAAATTCAGGAATAGAGGGAGTCAGCGGTTCAAGAGAGTACTCGGAGAAAGCTCAGGAGTATATCGAAGATGAAGCGGAGAGAATCATCAGCGAACGCTATGAGCATGTGAAGACGAACCTAGAGAAGAACAAGGAGGCTCTTGAGCACATTGCCAAGACACTGCTTGAGAAGGAAGTCGTAGAAGGTGATGAGTTCGAAACTCTTGCAAAACAATACACACTAAAATAAGCTACGGATATGATCCGTAAAGCAATCGATGACAAATCATTGAATGAACACATTGCCTCTCTTCCACCAGACGGAAGGGAGGTTTTTCTCATTGGCGGCGACAATGTAAGGCTCTCTGCTGTATCAGCGACAGCTATGGTCAACGCGATGAAAGCAAACCATAATACTGGACTTCTTGAAACATATATGCTCGGACAGGGATATATTGCAGGCGCACTTCTTTCCTCAACTGTGAAGGGAAATGACCGGATACGCCTCCAGATTGAGTGCGGCGGGCCAGTAAAGGGAATGTGCGTAGAGGCATGGGCGTCCGGCGCCGTCCGGGGTTATCTTGTAAATAATCCTATTCCGCTCGATAAACCGATCGATTCACTCGATACCTCTTTTATATACGGCCCTGGGTTTCTCTCGATAACGAAATACCTTGAAGGGAGCAAATCGCCATTCACAGGGGAGATAATGCTGGAATACGGCAATCTGGCAAATGACCTTGCGCTGTACTTCACTTCCTCAGAGCAGACACCTTCCCTATTCTACCTTTCCATTGAGTTCGATAAGGATGCAAGGGTAATGGGGGCCGGAGGCCTATTCATGCAAGCGCTTCCCGGGGCATCAGATAAGACGCTTGAAACGCTTCAGGATGCAGCAAAAGGATTATCGAAGCTTGGAAAGAAGCTTTCTGAGGGAATGAGTATAACAAAGTACGTAGAGACTGAGCTTTCTTCGTTCCATCCACATCATATTGCACATGCGCCAATAGGCTTTTCCTGCCCATGTACAAAAGCCTCATTTACAGAGTATCTTATATCGCTACCTAAAAGCGAGCAGGAAGGAATCCTTGATGGAGAGTTTCCTCTCGTGCTTGAATGCCTCAATTGCGGCTCCAAGTACACTTATACAAAGGAAGCATTCGAGAAGATTTATAAGGAGGAAGCAAAATGATTTTCTTCGCAGCATGCGCGGCCAATCAAGGCGACCTTGTAGCAGAAGAGGCACGCGAGATCGGCGGACAGGATGTAAGGCAGACCACATCCGGAGTCGAGTTCCAAGGGGAAATAAAAGATGGGATGCGCTTCTGCATGTACTCTCGCATTGCTTCCCGTCTTCTGATGGCACTGTATATCGATGAAGATACAGAGAGCGATGAAGAGCTATACGACGCCTCCTTTTCACTGCCATGGGAAAAGTGGATTACACCAGAGAAGACGCTAAAGGTGACACTGACAACAGCAACTTGCCCGTGGATAAGAAACAGTCATTATGCATCCCTCAAAGTCAAAGATGCAATCTGTGACAGAATCAGAGAGAAATTCGATGGCGAACGCCCTGATATAGACACGCAGGATCCAGACGTAGAGATCCATGTCCACGTCCATGAAAGAACTGTTAAATGGTATATAGATTTCTCTGGAGAAGGCCTCTATAGACGCGGATACAGGCCAGATGAAGAGACAGATGCTGTTCTGAAAGAACATCTTGCCGCAGCTCTGATCGATCGCTCCGAATGGCGACATACGCTCAAAAATGAGGATCCAGGCATCTTCTTAGACCCCTTCTGCGGTTCAGGCACGGTCGCGATAGAAGCAGCGCTTATGGCGGCAGATCTTGCCCCGGGTCTTATGAGGGAAAAGCCATTTGCATTCGAACGCCTGCCATTCTTCGATGAAGAGAGCTGGAATGAGATAAAGAGAGAAGCAGAAGAAAGGCATCAGAAAGCACTCGATGAAAGGGATATAAGGATTTATGCCTCAGACATTTCTCCACGTGCAATAAGGATAGCAGAGACGGCAGCAGAGAAAGCCGGCGTTGATGGTCTTATCGATTTCAAGGTAAAGGATTTCACAAAATATACCGAGGAAGATAAGCCTGAGGGAATAGGCTATATCGTAACAGATCCTCCGTATGGTGAAAGAATGAAGGTTAGAGATATCGACAGGCTGTATTCGGGTATCGGAAAGACGCTCACAAACGTCTTCAAAGGCTGGAGAGCTACGATTCTCACCGGGGCATCCGATCTTCTTTCTAATATCGATATGAAGCCTGAGAGAACGAATACGCTCTACAATGGCCCGATACAGTGCCAAGCAGCGCATTATGTAATCTATACAGATGAAGAGAGAGCTGTACTGGAAGAGAGAGCAAAAGAGAAAAAGCGCGAACGTCTTTCAAGGCCAATCACAGATACAGAGAAGATTTTCTATGAAAAGCTCAAGGGAAATGTTGAAAAGCTTAAGCCTATCGCAGAAAGCGAAGGTGTGACTTGCTATCGTATATATGATGCGGATATCCCTGAATATGCGGCCGCAATAGATATCTACGAAGGAAAATGGATCAATCTTGCTGAGTACGCAGCCCCAGATAGCGTGAATCCTGAGGATGCGGAGAGAAGACTTAATGAGATGATCTTTATGACAGAGCGCGTCACAGGTGTTGATCTCGAAAACATCTATGTAAAGCAAAGAAAAAGCCAAAAGGGAAAGAACCAATATACAAGGCTTGCGACATCCAACCGTTTTAATATCATAAAGGAAAATGGATTGAGGATGCTTGTCAACTTCCAGGACTATCTTGATACAGGAATCTTTCTCGATCATAGGCCGGCAAGAGAGCTTATACAGAAGATGTCTGATGGGAAGAGGTTCCTGAATCTCTTCTGCTACACAGGAACGGCAACGCTCAATGCAATCAAGGGCGGTGCAATCTCCACAGTCTCTGTAGATGCATCCTCGACATACCTTGATTGGGCAATCGAGAATCTACGGCTCAACGGCTATCCTACGGACATCGAGAACTTCTTCTACAAGAGCGACGTCATCGAGTGGCTTTGGGATACCTATGATAGATACGACCTTATCTTCTGCGATCCTCCAACATTCTCGAACAGCAAGGATAGAGCGATGTTTGATGTGCAGAGAGACCATCAGAAGCTCATAAAGGCTGCGACAATGCACCTCGCTCCGGGAGGAACCCTGATCTTCAGCACGAATTTCAGGCGTTTCAAGCTGGATGAAGCCGTGTTTCACGATTACATCGTCGAGGACATTACGGACAAGACGATTGGATTCGATTTCCAGAATGCAGGGAATATCCACAAATGCTACATCATCAAAAACAAAGTCAGAGTCAAGCTCCAGAAAAGGAATACGCCAAGAGTGCGAGTTCGTGATGATGAATGACCAGATTGATCCTTGCCGAATCGGCAAGGATTTTTTCACTTATCTATTTTCCTGTCCTCAAGCGCATGTATTGCATGAACAAGCATCTCATGGTATGGAACAGGGATGCCATTTTCCCTTGCAACTGTAACGACTGTACCACTTATCGTATCGACCTCAGTCTTTCGTCCTGCTTTTATATCGGCATAGATTGAGGTATAGCCATTTGGCGCATTGATCAGAACGTTATCGACATCTCTTATAACCTCATTGATGTCGAACTCAAGGCCTATGGAGGAAGCAACGGCCACAGCTTCTTTGCAGAGTGTTTCCATCATTTCATGGGCATCTCTGTTGCAGTAGATGTATCCAAGCGGAACTTGAAGAAGCGCAGTAAGCGATGATGCTGCTGTATTCGTAAAGAGCTTCTTCCAGATCTGCTTCCGCACATCCTGTTCTGTCTTGCATTCAAGACAAGATAATGTGAATGTTTCTGCAATATGGGAAATCGCGGAAGAATCGCCATAAAGAAGCCCTATGCTTGTTATGCCAGATCCTCCATGGTTGATATAACCAGAGCTGATTATCGAAGCATTATGCTGTGTTGAGCCGATTATAATATGACTTTCATCCTGAAACGGCATGAGCTTTCTCTCATGTCCTGCTCCATTTTGCAGCGTCATAAGGTATGTATCTTTCCCAATCAACGCTTTGTTAGAAGAGAGCGCGCTTTCCGTAAACATCGATTTAACGAATACGATTACAAGATCCTGAGGGGAAAGCGAAGAAGAATCGATAACAGCCCTGGGATGATAAACACATTCCGTTCCATCCTTTTCCTTAATCCGTATTCCATTGTTTATCGCATCGACGCTCTTTTCAGAGATATCAACGATGGTCACATCATTATGAGCAGAAAGATACCCTCCGAAGAGCGATCCCATCGCTCCGCCTCCAAGTATTGCAATTCTCATCACGAAAGCGGAATGACGATTTCCTCAAGAACGTCTATCAACGCCTGATAATCACCGTCAAGAGCGGCGACATTAGCCCCAAGAAAATGATCTGGATCTGCGCTACCCCAGCCTATCTCATATCCAGCAGAAAGGCTAAGCGTATGGAAGAATAACCGTGTTGCCCTGCCATTTCCGTCCATGAAAGGATGAAGTGCTTCCATCTCTCCCATATAGTAGGCAAGTACATTTATGTAATCGTCGATATCATCAATGCCTCTGAGATAGTTTTCATCTCTGAGCTTCGAGAAGAGCATGCCAGCCGCTCTATCGATAAACTCAGGCTGGCAGTATTCCGTATGCTTCTGCATTGTCTGCCGCCTTGTCTCTCCTGCAGATGGATAGATATCACCGAAAAGCTGAGCATGTATTGCTTTAAGGAAGTCAAAATTGAATGGCATATCCGGCTTATCTTTCAGAAGTTCTGCAGTGCGAAATGATGATATCCTCTTATCAACTTTCTTTAATGTTTCTCGGTCTTTGATCCCAAAGTAATTCACGATGCAGCGCGTTCCAGGATACCTAGACATTTCATCGACATCAGAAAGATCTGCACTCTCCAATCCTTCTTCCCTGATATACGATGCAATAGCACTGTCTGCCTTAAGCTCTCCTTCCAATATATCGGAGAAGGTCTTTTCCAATTGCTCAGATAGCTCCTCGCCATCTGCTTCGATTGTGAATTTAAGATAATCGAGGCTGATTTCCAGCCGATCGTTACTCATATAACTTATAGTACCTCTACCTCTTTGTGATTATATCAAAAAAGGGAACAGCGACAATAGATATATTTGACTGGATTATAACCATTTGCACCAAAATAAGATACAGAGGACGATCATTGGTATCTGTTACAGATTTTGCTACAATAATTCTGCCTGACAGCTCTTTATTGCATGTTTCTCGATTGAAAGAGCACAATGAGAAGAATGATACCGACAGCCCCCCTGATATGGCAGAAGCCGTCATATCGCAGAAAGATATCTCCAGATAAATGGAATCGTGGGCAGTACAAGGATCCTGATGATCGAGGAGTTCAGCAGGGATATATTCATTCGGATCCACTAATCCT
>CAZURL010000046.1:0-4049 GCA_964623005.1 uncultured Spirochaetaceae bacterium
GGGAGGGTCAACGACACCTCCCGTCTGCACGACAAGAGGCTGACCGCCTACCGTTCATATGGCAGTGCCGCGTTCCATTATAAGAACTGTAAATGAACTGATTCAAGCTCAAAAAGTGTTCATACCTTTCTGATGGGATTCTTTTGCTTCGGCTTTTAAGATATCCCCCAATCTGATCCCTATGCATCGGAAACCGGCTTTGAACCGATGAGAAAAAGCACCTCGTCAGGTGTACCATTTCTGTACCAGAAGTGATATCACGAGGTGCAATCTGATGGAAAGACATGGCTTATTTTGAAGCTTTTATCATCCTTTATTATATGGAAATAAGCATTTGTAGTTCACAACCATTATTTGGATATGTCCAAAATTTTGATTTACGCATATAATCGCAGTCATGGATGTTAGTCGAGTACAAGCTGTAGAATTATTCAAGAAGTACAACAAGTCAGAAAGTCTATACCACCATGCATTATCTGTCGAAGCCGTAATGAGAGAATTTGCAGAAAGAAATGGCGAAGATCCTGACTTTTGGGGGATTGTCGGCCTCCTGCATGACATAGACTGGGAGATGTTCCCAGAAGAGCATTGCCACAAAGCGCCGGAGCTTCTGAGCGAGATAAACGCGCCGGAAGAACTTACGCATGCTGTATGCAGCCATGGCTATGGTCTTGTCACAGATGTAAAACCCGAACAGTATATGGAAAAGGTTCTCTATACAATCGATGAGCTTACAGGACTGGTCAATGCAAGTGCGCTGATGAGGCCTGAGAAGATGAAAGGCATTTCTGTGAAGTCAATCAAGAAGAAATGGAAGGATAAGTCCTTCGCAGCAGGCGTTAACAGGGATGTTATAGCAAAGGGTGCAGAAATGCTTGGCATGGATCTTTCTGAGATAATACAGATAACGATCGATGGAATGACTAAGGTAGCTCCAGAGCTTGGACTCTGGCCGGAAGAATAATATGAGAAAAACAAAGATTATTTGTACGATTGGGCCATCCGTCGAAAGCGACGAGATGATCAGGGCGCTGATTGAAAATGGAATGGACGCGGCGAGAATGAACTTTTCCCATGGCTCCCATGAAGAGCACAGGGGAAGGATTGAGAGAATCAGAAGGATCTCCGAAGAGATGGGAGTTTTCATTCCCATCATCCTCGATACGAAGGGGCCGGAAATCAGGACGAAGACTTTCAAGGATGGTTCAGCAATCTTAAAGGAAGGTTCGCTCTTCACTCTCTATCCGTCAAGGGAAGAGGAAGGTGATGAGAATGGCGTGGCAATAACCTATCCATATCTTGCAGAAGATGTTGAGAAAGGCACGAAGATCCTAATCGATGATGGGCTCTGTTCACTCGAGGTTATGGATATCGTTGATGGCAATGTAACTTGCAAAGTGCTCAATACTGCAAGGATATCGAATCACAAGTCGATAAACGTTCCCGGTGTTGATATCGATATGCCATTCATTTCCGATACAGATCGCTCAGATATCCTCTTTGGAATTGAGATGGATGTAGATTTCATCGCAGCCTCCTTTGTAAGAACAGCCGAGGATGTTAAAAGGATCCGTAAGCTGCTGGCTGTCAACGGCGCGAATGATATAAGGATAATATCCAAGATTGAATGCAAGAGCGGCATCGATAATCTTAATGCAATCATCGAAGCCTCCGATGGGGTTATGGTTGCACGAGGAGACCTTGGTGTTGAGATTCCTTTCAAGGAGCTGCCGGCAATACAGAAGAACATCATCAAGAAGTGCTATGAAAGTGCAAAGATCGTTGTTACGGCAACGCAGATGCTTGAATCGATGACAGAGCATTCAAGGCCGACAAGGGCTGAGGTTTCCGATGTTGCGAATGCTATCTACGATGGAACGACATGCACGATGCTTTCAGGAGAGACTGCCGCCGGTAAGTACCCGATAGAGGCTGTAAGGACAATGGCAGAGATTGCTGAGTATACGGAGAACCAGATTGATTACAGAAAACGTTACTTCGAACGCCAGCTCAAGGTTGTCCCAGATATTCCGAACACGATTGCAAATGCTGCTGTTGATGCATCGTTTACACTGGGAGCAAAGGCTATAATCTGTATGTCCGCAAAAGGCAGATCGGCAAGGATGACCTCTTCATACCATCCTTCTGCGCCGATTATCGCATGCGTTACGGATACGAAGGCACAAAGGCAGCTGCGGCTCGATTACGGTGTATATCCAATCCCTGCTCCTTATACGGAGGACAAGGATGAGCTTGCAAATCTTGCAAACGTCCTTTCCCAGAAAACAGGGCTGGTGAAGAAAGGTGATCTTGCTGTAATCATAACAGGAACGCATACAGGTTATCAGTTTGCAGACTCATTGCAGCTGACACGGCTTTCATAACTCTCCACTTTATGCCGTGTGTACATGGAATGATTTCCGTGATTGTTATAAGCTGAAGCTATGCGCATAACTGGAGGCAAATATCTCCGGAGACAGGTTATATGCCCACCGGGGATTATAAGGCCTGCGATGGATATGATGAGAGAGTCTATGTTCGCAATCCTTGGCGATCTGGAGGGAACGTCGTTTCTCGATCTTTTCTCCGGATCGGGATGCGTTGCTATCGAAGCTGCCTCTCGTGGAGCTTCTCTTATCCATCTTGTCGAAATGGATAAGGGAAAGAAGGCGACGATAGAGAAGAATCTCGCGTATGTCGAAGAAGATAAAAGACTCTTTATAGTAGATGTCATGAGATTCCTCAAATCCCCTCCGATGCGATATTCCATCGTCTATGCAGATCCGCCGTTCCCGATGGAGGAAAAGACGAAGATTGCAGAGCTTGTTTCAGAGAACGAAGTCGTGAAGGATGGAGATCTTTTTATAATCCATCTTCCACGTGAAGAGAGAAAACTCTGGAATGATAATATCGGGGCTCTCACGCTCATTGATGAGCGAAAATATGGTAGAAGCATACTGCTCTTTTATAGGATGAAGGAAAATACATGAAGATAGAGAATGGTATTGCATATGCAGATTATTTTGTGAGGGCCAGCGATACAGATATGTCCTATACTGCCGGTCTCCCGTTTTATTTTGACGCTATGCAGGAAATCGGCGGAGAGCATGCGGCAGGTATGGGCATCGCAATCTCAGATCTGATGGCTGAGAAGAACTGGACATGGGTCATAACAAGGACAAGGGTGACTTTCCATCATCATGATGTCTGGAGAGATACGTTAAAACTTGAAAGCTGGGCACAGGAAGGTTTCAAGCTTCACTGTCCAAGAGTCGTCAGAGGCTATGGCAATGATGGGAACCTTTCATTCGAGGCAATGACGCTTTGGGCAATAATCGATTTAAATAGAAATAGACCGCTTCGGCCCTCTGAGCTTGGAGATGTGCTAAAAGCCCCTTCTGATTATTGGATGAATCCTGATATTGGGAAGCTTTTGAAGTTCGACAATGCAGAGATTATCGAAAGATGGCCACTGCATAAGCCTGTTCCCACCTACTATGATATTGATTACAACAGGCATATAAATAACGTCGTCTATGTCCGTTGGCTTGTATCTGCTATGGATGAAGACTTCCTAAGGGAATATGTTCCGAAAATTGTCGATGTTCAGTGGGAGCATCAGACTTTCCGCAACGATAACGTCATAGTTGAAACAGGCGTTGTTTCGAGAAATAGAGAGAGCGCAGAGCTTGTGCATTGCATCAGAAAAGATGATGGCACGATACTCTTCGAAGCAAATACCACATGGGAGCGAAAGCCTCAGTAATGAGGCGGCTTCCTGTTTGGTCGGGCTTCCCCTGTTATCTCAATCAAGTCAGCTACTTTCTTTTCAAGCTGCTCTATGCGTAATGCAGAAGCATTCAGCGTCTTCTCTTGTTGTATTATCACTTCATTGAGCTTCATGAACGCATCTTCAAGATAGCTCACTTTGATCTCTAGCTTTTCCAGTTCTTCTTCCATATGGCAAAGTCTATTGATACGTAAAATTCTTTGCAATAAATACTGTTCAAGCTACAGAGAAGAACAATCTCATTTCAAGATTTGCCAAC
>CAZURL010000046.1:4149-14296 GCA_964623005.1 uncultured Spirochaetaceae bacterium
ATTTAATGATATTGCTTGGCAAAATAACAATATTTATTATCCTTACCGCTTTGCTGTTATACTGATTCTTATGAAAGGGGAAAGAGTTGCGCAGATGGAGCTTCTTCTAAGGTCTCACCCAGAGGGAATAAGAAGGGCCGAAATAGCAAGAAGGCTTGGAGTGCATCGTTCGACGGTCTCTCGTTATGTAGAGAATCTGTCGCAGCATATTGATATTTACGAAGAGAATAATCTGATCAAAATACGCGAAGATGAGGAAGAATCATCTCCAATGGCGCTCAGTGTATATGAAAGCCTTGCCTTCAACATGGGAGCCGAAGCGCTTCTCTCGACAGAGGAATTTGCAAATCCTCATCTTGCCTCTGCACTGAGAAAGCTTGCAATGAACATGAGGATGTATGCGCCGACTGTCAGCGAGAATGCTCTATTGCTTGCAGAGCAGGTCGATAATGCAATACAGAAAAATAAGAGCGTTGCAGACAGGTACAATCAAGTAATGGAAGTCCTTATCGACTGCTGGGTATCAGGAAGGATTGCACGCATTCATACAACAGAGAAGGACGCAGAGGAAATTGAGATAGCGCCATATTTCATCGGATTCAAGGAAGATGCACAGGGACGGCGCCCGATAACCGTTACAGGAAGACTCAGACATACAAAGGATATCATCACACTCGATATCTCATCTATCTCAGATGCGATGATGCTCGATGAGACATATACTATCCCTGATAACCTCAAACCATTCTCACATAAAGAAATGGAGACTTATGATGCAATCGATATGGTTCCGCTTACGCTCAAGATAAAGGAGAAAAGCGCGCTCAATTCTTTTTCAACTTTAGTCCATGGGAAACCGGAACTAAAGAAACTGGATGATGGCAACTACCTCTGTCATCTTGATGCAGAAAATTCCATAGAACTCATGCTCCGCATAATACAGTGCGGAAAGAGCGTGAAGGTACTTGAACCTGAGAGCTATAAGAAGAAGCTTGTTTCCATGCTCTCCGGAATATTGGAGATGTATACCTGATGTATTCAATCCTCCTTGTCGATGATGAAGATGCTGTAAGGTCTTCGATAAGAACGCTGACACCTTGGGAAGAAAATGGCTTTGAGATTATCGGAGAAGCATCAAATGGACTGGAAGCTCTCGATATCCTCGAAGACGGCATCCCAGATGTAATCATTACAGATATAAAGATGCCTTATATGGATGGTATTGCATTCATAACGGAAGTCAGGGAACGCTTTTCACGCTCTGTCGAGGTCATAATATTATCAGGATACGATGAATTTACCTTTGCACAGACTGCGATGAAGCTTGGTACAGCTGAGTATGTGCTCAAACCTGTAAGCATCGAGTCAATGACAGAAGTATTAAAGAGAGCGAAAGCAAGGCTGGATGATGATCTGGCGCGTATTTCGGATATGAAACGCCTTGAAGCTTTCTATAACGATGCCTTGTCTCTCTATAAGGAAAAGTTCCTGATTTCACTAATTGCATCTACCCGTCTTCAAGATGAAGCTCTCCTTCTCGATAAAGCCCGGGAATATGGGATACCGCTCTCTGGAACGATGTTCGCAGCAGCGGCTGTAGAGCTTCCCCCGGAGATCCACTTTTCAATAGTGATGAGCGAAATCATCGAACGCGGCCTTGACGATAAATCCGATATAGCCACGTTCCAGTATGAGAATCAGGTTGTGATAATCTTCTCCTCCAACCTAGAAGAAAGCATGACCCAGACTTTTAAGATTGAGATAAACCGTACGCTCTCGCTACTCCAGTCTACGATAATCCATTACCTATCTAGGCCATGCAATATCGGAGTAGGTGAAGTCGTATACCATCTCAAGTCGCTTCCAGAGTCCTATAAGAGCGCAATGGCCGCACTTAATTATGCAACAATCTATCCTGAGCAGCATATCATCACACTTTCCGATGTCGAGAATGTCGAAAGAACGACAAAAGAATGGACAAGGGGTGAAAGAAAGACAGACCTTGTTATGATGATAAAGTTCGGAAGCGAGGAACAGGTAAAGAGGAAGATACGTGAATTTTTCTCTTCCGAAGTCGATACAGAGAGCATACAAAGCACAGTCCTCTCGATAATCTCCTCAATAGCAGAAATATGCTCTGCTTATGGAAGGAATATTGCATCCCTTATTGAAGGAGAAGATCTTTTTATACTCCTATCGAAAGCAAATACGGTATCGAGAGCAGAGGCTCTGTCAGAACGACTTGCCCTTGCAGCGTTCCATATGGCGTCCGGTGTCAGGGAAAGTTCCCATATAGAGTTCATAACCAAGGCCAAACGCATAATAATGGAACGTTACCAAGATCCGCTCTTCGGGCTTGAAACGGTATCAGAGGCAATCTCCGTATCCCCTGCATACTTCTCCACGATATTCAAAAAAGAGACGGGAACCTCTTTTGTGCAGTATCTGACGGATGTACGGATAGAGAAAGCAAAGGAAATGCTTAAGAACAGCGATGCAAAGACATATGAGATTGCAAAGGCCATAGGTTTTTCTGAACCGAATTATTTCTCATTCACATTTAAGAAACACGTTGGCCTCAGTCCTTCTCAGTACAGGAGAGGTCTTTGATGAAAAAACCGCTGTCTATCCGGACTGTGATCTCTCTTGTACTTGCCCTTGCGCTCACAATCTTCATAATGCTTTCCATCATCCTTTTCAACTATTTCTACACCCGTTCGATAATGGCTAACGGCGAGCGTTCCGTGCGAGAGATTATCACGCTGGTCAATAACAATATCGATTACTATATCTCAGATATAGTCGATGTTGCGGATTACGTCAGAAACCTTGCAAGAACGGCTGGACAAGATAAAATGAACGAGCAGTTACAGGCGATTGTAGGCTCACGTGATGATATGGTCTACATTGGACTCTACAATCTAGATGGCACACGCCGTTTCGCTTCCGATTATTCTAACTCAGTAGACCCCACAACAATAACAAGTGAACGCTGGTTTGAGAGAGCCAGAGACGGAGAAGGAGACTTCTTTTTCTCCGAACCTCGAATTGGACGCTCTGACGCCACATTGGTTATAACATACTCGCAGCTTATAAACTATGGAAGTATAAACGAACCATCAATGCCAACTATATTGATGATTGAACTTAACTTCAATTCAATCGCAGAGCTTTCACAGAATGCAAACATTACGGAATCAGGATACATATACTTTATAAGCAATGATGGATACATAATATACCATCCCTATCAAAAGGAGATGGATGAAGGTTCGTTCAAAGAGGATACAGAGAGCGTTAACGAACATGTATATGGCACATATATCTCTACATTCGATGGGCGTAATAGACTAACGACGATCGAAACAGTAAACCAGACAAGGTGGAGAATCGTAGGTATTGCCTTCATCGATGAGATGATGGGCGAGCTTCAGGTATTCAGGAATTATCTTCTCATGCTTTTCTTAGGTATGCTCTTGATCTCGGTAATCATGATAACAAGCGTCTCTGCGCATATATCAAAGCCGCTGAGAGAACTTGAGAGTGCAATGAGGAAGGTTCAGGAAGGTGACTTTTCCCCAACTGTTCCTGATGGCGATTACAAAGAGATAAGGTCGCTTTCCGAGTCATTCAGACTAATGGTATCCCGCATCGAAGAGCTGATGAAAAAGGTAAAGACAACCGAGGCGCTCAAGAGAGAACGAGAGTTGGAGGTGCTTCAAGCAAAGATCAATCCGCACTTTCTCTACAATACACTCGACAGTGCGGTATGGATGGCTGAGAGCGGTGATAACCGCGGCGTTGTGAAGATGATGACGTCTCTTGCCAGTCTTTTCAGGATTTCGATAGCCAAAGGCCATGATGTAATAACGCTGAAAGAGGAGCTTGCACACGTTGAGAGCTACCTTGAGATACAATCGATGCGTTATAAGGATAAATTCTCCTATTCGATAACCCTTCCCAAAGAGCTTGAAAATACGCCTACCATCAAGTTGATAGTCCAGCCTATTGTAGAGAACTCAATCTATCATGGCATAAAGTACCTTCAGGAAACCGGGATAATAGAGATTTCTGTAAAAGAGGTAGATGGCAAAATCGAGATATCCGTAAATGATAATGGCATAGGTATGGATGAAGAGACGCTTTCCTCGCTCCTTGTTCCAGGCCATGAGACAAAAGGAAACGGTAATGGGATGGGACTTTGCAATATTGATGAAAGGATAAAGCTCTCATATGGCGAAGACTATGGCCTGAAAATAGAGTCCGAGCTTGACGAAGGAACGAGAGTAACTATCGTTATTCCACACCTTCCTTCAATTGAAGGCACGATTATCAAATGAGATCAGAAAGCTCTATCTTTCTATAAGGAACCCAGACATAGTGGCCATCGAGTTCATATCCGATCTCCTCTTCGTCAGGAGTCCTGCCCTCTGCTAATGCCCTTGCGATTCTATACGCCGCATCGCCCTGCCCCTCTGCATCATTGAAGACGGTTCCAAGAAGTTCGCCTCGTTTTATAGCCTCGATGCCAGCCGGAATCCCATCGCATCCAATAACAGGTATATACTCTCCGTCGCCGAAATAACCAGCTTCCTTCAAGGCATCTATAACACCTAGTGCCATCTCATCATTATTTGCAAATACGACTTCAATTGCTTTGCCATTTGAGAATGAAAGATAGGCATTCATCTTCTCCTTAGCCTCCTCTCTATTCCACATGGCTGTATCTTCATAAAGACGCTCTAGGGTAATACCATTCTGCATAAGCGTTCTAAGTATGTATTCTGTCCTGAGTTCGGTATCCTGATGTCCCGGCTCGCCTTTGATGATTATGAATTGAAGCACTCCATCCCCGTTTTTATCTGCTTCCGGTACACTCTGCCAATAATCGACAAAAAGCTCTGCGGCCATCGTCCCCGATTCCTCTGCCCGTGCTCCTACATAGTAGACTTTATCCCATTTGAGCATATCATCCCTGACAGGTTCACGATTGAAGAAAACAACAGGAACGTCGCTATTCCTGCATTTCTCGATAATAGCGCCAGAGGCTGTTCTATCCACAGGATTGATTATTATTGCATCTGCTCCATCTTCTATGAAGCTCTCGATCTGTTCATTCTGCGTGCTCTGCCTGTTATTTCCATCGAGAATCCTCACAGGAATAGAGCCGCGGCTTTCTTCCTCTATAGCAAGTCTTACTTCTGTAATGAATGCATCATCGAAGCGGTAGACAGTTGTTCCAATGAACTTTTCCTCCTTGTTACCGGAGGAAAAGAGAAGCGAAGATGAGAAAATAAATATAATTAAAAACTTAAACATGGCAGAAATAGATGGGTAATGCCCATCTCTATTTATATATCATTTCTTCTTCAAATACTTGATACTGTCAAGAGAGACCGCAGCAAGTATAATGAAGCCCTTGAATACAAACTGAAGGTTTGTATCGATGCCGAGGAATGTGAGGCAGTATGTAAGCGAGGTGAATATGATAACGCCAAGCGCTGCGCCTCCGATCTTTCCTATACCACCATTGAATGAGATGCCACCGACAACACAGGCTGCAATTGCATCCATCTCATAACCCTGTCCTGTACCTGCACTGGCATTTGCCCTGAATGCCTCTAAAAAGGAGCCACATCCATAGAAGACACCTGCCATAATGAACACTCCGACAGTGACACCGAAAACGGAGATTCCAGATACAGCAGCCGCCTCTGCATTTCCACCGACAGCGTACATATTCTTTCCGAATGTCGTCTTGTTCCAGATAATCCAAGCAACGATGATTGCAATAATCGCTGGTATTATAAGCTTCGGAAAGGTAATCAGCTGTCCATTAAGCACTCCAAGCGTCCATCTTCCTCCGATAAGGCTTCTGATACTGCTATCGATTGAACCAACAGGCGTTCCGCTCGTTCCGTAGAAAAGCATTCCGTAGATTATGAGCTGGTTAGCCATTGTTGAGATAAATGGATGCATCTTGAATCGTGCTGTGAAGAAACCTGCGATTGTAGAGAACAGGACACAGAGAACGACAGCCAGAAAGAGTGCCATTATTACCCTCACACCCATAGGAAGCGAGGAAAAATCCCAAGTGTTCATTCCAAAGAGCGAAACAATATTCATTCCCGGATGGAGAATAAGACCTGTCGTAACAGAACCGAGCGCAACCATTCGTCCAATGGAAAGATCTGTTCCTGCAAGAAGGATAAGTCCAGCTACACCAAGTGCATAGAACATTCTCGTCGAGGCCTGTTCAAGTATCGTGAAGATATTCGGCAGGGAAAGAAGATTTCCAGAGCCTCTTATCGGAGCTGCGATGATACAAACGATGAAGAAGATGATGATTGCAATATAAAGACCATTGGACAGGAAGAACGATGCTGGCGTGAAATTCCTTACAAAATCCTTTCGCTTCATCGTCAAGTCCTCGCCAAATGCGGACTTTCCGTTTCTCATCTCCCTGTTCTTCTGGATATGATCGACAAAGGCCTGATGCTTAGCAGCTTTTGCTTTATCAACATGATCTTTGTATCGGCTCTTTGCATCATAAAGCGCGCTCTTTAGTTCATAGCGGCAGATTTCAATCTCACTCTTGAGAGCCTGAGGATCTTTACCGGAGAGTCTTGCTTTAATCTCACTCTCTCTAGCAGCGGCGGCTTTCCTTATATCCTCAACCTCTTTTTCATAGCAGGTTTTCGCACTTGCTATATTTTTATCCTGTGCCTCGTTTACTGCCCTCTCGATATCCTTAGAGACCGTATTTATATATTTAACAGCTTCTTTGGAGAGTGCTGCGATTTCTCTCTTATTGCGGTTATTTACAACCGTTGCCTTTTCGATCTCAGCATTGAGAGACTGAATGCGCTTAGCCTTCTCGTCATCTGCTATGAGCTTATTCTTCTTCAAGGAGGCAAGCTCAATCTTTGAATCATTTATCTTAGTTATTCCATCAGCACGGAGTTCTCTGAGCTTCTTGGAATATTCCATTATCTTCTTATCGTCTTCCAGAGTGGTTATTCTCTTTACCTGATCCTCTGCCATTTGCGCCTCCTACAGATATTTAGCCGAGAGCCTGAGAAGCTCTTCCTGATTGGTTTCCTTTGTGTTTACAATACCTGCAAGTCTATGGTTGCTCATAACTGCAATCCTATTTGTAATACCAAGTATCTCTGGCATCTCGGAAGAGACTACGATAATAGTCTTTCCTTCCTTTGCCATACGGATTATCAACTGATAAATCTCATACTTAGCACCAACATCGATACCTCTTGTGGGTTCATCCATCAGAAATACATCAGGGGATCTTTCCATCCACTTTCCAATGATTACTTTCTGCTGATTGCCTCCGGACAGAGCTGTTATCAGTTCATCAGGCGATACACACTTAGTGTTCATCACCGCTATCTCCCTGTTCGTGGCATCATACATCTTCTTGTTATCGAGAAGATGGAAGCTCTTGTATGCTTCAAGGTTTGTAATCGTGGTATTGAATTTGATTGTATCCTTGCCGAACATGCCATTGAGCTTTCTCTCCTCAGTGACAAGTGCGAATGAGTGCTCCATTGCATCCTTGGAGGAATGGAATCGAAGCTTCCTTCCATTTACTGCAATCTCGCCGCTTGCGACTGTCCTGATCCCGAAAAGTGTCTCCAATAACTCGCTTCTTCCGGCTCCAACAAGGCCATACAAGCCAAAGATCTCGCCTTTTTTTACTGTGAAAGTAATATCCTCAAGCACAGGGTTGTATTTTGTCTTGAGATTCTTCACCGTTAGGTAATCCTCTTTTGGGATGTTATCCACATCAGGATAGCGTTTATCCAACGAACGGCCGACCATTGCGGAGATAAGTTCATTCATATTCGTATCACGAATATGCTTTTTGAATATCATCTTGCCATCTCTAAGAACAGCAACATCATCACAGATTTCGAATATCTCATCCATCTTGTGCGATATATATACAAAAGAGACGCCCTGCTTTCTCAAATCATCGACTATTGAAAAGAGTTTCTTTACCTCTCTTTCGGTAAGCGAACTCGTTGGCTCATCAAGTACAATAAGCTTAGCATCGTAACTGACGGCCTTTGCAATCTCAACCATCTGCCTCTGCGAAACAGACATTGTTCGCATGACTGTAGCTGGATTGACATTCATTTTCAGCCTTGCAAAGAGGTTATTGCTCTCGCGGAGCATCCTTGCTTCATCAACAACGCCAAGTCTCTTTGGATAACGACCAAGGAATAGATTATCCATAACAGTTCGATCAAGACACTGCTGAAGTTCCTGATGAACCATAGCCACGCCACTCTCAAGCGCTTCTCTTGGATTTTTGAAATCGACGGGCTGGCCTGAAAGCAAAATCTGCCCTTCATCCTTTGAATAGATTCCGAAGAGGCACTTCATCATTGTAGACTTTCCTGCGCCATTTTCCCCCATTAGGCCACAGACCGTCCCCTCTTCTACAGTGAGATTAATCCCATCCAGAACTCTGTTCTTTGCAAAAGATTTCGACAGATTCTTAATCTCAAGTACGCTTTTGCCGCTCATTATTTCCTTCCCTATTCAAACCCATAATGGCGGATACCAAAGCATCCGCCATCGCTAAGCAAAAGAGAACTTAGTACTGGAGTCTATCCAGATAGTCTCTACCGGAGTTCGTTCTTACCATGTTGATAGCATATGCATCGAAGTTGTTAAGATTCGTGAATCTATCAAGGCAGGACGACTCGTTCTGACCATCTCCCTGTACGATCGTAAGATCGATGTTAAGAAGCGGTGCATAGTACTGGAGTGCCGGGATATAAGAAGAAGAGAGGAAGTTATCACCAGAGTTGTAGATAGTGAGAAGAACTCTTTTTGTCTCTGCATTAGTCTGCTTGATACCCTGATCTCTTGATCCTTCAACATACTGTGTCCAGTTAGATGCATTAACTCCAGTATTCTGAGCAAGCAGCGCCTTTGTCTCTGCAACATATTCCATATCGGCAGAAATCATATTCCCATACTGATCAGGAACTGTGATACCTGCTGTAACTGCCTCGTCCCCAGTAAGTCCATCAAGAAGATTTCTGATAACCTGAAGAGTTGCTGTTGCCTGTGCATCAACATTCTGAGAAACAGTGCCTGTAAGAAGACCTGCGCCAATAGCCTCGATAGCATCAGCATTAGCGTCATAACCGAAGATAGGAACGCCAGCTGGATAATTGGAAGCCTGCAGGCATCCCATTGCCATACCATCGTTATTGGAGATGACCATATCAATCTGATCGCCTAGCCTTGTTGCCCATCCGCCCATTGCGTCTGTAGCAGCGTTAGCATTCCATGTCGTGCCATCTGTTCCAGTCATAGCGCGGCTATCAAGCTCAACAACTCTCATGATTGTTCCGCCGACGTTTACAGAACCTTCCTTAGCCTGTCCCGGATCTGTTGATCCATTCCATGTGCCAAGAGCTTCACGGATACCCTGTGTACGTGCCTTGGAGTCATTGTGTCCAACATCTCCGATGCAGAGTACGTAACCGATGATTCCATCGCCATTTCTATCAACGACAGCAGGATCTGCCGACGCAAGATAATCGACAATAAGCTGTCCCTGAACGGCGCCACCGCCAGCTGCATCAAAGCCAACATAGTATGTCTTATCATTCCAGTTCATGACTTCCATATCAATAACACCTGTTACTGGGTCAGATGGCTGTCTATTAAAGAACACTACTGGCTTGGAAGCGTTGCCAACTACTGCACCTTCCGTACTGCCTTGTGCGAAAGCAGCAGAACAAATGAGAACCATAACCATAACGGCCAACAAAATTTTCTTCATTTAAACCTCCTATGCGATGAAAAATCGCATGTTTTTTACCTCTTACATAGAAAGTGTCCCATGGAAAATATTGACCGTAAACCTGATTATTTTTCGAAAAGATTCGATTTATTTTGAATTAACGAACAAGGCGTTCGATAAAAACACGCCGTTTGAGCCCTCCTGAAAGCATGAAATCAGTTTCTTCCAAAAGAATTTTCGATAATTGCTTTTCTTGTTTCTTTCAGCAAATTCAGCAAAACGAGCTTCTTTTAAAAATGTCACTTGCAAAAGTAAAAGCCCGGATATAGCCGGACTTTATATTTTTCATCTATTCTGAAAAGC
>CAZURL010000047.1:0-14183 GCA_964623005.1 uncultured Spirochaetaceae bacterium
TTTCTATTCAAGGCTGAATGTTATATCTACATCCCGTCCTCCAACAGCATTACGGAAAGCTTGAGGATCATCAAGGTGTCCAATCATCGTATACGCCCAACGATTAGAGCCATAGAAGACCACTATCGATCTTCCATTATATAGAACGATATCCCCAGGTTCCGTCGTCATGCTTTCATCGCTTCGAGGAAGGGACTGCCCAAGATTTCCGACCTTCTCAAAACCACCGTAATCCGACATCGAGATTGTTATATCCCCTTCTTCAAGAAGCGCTTTGAACGCATCTGCAGACACAGTATCGGAAAGAACGGCGCTGAATGTTTTATCACCGATTGCCAAAACCATTTTATCCTCCTCTGACGATGAGAAAACAGGTACCGTTATAAGCAGAATGGAGAGTGTTATCAAGAATCTTTTCAGCCTACTGCCCATAATACGCATTCTTCCCATGCTTTCTCAGATAGTGCTTGTCGAGCAGCGTCTGCTGCATCGGTTCTATTGTAGGATTGAGCGATCTTGCGTGAAAAGCCATGAACGCAACCTCTTCAAGCACCACGGCATTATGAACTGCATTCTCTGCATCGCTGCCCCATGTAAATGGCCCATGGGAATGAACAAGTACCGCCGGTATATCATCAGGAGAAAGCGATTTAAACCGTTCAACGATTACATTCCCCGTCTCCTTTTCATACGCTCCATTTATCTCCTCATCACGCATCTTTCTCGTGCAGGGAATCTCACCATAGAAGTAGTCGCCCTGCGTTGTTCCATAGCAGGGGATTCCCATGCCAGCCTCCGCAAAGGACGTTGCCCAGCGTGAATGTGTATGGACGATTCCCCCGATATTCCTGAAAGCGTTGTATAAAACAATATGCGTCGGCGTATCCGAGGATGGCTTCCACCTTCCCTCAACAACTTCCCCGCTCTCCAGTGAAACAACAACCATGTCATCTGCGCTCATTGATTTATAATCAACCCCACTGGGCTTTATCACCATAAGTCCCTTCTCTCTATCGACACCCGAAACATTTCCCCATGTAAAGGTCACAAGCCCATAAGATGGGAGCGCAAGGTTTGCCTTGCAGACTTTTTCCTTCAGTATTTCAAGCATAATAATTCTCCATCAAAGCTTTTCGATTGCCGTTTTCTCAACATCAAGTCCTGCAAGGAACCTATCAAGATAAATTTTAAAGCCTTCGACTTCTTCTTTGACAGGCTCAACGCTCACCATCTCAGCCGATGCAAAAACAGAATCGAGGAACGCTGCAAGCGATTCCCCCTTTCCGTTGATAAGATATGCCGCAAGAAGCGCCATTCCATATGGGCCGCCTTCCCCTGCTGTGCGCATTACAGATACAGGAGCATTGACAGCTGATGAAAGATATTTTTCTCCTACCGGTGGATGACGGAAGATACCTCCGTGCCCCATCAGGCGATCAACTTTGACGCCTTCATTAATGAGGATATCCATACCATGGGAAAGCGAGGCAAGCGATGAATAGAGATGTGCTTTTATGAACGTTGCAAGATTGAAGGCCTTTGCCGGATCTCTTACAACAATAGGTCTTCCATCATCAACACCGACGACAGGTTCGCCGGAGATGAAATTGTAGATTGTCACACCATCGCCCGAGAGATCCCCATCAAGGCTCTTTTTGTACAGTCTTGCATATAGTTCATCAAGGTCTTCATTGCCCCCCATAAGCACGACAGCTTCATGAAGAAGACTTACCCAGCTATTCATATCTGACGTACAGTTATTGCAGTGCACCATTGCAACAGGCTTGCCATCGGGTGTTGTGACCATATCGATCTCGGAATAGACATTCTTCAGCATGTTCTCAAGAACGACCATCGAAAAGATCGACGTACCTGCCGAGACATTTCCCGTTCGCTCCCTGACAGCGTTCGTTGCAGCCATTCCAGTTCCGGCATCGCCCTCAGGAGGTGCAAGCGGAATCCCAGGAAGGAGATCTCCATCCACATCAAGAAGCTTTGCGCCTTTTTCTGTAAGCACACCGGCATCCTCCCCTGCAACAAGGATCTTTGGAAGCACGGCAAGGATATCGAAATCGGTAAGAGCTTTGAAACGCTCTGCCATATTCCTATCGTAATCGAGAATCTTGGAGTCTATAGGGAACATCCCGGAGGCATCCCCTATACCCAGCACATTCTCTCCTGTAAGACAGTAATGGACATAGCCCGAAAGCGTTGTGAGGTATCGCAAATCCTTCACATGCTCTTCTCCATTGAGCATAGCCTGATAAAGATGGGCAACACTCCACCGCTGGGGAATATTGAAGGAAAAGAGCGACGTAAGCTTTTGAGCGCTCTCTGCCGTCGTGGTATTTCGCCATGTCCTGAATGGAACAAGCTCTCTACCGTCTTTGTCAAAGGCAAGATAACCATGCATCATCGCCGAAACGCCTAGAGCGGCAACGTTTTTCAGCGTAATGCCATACTTCTCCTTTACATCCTTCTTAAGATTGCCATAGCAGGTTTGAAGGCCTTTCCACACATCATCAAGAGAATATGACCAATAGCCATCTACATAACTGTCCTTCCAAGTATAGCTTCCACTTGCAACAGGCGCATAATCTTCTGCGGAGATCAGAACAGCTTTAATACGCGTAGATCCGAGTTCTATTCCTAAAAAGCACTTATCCTCTTCAAACATGAGGCCTCCTTTATCACTCCACTGACAAAAATTGGAACATGCGCATTTTTCAGTGTCAACAGTTTTCTCAGAATATGGCCCGCCGATTTTGAAAATGATTGGATAACACTACACCCTGTCGCGTATATATAACATGGACATAGAACTGCTTAAACGCAAATTCGGCATATCCTACCTCAGACCGTATCAAGAATTGATGATAAGATACATCATTGACGCCTCAAACGGTGCTTCAAATGGACGCCTTCTCGGTATACTTCCGACAGGTGGCGGAAAAAGCCTCTGCTTTATGTATCCGATTGCCCTTCTCAAAAAGCGTACGGTTCTCATCTATCCCCTGCTTTCACTGATGAATGATCAGGCAGAACGCTTTGAGAGAGCAGAACTGCCATATGTGCTTCTTCGCGGTGGACTCGACAATAAAGAGCGCACAAAACGCATCCAAAGACTGAGGATGGAGAAAGATATCTCTCTTATTACGAATATCGAGACACTTCTTGCGATGAAGGAGAAAGGCGAGATCGGAATCTTAAAGAAGAGCGATATGGTCATCATCGATGAAGCACATACCGTCGTAACCTGGGGAGAGAGCTTCCGCGAAGCATATATCCACATAAAGGAAGTTCTTGACGAGATAGAACCAAAGCTGACACTTGCATTCACCGCAACGATGGATCGGAGAATCAGAGCGGGGATTATCAACTACATATTTTCCGGAAAGGTTCCATACATCGTCCATGCAAGCATGGACAGAGAGAATATCTTTTACCATTCTATTCGTTCTCTTTCAAAGATAAACGATGTGAAGAAGATACTTGAAGAGGATGCAGCTCGACCTGCGATAATCTTCTGCCGCTCACGTGATGAAACGCTCAGAATAGCAACAGAGCTTTCCCCATCGTTCACGATAACACACTACCATGCAGGGCTTGCAAAAGAGGAAAAGATAGAAAAGGAAAAATGGTTTCTCTCATCCCCTGATGGTGTACTTGCATCTACATCCGCCTATGGCATGGGTGTTGATAAAAAGAACATAAGGACAGTTATCCATCTACATCTTCCTGAGGATGCTTCATCCTTTATGCAAGAATCAGGGAGGGGCGGAAGGGATGGAAAGCGCATGGATTCATACGTACTCTACTATAAAGACGAAAAAAGCGAGATTGAGTCTGTTTTCAAGGATAAAGGATGTATCAGATCTGCCCTTCTTTTTATGATGGGAGAAGAAAGGGAGGAAAAGGGCTGCCTCTCCTGCTCCCATTGCATCGCTACAGATTATAAGGCAGCTGGCGAAGAGGAGATCATCTCCTATCTGAAAACCCATCCATTCATAACGGCAGAGGGCGCAGCAAGAGCGCTTACTGTTCCATTCTTTCTGTTCTCTCCAAGGCTCAGAGGATGGAAGGAAGAGGAAGTGAGAAGAGCTTTGGATACATTGATAGCAGAAGGCCGCATCAAGCGTATTTTCTCTCGTCTCATCCTTTCAAAAGGATACCGCTGATGATAGAATCTAGCGGAAAGGAGACTTTGTTATGATTGAAAGCCTACACAAGATATATCCCGATCTCTATGGGAAGGAATACAACGAGAAGGAAATGGATGAGAGATACGGGAATCTTCTAAAGCGCCACGAAAAGCTTTTCGGAAAGCGCGATGCCGCGATATTCAGCGCAGCAGGACGGACAGAGATCGCAGGCAACCATACCGATCACAATCTAGGCAAGGTCATCGGCGGTACGATAAACCTAGATACCATAGGCGCAGTCTCCAGACGTAATGATACAAGAGTCATAATCGATAGCGAAGGCTTCCCTGTCGTTGATATAGATATCACAGATACAGAAGTGAAGAGCGACGAGGTGAATAAGACAGAGGCGCTTGTCAGGGGCATTGCCGCAGCGTTCAAGGAAAGAGGACTTGAGGTGGGCGGATGGGAAGCAAACACAACGACAAAGGTTCTCAGCGGCTCCGGGCTTTCATCCTCAGCGACGATTGAGGTGCTTACCGCAGAGATCTTCAATAATCTCTTCAATGAAGATGTCCTAGAACCGATTGAGCTTGCAAAGATCGGTAAATTTGCGGAGAACGTCTATTTCGGAAAACCATCAGGGCTTCTGGATCAGGTCTGCTGCGCCCAAGGCGGTGTTATCGGCATCGACTTCAAGAATGGAGATAACCCGATCCTTACTCCCCTCGATGTAGATTTCTCCCAGTATGGCTATACAATGATCATCACTAATACCCGCGGCTCACATGCAGATCTTACAGGAGAATATGCAGCGGTGCCACCAGAGATGAGGGAAGTTGCGGCGTTCTATGGGAAGAGAAATCTCCGCGAGGTTGAGTTCTCCGACTTTTTGAGGGATATTAAAGAAATCCGCGCCAAGGTGAATAATGACAGAGCGCTTTTACGGGCATACCACTTCTTCACGGAAAACAAGCGTGTCGATCTGATGCTTCAGGAACTTCAGGATGGTGATATCGACACCTTCCTATACCTTGTTGAAGAATCTGGAAACAGTTCATTCCGCTTCCTACAGAATGTCTATCCCTCCTCTTCCCCGGCTAACCAAGGGCTCTCGCTTGCAATTGCGCTTTCCGAGGAAATCCTACGTGGAGATGGCGCTGTACGCGTCCATGGCGGTGGCTTTGCAGGCACGATCCAAGCCTATGTTCCACATAGCCTTATAGATGCATATAAAGCAGGTATGGAAAGCCTTTTTGGAGAGGGTTGCACGACAAATATCGCAATACGCAAAAAGCCTGTTGCAAGGATTCTCTAGCATCGTTTACACTCACTGAGTGAGTTCGAAAGGAATTAAATATAATGGCATTACAGAAGGCGTGATCTGGAAACAGCTTCTCGCGTTCTTCTTCCCTATTCTTTTGGGAACATTCTTCCAACAGCTCTACAACACTGTAGACGCAATCATCGTTGGTCAATACCTTGGAAAAGAGGCGCTTGCGGCTGTAGGTGGTGGAACAGGAACGGCCATAAACCTGCTTATAGGCTTCTTTACAGGACTCTCATCCGGCGCAACTGTCATAATCTCCCAGCACTATGGCGCAAAGAGAGAGGAGATGGTATCTAAATCGATACATACGGCTATTGCGCTCTCTATTGTCGGTGGCATCGCGATAACAATTCTAGGAATAGCGTTCTCGGAGCCATTGCTGAGACTTATAGGAACGCCGGAGGATATCCTTCCGATGGCTGTTACATATATGCACATCTACTTTGCCGGCTCTGTCGTGATTATCCTGTACAACATGGGCGCCGGTATATTCCGTGCATTCGGAGACAGCAGAAAGCCGTTTTATTTCCTCCTTGCCGGCTGTTTGGTGAATATCGTTCTCGATATCATCCTCGTAGGCTTTACGCCTATGGGCGTTGCAGGAGCTGCGATTGCAACAGTTGTCTCGCAGGTAGTCTCTGTGATCCTCGTACTCTTCACTCTTCTAAGGCGCAAGGACTGCACAAAGCTCTATCTGAGGAAGATCCGCTTTGACAGGGAAATCCTGAAGAACATGCTCATGATCGGTTTCCCAGCAGGAATCCAGTCGACCATGTACACGATCTCAAACCTGATCATACAGTCCTCGATCAATGCATTCGGCACCGATACAGCGGCAGCATGGGCCGCATATTCAAAAGTCGACCAGATCTTCTGGATGTTCATAAATGCATTCGGCATAGCGCTCACGACATTCGTTGCTCAGAACTTCGGTGCAGACAGGGAAGATAGAGCGAGAAAGGGCGTAAGGACATGTTCGCTTATCTCGGCAGTCGGGACAATTGTAATCGAAGTAATCTTCCTATATGTCGGCGCTGATATCCTCCGTCTCTTTACTTCTGATACGCAGGTGCTCGCCATCGGCAAGGATATAATCCTGTGCATCGTTCCTTGGTATATATCATATATAGCGATAGAGCTTCTTTCCGGTACGATAAGGGGCACGGGAAAGTCTTTTGTGCCGACACTTATCTCCATATTCGGTATCTGCGTGCTCAGAACGATCTGGATCTATATCGTTCCATTTATCATGCCTACCCTTAACGGAGTTCTCTATTCCTATCCTATAACATGGGTTATAACATCGTTATTGTTTGTGATATACTATATAAAAGGCCATATTTATGACCGAAGATACAGATAAATCCTGCACTGCTTTTGACATGCTGTGTTTATCCATGATATAAACCGTTTCGTGGCTTTGAGCACAGCGATGAGAGATTGTGCATCAAATTGCCAAAGATAAGGAGACAAATGGCAGCTAAAGACCTAAGAATCAACCGTCAGATATGGGCGCGCGAAGTGCTTGTAATCGATGAAAACGGCGTTCAGAGAGGCGTGATGAGCGTCCCTGATGCATGCCGACTGGCAGAAGAGGCCGGAATGGATTTGGTGGAGGTATCACCGAACGCGAATCCTCCGGTATGCAAGATCCTTAACTATGGCAAATATCGATACGAACTGGAGAAGAAGACCAGGGAGGCAAAGAAGAATCAGACTGTCGTCAAGATCAAGGAGATCAGGATGCAGCCTAAGATCGAGAAGCACGACCTCGAAACAAAGAGCAAGGCCATTGCGGAGTTCCTGCAAGAAGGCAACAAGGTAAAGGTTTCTATCAGGTTCAGAGGTAGAGAGCTGGCTCATCCGGAGCTTGGAAAGGCCGTACTTGATAGGATTCTCGATGCGCTAACGGAGATTGGCGTCCAGTACAATCTAGACAAGGGCGCGATGATGGAAGGAAAGATGATGAGCATGGTCGTCTCTCCTCAGAAGAAGCAATAATCCCTGTATAGGGATGATATAACGCAGCTTCAGGGGTTCTTGTTCCCTGCGGCGCGATAAGGAAGGTATGAAATGCCTAAGATGAAAACAAGAAAGGCAGCGGCCAAGCGTTTCAAGGTCACTGGTTCCGGAAAGGTGGTTATCAAGAAGCAGGGGCTTCGCCACATTCTCACAAAGAAAAGCCCGAAGAGGAAGATGAATCTTCGCAAGCAGGGCGTTCTCGACGTTGTTGAGCAGAAGAGAGCAAAGTCAATGCTCCCTTATGCAAAATAAGGAGGGTGTGAAAGATGCCAAGAGCAGTTGACGGAACAAGACGCAAGGACAGAAGGAAGAAGATTCTCGAACAGGCTAAAGGTTACTACGGAAGAAGATCCACCAACCACCGCATCGCAAAAGATGCTGTTGCAAAGGCTGGACAGTACGCATACCGCGGCAGAAAAGAGAGAAAGAGAGATTTCAGAAAGCTCTGGATCGCAAGAATCAGTGCAGCTGTACAGGCTGAGGGACTTAACTACTCTCAGTTCATGCACGGTTTGAAGCTTGCTCATATCGAGCTTAACAGAAAGGCTCTCTCTAATATGGCTATCGAGGACAAGGCAACATTCACGTCCCTTGTCAATGAGGTCAAGAAGGTTCTTGCATAAGAGCTAAAGGAGGAAAAATGACCACAATCGAAAGCAGCAAACTATTACTGATGAGAGTGCAGAAGGCAATTGGGCTTATCAATAGTCTTCGCAGCGAAAACAAGGAACTGCAAGCTAGGTTCGACATTGTCGAGAACCATAACAAAGAGCTGCAGGATCTGCTGGACAAGGTCAGCACTGATCAGGCGGCTATCGATGAGGCCATCACCTCAGCTCTCGACGAACTGGAATCTTCCATTGGAGCATTCGAGGATTTCGGAACGCTCGATGCAGAAGAACTCTCAGAAGCAGAGGACTTCTCCACAATGAGCGACGACGAGAACTTCGAATCGCTTGATGAGGAAGAGATCTGATTCTTTCAAAACGCTGATTAAAGGAGGCAATGCCTCCTTTTTTCATATCCCCATTTATGGTATTTTCTCCCTATGGACAAAAAGAAGTTCCTATCGCTATTCTTACTGGGAAGTCTGCTGATCCTTGTCTATGCAGTGCTGTCCAATGCTGGCATAACCATCCCTTGGATATTCTCAAAGATCTATACAATCGCAGCGCCTATAATCGGCGGCATACTGATCGTCTTTGTCCTTACGATTCCCTCAACAGCGATAGAAAAGCGCCTTTTACGCTATATTCCTCAAAAATTTGAAAGCATCGTAAGAGCAGTTTCACTTCTACTATCGCTCGTCATCATCATCGCATGTGTCATTTTCATCTTCTCTCTTGTGCTTCCGGAGTTCTTCAATGCCTGCTCCATGCTGATTTCATCGCTGAGGCAATTTGCCTCTGATGAGGAATTCTGGTCAAGATTCGAGCTATCATCCATTCCATTTCTTGCAGATCTCCTCGGAGAGATTGACGAGAGCATAACAACGCTTGCCATGCTTCTGGAATCAAAGATCAATGAGTATTCGCAGTCCATACTCTCCTTCACGCTGCAAAGCCTCACAGCGCTCATAAAAGGCGTCGCATCCTTCCTTATCACAGTGGTATTCGGATGCTACTTCATCATGAATAAGAGGATGCTCTTCCGGCATATAAAGCGCACAATGATATATTTCTTCGGAGAAGAGAGAATGGAGAAGATGGCTCACGTCGTACGAATTGCCGCACTCGCCTTCTCACGCTTTGTCGCATCCCAGCTGCTTGAGGCGCTTATCATAGGGCTTCTTTGCTTTGCCGGAATGACATTATTCCGTTTCCCTTATGCAGCCGCTATCAGCGCACTGACAGGGCTTACAGCGCTCATTCCCGTCTATGGTGCAATAGGAGGAGCGCTTGTCGGCGCTTTTATCATCGCTGTATCGAATCCGATGAAAGGACTTCTCTTCCTTATTTTCATCTTCGTGCTCCAACAGGCCGAGGGAGATCTGATCTATCCTCGTGTCGTTGGAACTTCAACAGGGATTCCCTCTGTCTATATATTTGCTGTCGTAACACTCGGCGGTGCGCTTTTTGGACTCTGGGGCATGTTCTTTGCAGTCCCGGTCTTCGCAATCTTCTATACGCTTCTCAAGGAGAAGGTACAGTTAGATGATGAACCCTCCACCAGCCCCGATAAGAACGCGAAATCCAGGCGACGTGCTGAATAGCGAATACGAAAAACCTGCATAGAAACGGAAGAAGCTATTCTTCCTTACTGCTATCACGCCAAGATCAGCGATAAGGCTCCACTCCCCGAACGTTCTATATTCAACAGGAAGCGGATTATTCGGCGTATTCGTCGTTGAGGCCCTATAGTACGCATACTCTACACCGAAATCGAGGAAGAACCCAAAACGAGGGCCGATCAATTGATAATACGCAACGCCAAGTCCAAAATCGAGCCGGAAATCCGATTCATAGGAAATGAAAGCAACGGAATCAAGGCCTACGGGGAATATGAAATCGAAAGTAACAAAAGGCCCGATTTTGACAGTGTTCACAGGAAAATACAGCAGATTCACACCAAGGCCTACGCTGCTGATTGTCTCAGCATTTCCATAGGTAAAGAAGTTCTCTTTTATGTTAGCAGGGGGAACATTAAGATCATAAAGAAGGTTTCCGCCTATCCATACCTCACCTTTTGCAGAGAGCGGAAAGGAAAGGATTATAAGCAACAATAATACAGAAACGTTCTTCATTTATCACCTACCCTGACTCCAACGGAGACATAACCGCCAATGCCCAGCATTATATATCCCGCTTGGTATATAGCGCTCTCATCATTGAGATACTTCATTATCCTTGCATCATAAATACCGCCAAGAGAAATGATAATCCGATCTGTCGGGAAAAAGCGGACGCCGCCATCTACGACAATATTGAGCGTCATGCCGGTATCGAAAAAATCATAGGAACCGAAGCCGAGGCGGAGAGAGAGGAAGAGATCCATAATGCTGCCAATGTTATAGCGGAATGTAGGGCCAACGGCAAAGCTTATCGAAGGAAGCGCATCGGAGACACTCGACCAAGTATAGTCAGAACCATCATACTCAGCTCTCTCAACGGAAAAAGGAAAGCCCATGTTGAACCATAAGGAAAGCCCTGCAGGTCCGGAGTCGAAGAATATATCGGATGATATCGATACTTCGTTCGACACCCTCTTCTCATACTGGAAGTTCATATCATCAAGATCCCAATCCGGTAGCGGATCGGAAAAGACATTCGTATCATAGGAAACGCCATAAGAAAGAGAAAGATATGCATAGACAGAGGCCGGAAGCGGCACTGAAAGCAGGAGCATCAATGGAATGAGAACTTTTTTCATCATACACCCACCGTTATTCCAAATCGCTGCTCGACGTACGACTCTTCATAAAATGCGCCATCGTATACGCATCCAACCTCATAATACACCTCAACAATACCGAAGATCAGCAATGATGCCCTGAGGCCATAGCTTCCGACGGTCTCCACGATAAACTCCTTGCTCTCACTATTGAGAGGATGGCCAAGCGAAAGTCCGAAGTCCCAGAATAGCAAGAGCGAAGGATATGTGTCGCGACCTGCCATCTGAGGGCCATATATCGTCAGGGAGAGCCTGTTTGTGATTACATGGGCGGTATTCGGCGCATCTCCATCTCCCCAGATATCCCCACCCTGAACATATGCAGGGACTTTATCGCCATAGATATAACGATAGATGAGTTTGTCATCGAGGACGATTGAGAACAAAGTCAGGTCTCTCGATGATTGGCTATATGAGTATAACGTCTTTGCAGCATCTATCTCATTCCACCATACAAGGAAATTAGCCATGCCTGTCGAAAGCGGCATCCAGGATGGGGAGAGACGAAGATAAGAACCCATTTTAATGCCATCGCGCCTTGTAATGGAGTCTTCCATCCAGTCAACAATAAATCCTAGTGAGATAGAGGTTTGGAACATTGACCTTGAGCCGGAAAGCTCTGGCGCGCCAATGTATGAGGAATTGGAGAATCTATCGGTTTTCACACCATCGACAAAGGTATTGAATACGCCTTCAAGCTCGCTGGAATCAGAAAGCCAGGACAAGCGCTCATATGCATTCTCAAATCGACCATCGATTGAGAGAAATGCAGTAAGAAGGTCTTTTTTGCTGCTCCTTGTCTCGAAAAACCCCTGAGCGAAGAAGAGATTGAACTCATCGAAGAGCACGGTATACTCCGTTGGTTCGCTATAGTTGATTCGGGAGAGAAATTCGCCTGTATCCGGATGCTGTCTAAGATTACGATACACAAGACCATTATCGAGGCGGAATGCAAGGACAGTGCGCCGGCCTTTTATGAAATCGGGCATAGGGAAATTGAACTGGTACTTAACAGAGGTCGGGAAGATGCCATTCGAAAACTCCTGTTCCGTTCTTACCTCAAACACATGGTATCCAAAACCGATTGCGCCAAGAGGAGAGAGAATCATCATGATCAATATCGTCATCGCAATTTTCTTCATCGCTCCTCCTAGACTGAAACATAGAACGAAAGCGTAGCATTCTGCCACCAGCTTGGATACTCGGGCCAGATGCCTTTTATGAAATCATAGCCCAGCTGGTATTCAAGGCGTATGAAACCGAAAAGCCTCACCTGAAAGCAGGCAGAGAAACCAGATTGAAGCTCAACAGCAAAAGATGAAGAGCCTACTTCATTAGCAACGCCCCCAAACCTGAGATAATTGTACAGGTTAAGCTCGATGAACGCAAAACAATCGCCGGAGAGGAATTGAGGGCCTGTGAAATGAAGCCAGATACGGTCAGTGAGAAGTCCGCGGAGCCTATCCTCAGGTAGTTTATTCTCCGGAACGACAGCGCCTCCCGTATACCGCAGAGTATTCGAATGACCGATATACATATTGCTCCAGTTCCAGCCATTATCCTGATAGACTGTAAAAAGTTCCATCTTCTCTTCAACAAAGAGCGTTGCACGGAAGAAATCGCTCTGCACGCCAGATGAGGATAGATTATTGAAGAGCCACTTCGGGCCGTACTCAAGAGAGATCTCGAGGGCAAAGCCATGCTCTGCCTCTGCATCGGTCGGAGTATCGCGATCAAGATTGAGATAGGTATTGAAATAAACGTAGTCTGTATATATCTGCCTATCTCCGGAAAGCCAAGGATAAGAGGGAAGATCGTTATCGAAAGGATATTTCGGAAGACCATTTGTATCGACAAAGAGAGGATCATCGGTGTTATCGCTTCTTGAGAGATTCAATACCTCCGTTGCCATCGCAAATCGTGCATTGAAGCCTGCACGGAAATTGACAAGCGATCCCTCTTGATCCAGAGGATTATCCCAGAAGCCTTGATCTAAATAGACATCGATAGATGCTCTTGGATTGAAGTATGTTCCATCTATTGTCTCGATATCGCCAGCCCATCTGGGAGAACCTGTGAGGATATCGAAATCATCATCGATTGTCTTGTTGTTGAATGCAAAGGACATCTCAAACTGAAACTCTGCATCCTTTTGCCCCGGTACCATCTGGAAATACTTCTCATAACCGAAGGTCGTGCCTATCGGGAAGAGACCATATCCAATACCATCAACACCGCTCGATACACCAGAGATATATGCATCAAGAGAATAAGAAGAATCCCCCTCGCCTGCAAAGGCAGGGAAGACAGAGAAAACTGTCAATATGAGGGGAAGCACTCTCCTCATACACACTCAGAGTTCAAACGAAAGCGTGTCTGAAAGCCAAGAAAGAGCAAGCGGAATCCAGCTTTGAACGCCCTTCTCCTCCTTTCCGACTTCCTTTCTTCCTGTTGAAAGTCCATGCCCACCCTTTGGATAGATATGCATCTCATATGGAACATGTTTCTCCGTAAGAGCCTGAGCAAGTAGAAGCGCATTCATTACAGGCACAGAGTCATCATCTGCTGTATGCCAGATAAAACAAGGAGGCGTATTGCTCTTGACCTCCTTTTCAAGTGAATAATATCTGATAAGGCTCTCGTCATTATGCGTCAGGTTTTCCATAGATCCCTGATGGGCAAACATCCCCATTGTAACAACAGGATAAGCAAGGATAGCTGCATCTGGACGCGAGAGAGCGCCGAACTTCTCCCAATGGCAAGTTACGGAGAGAGCCGCATGACCTCCTGCGGAAAAACCCATAACAGCAATCTTTTCCGGATCTACTTTGAGCTTTGCTGCATTGAGCCTTATCGTCTTTAACGCTTCCGCCCCCTCGTCTTCCGGCAAAGCATTCTGTATAGCTTCCCCTACGCTGTAGCTAAGCACGAATACTTGGTATCCTGCTGCAAAGAATGGAAACGCAACTGGATCCATCTCCCTTAAAGATAATCTTACATAGCCACCGCCCGGAAATACTACCAAAGCAGGCCGGGATGAATATGTATCACAATACGCTGAAAGATCTTCATGCAAGTATCCGATAAGGGGTACTTCATTCTTTCCTATCCTATATTCCACCTTTTCCATACTTCCATTATGCGTCAGAGGTCAATCTTTTCCAACTCTTTAACTTGACAGGCATCCAGTGAAAAAGTATATTCTGCTAAGACTGCCCAGGTGGCGGAACTGGTAGACGCGCTAGTTTCAGGTACTAGTCTGATGAAGGTAGGGGTTCGAGTCCCCTCTTGGGCATTAA
>CAZURL010000048.1:0-1418 GCA_964623005.1 uncultured Spirochaetaceae bacterium
AAGGCTGCCGCAGCAGCCTTATCAATTTACTTATCCGTTATTTATCATCCTTATTTCTGTTCGTAACCTTATTGAGAATTACGATAGCTACAAAGAGGATACCGATACCAAGGCCGAGAAGCCCCCAGCTTTTAAGCCCAATTCCAATAACATCCATTACTGTTGCATCCATACACTACCTCCATCAGCCCATCATAGGAAGAATCATCGAAAGCAGAAGGCCTCCAGCGAGAACGCTTCCAATCTGGCCGGAAACATTTGCGCCAAGTGCAAACGGAAGAAGATGATTCTGCTTATCTGCCTCGATACCGACTTTCTGAACGACACGTGAAGACATCGGGAATGCAGAGATTCCAGCGCCTCCGATAAGTGGATTGATCTTCTTTCCTGACGGAAGGAAGATATTGACGATCTTGACGAAGAATACACCGCAAGCTGTATCGAATATGAATGCGACAAGACCAAATGCCATAATCATGATCGTAGCGCCCTGAATGAGCTTATCGCCAGACATCTGAGGGGCAACTGCAAGCCCGAGAAGCAATGAAATAAGCGGAGAAAGCATGTTCTGAGCTGCATTTGAAAGACTGTCGAGAACGCCGCACTCACGGAGAAGATTACCGAACATCAGCATACCGACAAGCGCTGCTGAATCTGGAGCTATTGTGCCGCAGACGATCGTTGCAATGATCGGGAATGAAATTCTCGTAGCCTTCGTTACAGAAGACGGAGAATAATGCATCCTGATCCTCTTCTCTTTCTTCGTTGTCGTAATCTTGAGCACTGCTGGCTGAATAATAGGAACAAGCGCCATATAGCAGTAAGCGACGACAAGGATTGCTGCAATGTAGTTACTCTTAAGCAGCTGGCTGACAAGAATCGCTGTAGGGCCATCAGCCGCACCGATGATACCGATTGAAGCTGCATCGTTGAGAGGAAAGCCGAGAGCAGAGGCAATTGCCATCGAGATGAAGATACCACCCTGCCCTGCTGCGCCGATGAAGATCAGCCAAGGCTTTGAAAGCACAGGGCCGAAATCTATCATCGCTCCGATTCCGATGAACAAGAGAAGCGGGAAGACCTCAGCGGTCTCAATACCAACTTCAAAGAGCCATGCAAGTATTCCACTACCTTCTGCGATAACCGAACCCGGCAGATTAACAAGGATAGCTCCGAACCCCATCGGAAGAAGCAACGTAGGCTCCATCTCCTTCTTTATCGCCAGATAGATCAGCAGGATGCCAACGAGGATCATTACAAGATCCTTCCAGTTAAGTGTTGCCAAAATACTGTCCATATCATTGGATTCTATACGAGGGTTTTTTCTTTGTCATCAAACATCGTCATTTTCATTTATTGATTTTCAGACAACTGTGGCGATTTATTACTCAGATTCTATGAATTGTGTAAAAAGCAAA
>CAZURL010000048.1:1518-13956 GCA_964623005.1 uncultured Spirochaetaceae bacterium
CTCATCGTTTACTGATATAACAGAGTTTCCAAAAGCCTAGACATAACCTTTCAAAGAACGCACAAGTTTTATGATCATCAGGATAACCATCGTGAAAAGCGCAATGGAGATCGTTGCAACACCGCCAGAGAGTCCTGAGGACTCTGCAACATGACCAATGATTATAGGCATTATGATTGCACCGATTGTCGCAGTTCCGATGCACGTTCCCGTTGCAAGGGTTGAGCTATTATATCGATTCTCCATCGTCGACAACGTTGTCGGATATATACCGCTCATGGAGAACCCTACACCGAGAACTGCTATGACGATTATCACAGGATTCGCAGAAGAGATCATTACGATGAAAAAAGCTGTCATTGCAAGACCAAGGGCAAGGATAAGCGCATTCTTATTCACCTTTGTCGATACAGCGGCGCACATCAGGCGGCCAAGGAGGATCATAATCCACAAAAAAGACTGCATCGCAGTTGCAATAGCTATTGGGAAGATCCCTTCATCACGAAAATATGTAACAAGCCATCCGGTAAGCGACGCCTCTGCACATAGATAGAAGAACATGATTGCGGTATTAAGCCAGAAGCCAATAGTATTCGGGAAACTGCCATCCCCTTTTGCCTTCTTTCCCTTAGCGCCAGAAAGCTTAACGGCAACAGCGATTATTACAAGAAGCATCAGAAGCGCAATGACAATAGGCGCCGTTCTCCAACTGAAAGCAGCAGATGCAATGACGATGAATGGTGAAATAAACGCACCTATCGCAAATGCTGCATGGAGGAAATTAAGACCTGCTGCCTTCTTTGCTGCGCTCTCACCTACGACAACGTTCGTTATATTGGAAAGCGTTCCCCGTCCGACGCCCGTTAGTGCAAATGCAACGAAAAGCAGAAAGGGATTTCCTGTCAGCGTCATAAGAAGAAGCCCAAGGACAATACCGGAGGCCAAGATAGAAGTACTCAGTTTCCGACCAATTGCATATGGAAGAAAACCTGCGACAAATACAGCGACAAGATTGCCGATCTGATGTGCGGATAAAAGCGTTCCGCTTACTGAATATGAAAGCTCATACTCACTGCTAAGCGCAGGAAGGATTGCTCCCAGCACTGTACTCATCATCCCAGAGACAAAGAAAATCGTATAAATACGATAAAGAAGGCTACGATTTTCCTCTTTTACCCCCAAGAAGCTTCCAAGCGACATATTGACTACCTCTGGGATGATACTGCCATAGACTCTTTTCTCTTGCAATCGGAGAAAAACCACTGTATATTTTAACCACCCCACGGGGGTGGGGTGGCAGGAGATACATGAAAGAACAATTCGATATAACGGGAATGAGCTGCGCCGCATGTTCGGCCAGAGTCGATAAAGCTGTACGCTGTACAGAAGGCGTTAAGGAAGTATCAGTAAATCTTCTCAAAAACAGCATGACAGTTGATTTCGATGAAAGTGTAACGAATGATTTTAAAATCATCGAAGCGGTAGAGAAAGCCGGATACGGAGCAGCAAGAAAAAATGATAATAAACAAACAAACACGACTGTGAGAACAGATGGACAGGATCTACATAAGAAGGAATATCAGATGATGAAGAAGCGCCTTATTGCTTCAATCATCTTCACAGTCCCTATCTTCTATATATCCATGGGACATATGATGGGCTGGCCGCTTCCTTCGGTTTTCCATAGTGCAGAAAATTCCATGATGCTCGCCTTGACTCTATTTCTTCTGACACTTCCGGTAATTGCAATAAATTTCAGATTCTATAAAAACGGTTTTAAAGCACTCTGGCATCGCTCTCCTAATATGGATAGCCTCATAGCACTTGGCAGTGGAGCTGCTGTGGTATATGGCATTTATGCACTATACAAAATCGGATATGCTCTTGGACGCAGCGATCTTGCAACAGCCGGAACCTTTGCAATGGATCTCTATTTTGAGTCTGCCGCAATGATCCTCACGTTGATTTCCCTCGGGAAGTACTTCGAAGCTCGCGCTAAGGGAAGGACGTCCGATGCAATTGCAAAACTTATGAATCTTGCACCGAAAACAGCAACGGTGCTCAGGGATGGAAAAGAAGAGACAATTGCTATCGAAGACCTTATAAAAGGCGATATCGCAGTGATAAGAACAGGAGAAGCGATTCCTGCTGATGGTATCGTAAAAGAGGGAAATGGAAGCGTTGATGAAGCGGCAATCACCGGGGAGTCTATTCCAGTAGAGAAGAACGTTGATGATAAGCTTATCGGAGGAACTGTACTTAAAAGCGGTTACATAACGATGACTGTTACGAAAACAGGTGATGAGACAACGCTTTCTGGAATCATAAGGCTTGTTGATGAGGCAACCTCGTCAAAGGCGCCGATTGCAAAGCTTGCAGACAAAGTGAGCGGTGTATTCGTCCCAATTGTTATCGTTATTGCCATCGTCTCTGCAATTTGCTGGTTAATTTCCGGGGAGAGCGTAGAATTTGCTCTTTCAATTGCAATTTCTATACTGGTAATCTCCTGTCCATGCGCACTTGGACTTGCAACACCGACAGCAATAATGGTCGGGACAGGACGCGGCGCAACAAACGGTGTTCTTATTAAGTCTGCTGAGGCACTTGAAATGCTTCATTCTATCGATACGGTCATTCTCGATAAAACCGGAACAATCACCAAAGGGGAACCTGAGGTTCGCGATATCCTCTACAGCGCTTCATATACATTGGAGGGCTTTATTTCAATCGCCGCCTCTGTCGAACGCTATTCAGAGCATCCTCTTGCAACTGCAATCGTGAAAAAGGCAGAGGAGATGGGCGTAGAACTCATGGATGCCTCAGATTTTTCCCAGACTGCAGGCATGGGGGTTGCCGCCACAATCGAGAAACATCGGATTGAAGCTGGAAACAGAAGACTTATGGAGAAACGTGGAATATTCTCCGATGAAGTGAAAGAGGCAGAGGAAAAGCTCTCTGATGAAGGAAAGACCCCACTCTTCTTCCTTCAGGATGGCAATATCATTGGGATAATCGCGCTTTCCGATGTTGTTAAACCTACAAGCCGAAGAGCAATAACGGAACTCCGGAATATGGGGATAAAGACGGTTATGCTCACAGGCGATAACGCACGCACAGCACGGGCTATACAGAAAGAAGTCGGTGTTGATGATGTTATTGCAGAGGTTCTTCCAAAAGACAAGGAAGAGGAAGTAAGAAAGCTACAGGAAAAAGGAAAGAAAGTGGCTGTGGTCGGTGATGGAATCAATGATGCTCCAGCCCTTGCCCGTTCCGATGTGGGAATCGCAATAGGAGCCGGTACAGATATCGCAATCGAGTCTGCCGATCTTGTACTTATGAGAAGCGATCTGATGGATGTTCCTTCTGCGATAAGCCTTGGCAAAGCAACAATCAGAAATATAAAGGAGAACCTCTTCTGGGCACTATTCTACAATGTGATCTGCATACCTATCGCGGCAGGTATACTCTATCCAGCATTCGGTATAAAACTCAGTCCTATGGTCGGTGCATTCGCTATGAGCTTCAGTTCTGTCTTCGTTGTTTCGAATGCCCTCCGGCTACGATTCTTCAAGCCAAAGAGGACAACAAAAGAGGAAAGCTATGAAAATACTGATGCATCAGGAATAACAATAAATGAAATAACGTTCGCAGAAGCGAACGAAAGAATAGAAGGAGAAGGAACCATGACAAAGACAATGAGTGTTGAAGGAATGATGTGCGAACATTGCGTCAAGCATGTAACCAATGCAATCAAAGGTGTGAAAGGCGTTGAAAGCGTTGAAGTATCCCTTGAGAATAAGAATGCAGTAATTTCATGTACACCAGAGACTTCCGAAGAAGAATTGAAGACTGCTGTCATCGATGCAGGATACGAGGTAATAAAGATTGAAGGCTAATAAAGACAAGATTCTGGCAAAATTAAAGACTGCGCGTGGACAGCTTGATGGAATCATGAGAATGGTTGAAGACGATAGATATTGCATAGATATCTCAACCCAGCTTATGAGTACCTTGTCCATTTTAAAGAATGTGAACAAAGAGATTCTTCAGGCACACATCAGAGGATGCGTACGTGAGGCACTTGAATCTAATGAGACTAATCCAAAGCTGGAGGAAGCGCTTTCTGTCCTGGAGAAAATGACTGAACTATAAACGCATTATATCCATAGTCTCTTCATGGCTAAAACATATTTATTACATGGTTATAGCCTAGGTTTATTAGCAATGGTTTTAGGAGGCCAGTTGAAAATGAAGAGACTTATAGTCTTAATGCTTGCTCTTATTGCAGCAGTTTCCCTTTTTGCAGCAGATGAAGAGGTAACTGTTGATGAGACAGCGACAACAGAGGCAGTAGTTGTAGAAGTAACTACTGAAACAACAGATCCACTTCTTCTTCCTATCGTTGTGGAAGAAGGTGCTGAAGCGGCTATAGAGATTGTAGCCGAGTGACAGCTGGGGCTAGGGAATCCTAGCCCTGTATTTTTCTATCAAGCTTCATACCGATCTTCAAAACATAATCTACATCATCATTTCCACAGTACACATAGATTACCTCAGGATAATCCGGATGATGCCAGTCTACGAGGATCCTCTTTCCTTCAAACATCAATAAACGCTCGAACCAAGTCCTATCAATCCAATATAGAAATAAGATGGACATCGAATATAAGAAGGGAGTTTGGACCTATTGTCCCCGTTGTTATATCACCATAGCCGAGGTCTGGGGGAATCCAGAAGCGATAGGTTGATCCTTCCCTCATCAGGCTTACCCCCTCGGCAAAACCAGGGATAAGCGCAGAAAGCGAGAATCTTGAGGATCTTCCCCTTTCGTACGAGGAATCTGCTATGGTGCCATCAAGAAGCGTAAGCTGATAATCCACCTCGACATCGCTTGCACTCTCTGCACTCTTTCCAGATCCTTCTCTTAGCACCTCATATTGCAATCCAGACTCTGTTTCATTCACACCGCTACGAAGACGATTTGCACTGAGAAAATCATTTGCAGCCTGTAAATTACTTCTTGCCGCTTCCTCAAGTTCTGCCTGCATCGTAACAGCTCTCTGCTGCTGAAACTCGATAAATGCCTGATTCATCTCTGAAGCGCTCATCATCTGCCGCCCTTCTGCATAGTCCATAGCGCCTCTGGCAACGTAGGCAAAATCCACTTCTTCACCAAATTCCACAGACGCAGAAGATGAGAGAAGATAGCCGAATGCATAGCTGAAACGTTCATCAAGCGTTTCTGGCACTGAGAGATTATATTCAACAATATTCTCCGCTGGGGCTTTTTCCTTCGAGCATGAAGAAAGAAGTATCAAGAGAAAAACAACAAGGTAACGCATAGATGAATGCTAGCTCAGTGCTTTTCTCTTGTCCATAACGACTGCTGTTGCAACTGTAATCATTCCAGATAGTGCAAAAACGATTCTTATCGGCATAATATCCGAAAGAGGGCCAAAGAGAACCATGCCCAGAGGAAGCGAAAGCGAGGATGACGAGGAAAAGAGCGCCATCACTCTCCCAAGCATCCCTGGCTCCGTTCGCTCCTGAAGCTCTGCACTAAGAAATGCACTATAGTGCGGCGAGGATATACCAATGCACAGGTTGAAGACGATATAAAGCGTGAAACTTTTCATTGCCCCCATAAGAAGAAGACATATGCCATAGACAAGCAGTGATATAGCATAGCCTTTTCGCTTTATCACATTCTCACCCAGAAGCGAGACGAAGAAGCCGCCTCCAATCATTCCAATGCTATATGCCATCTCGGAAAAGGAGAGTTCTAATGAGGTTGCGCCGTACTCCCTCGAAAGAAAAAGCGGCGTCATAAATGCACCCGGGCTTATTGCAAAGAGCGCAATTGCATTCGCCATTAAAAGAAAATGGATGTATTTATCATTTTTTGCGTAAAGAATGCCGCTTTTCAGATCTACCCTTCCGTTCCCTCTTACATCAGGCAATCGCTGAAAGACGATTATCGAGATAGCAAGCGCTGCGGTAAGGATATCAATCAAAAGCGCATAGACAAGTGCGTATTCAAACGCAAATAGAAATGCCGCGATTGCAGGGGAAAGCAACATTACAATAGATGACGAAAGCCCCTTCAACCCATTTGCCCGGACAATCCTTCCTTCTGGAGAGAGAAGCGGCAGAAGAGCATTATACGAGGGTGTCTGTATGCCCTGACAGAAAGAGCGAACTGCGAGGACGGGCAGGATAATGCGAGCATCGCTGTATCCAAAGAAGGAAAACATAAGAAAGAAAAGCGCCGCAATTGCAGAGATCCCATCAGAAAGGACTATCATAAGTTTCTTCGGCCGCTTATCCAATGTCGGGCCAATAAGGAAGGATGAGATAATCTGGGGAATGAAGCCCATTATCGTAGAGAGCAATAGCATAGTCCCTGAACCATATGTAAAGACAATCGTCCAGATCATCGCAAATTGAAGCACAGAAGATCCAAGAAGCGAGAGCGACTGCGGAATCAGGAAGAGAAGGAATTTACGCACTATACACGCATCCTGTACTGTCAATGATACAAAAGACAGGGAATGAATCTATCTCAAGCCGTAAAAGTGCTTCCGGCCCAAGCTCTGGATATGCAACAACCTCCGCACGCTTAATGCACGAAGAATAAAGCGCGCCACAGCCTCCGTAGGCTTGAAGATATAATCCATGCACCTCCTCGATTGCTCTCCTCACCTCTTCAGAACGAGGCCCCTTTCCAACCATGAGTTTGAGACCATGACGTGAAAGAAGCGGCGAGAAAGGATCCATCCTCATGCTCGTTGTAGGCCCGGCTGCACCTAGCACAAAGCCCTCCGGTGCAGGGGATGGCCCCATATAGTAGATTCCGTTTCCTTCAAACGGAAATGGGAGAGGCTCACCCGTTTCAATCAATGCTGCGAGCCGTTTATGTACCTGATCACGCCCTACATAGAGAAATCCTGAAAGCTCAACACCATCACCTGCTTTAATCGTTTCAAGCTCCCCTTCTTTATATGGAAGTACAAGCGTCTTCATACCTCGCTCTCCTTTATCTCAATCTCGAACTTTCTATCAGCCCAGCAGTTGACTGTAAGAGCTACAGGAAGTCCTGCTATATGCGTAGGTTCTGACAAAAGAGAGATAGAGAGTGCTGTATTATCTCCACCAAGGCCGCCAGGGCCTATCTTAAGCAGATTTATCTTTCTCAGGAGACGATCCTCAAGCGCTGTATTTCCATCAGAGAAGAAGAATGCTTTCTTTGAAAGCAGTGCCGCTCTATCCATTGTGCCACCGACACCGACACCTAGGAAGACAGGCGGACAGGGTTTGCCTCCGGCTTTCTTCATCATATCGATAACAGCACTGACAACGCCCTCTTCCCCTGCCGTTGGATTGAGCATTCTTATAGATGAACAATTTTCCGAGCCAAAACCCTTTAGAAGAAAGTGTAGCGTAAAGCCATCGCCATCCCTAAGTTCGTAATTCAGAACCACAGGAAGATTTGTCTTTGTATTCTCCCTTTTGTAGATCGGGTCTGCAACTACGCTCTTTCTGTAATAACCTTCGCTCGCAGCTTTCTCTGCCGCGCTGTTTACAAGGCTTTCAATCATCTTAAACGGAATAGAAGAATCCCTTCCAACAGAGGCAAGGCACCAGAACATTCCCGTATCCTGACAGAGTGGAAGCCCCGTTTTCTCCGCTACTTCGATATTCTTCTCGATTGCAGAGAGCGCAAGTGCTCCCCCCTTGCCGCTTTCACAGTCTGCGGCTTGGTGTATCAGATTTTCAACCTCATCAGGAAGTTTCCTGATTGCCTTGATAAGCCCTTCTTTTATTCGCGTTTCAGCATCCATATAGATCTCCCTGAAAGGTATTGTTGCGTTCCATCCTAGCCCTGAGCTTTGAGAGAAAAAGCGACTTATCAGGAAAGACACGTGGCGCCATCAAACGGTGCATCGGCGTTTCACAGACAAGACGCTGAATTATCATAGAGGGGGAAAGCAGGCGCAATGTGTACTCTGCGTCCTCAAGATATCTCTCTTCTGATGATACTGTCATCGTTCCATCCAGATAGTCTAGTGCAAATCGCGTTCCACCGGGAATGTGGAGGTTGTGTATCTTCACCCCATCGCTCTTTGCTTCATTGAGCATAGATGCAGTGCGGCGATAATCATCCCTTTCCTCTCCCGGAAGCCCGATGATTATGTGCGTAGATATCTTCATACCGCTTTCGTGTATACGCCTTGCCGCATCGAGATAGCAAGCTGCATCATGGCCTCTATCTATAAAACGAAGGGTTTCATCATTAGCGCTTTGCAATCCCAGTTCCACCCAGATATCCATATCAGGCGAGGCATATGAGGATAGAAGCGCTATGACTTCATCGGAAATTGAATCGGGGCGCGTTGAAACGATGAACTCAGCATACTTTCCCGTAGAGAGCGCCCTATCGTATATCATTTTAAGGTTCTCAACGCTGTCATAGGTATTGGTGAATGACTGAAAATAGAGAGAAAAGCGTTCTGCTTTGTATCGCCGCTGAAGAAATTCCTTTCCTTGCGCTATCTGTTTTTCTATCGAATCGAGCCGAGGCAGAAGACGTTCGGAGATACACTGGTTGTATAGGCTATTATGATGGAAGCCTGATTCGCTTTTTCTCTGGTAAGTCGCTATAGCGCCGGTGCCATCGCAGAACGCGCACCCCCCATAGCCGCTTTTTTCTCTGTTTGGACAGGAAAAACCTCCATCTACGCCAATACGGTAAACAGGCACATGAAAACGTTCATCAAGATATGTTCTGTAGCTTCTCCACCGTTCCATCACTCTATATTAACCATAAGCGATACACGCGGATGCATCGATATATAGAATTCTGCACCAATCCGCCCAAATGAGGTTATTATTCCCACAGAAAGATAGCCTCCGAGATCAATCGTATCGAGCTGGGAGAATGGAATAAGATCAGATGTGGAAAACCCACGATCTTCTGCTCCATCTTTATCGAACCATTCAGAATAGATACCAGCATCTATGTATAACGATAACGGAAGCGGTAGCCTGATGCCCCCCATAACGAATATATAGTCACTGCTTATAAGGCCTGTTTTTGTTGCCATATATGCAGCGGCAAGATTCCAAGGCCGCCTTATTGTCGCAGCCTCAACATCCAATATGAACTTGAGAACATCATTCGGGCCGATTAAACCATATGCAGAGAAGATCATTGAATAGGAGAATATGCTCTCTAAGGGGAAATCACCACCAAATGTAAGTACCAACGATGATTCAAAGCCATCATCTGTGGCGCTTGTACCAAGATAGTTATCATAGACAAAGCCAATTCCTACATATGGGTAGACATCGTGGGAAGCGCTGAGAGATGAACTCGAGCTGGTTATCCCAGATAAATACGTATAGTCAACGCCGAAGATTGCATCGAGGCGGAACTTATCGCGATAGACAAAGGCCAGTCCTCCCTTGAAGAATACGCCGACATCATTTCCAAAATTGTAGTCGCGCGTTCCAGGTATCGAGAGATAAGAGAGCTGGCCGTACTTCACTGTGATATCCCCATAAAGGAAAAAGGAATGTATGAAAGGTACAGAAAGGCCGCCGGAAATGCTGATGCCCTCATCCACTATGATACCGAAATCGAGGACGAGCGAACTTTTGACAGAGACACTTCCAGATACAGTAAACTCTGGATCATATACAAAATACGTGCTGTCGCCATCATATTTGAAGCCCAAACCACCAGAAAGCCCAAGCGAAATATTTCCAGACATCGAGGGAAATGCCTCTGTATGGACATTGATGATTCCATCGACAACATCGTATGTCACGCTCTTTAGACCAACATGGAGCCTTATCTCATCAAGGCAGTCTTCAAAGCGCAGCATCGTCTCTTCATCCATCGGACAGCCTACAAATGCTTCAAGATCTTTCCTATAGCTCTTTGGCACATTCTCCAGAAGCACTGCCTTTATTACCGGGGTCTCAATCTCGGAATATGGCGTGTAGTGCATATCATCCTTATAGGGCCCAAGCCTACGCTCTAGCTCATCGAACACCTCTATGTTCTCTTCGACAGCTTCTCTTCCTCGCTCAAGAATCTCCTTTGTCTTATCGAATTCAAGAGCCGTGTATTTACCAACGTCCGGGACTATCACCCAATCGGCATTCTTATACTCTTCAATCACAGCCGGACGAGATAGATAATCCGAAAATCCCATGAATACGCCAGAGAGCGTAGACATATCGGGTTCGGAGCTTTCGTGGGCACGCGTTGCATCGGAGACATCGACAGCCAGTACGATATCTGCACCAAGCTCACGCGCAAGATCTATCGGCAGGTTATCCTCCATTCCGCCATCAATAATCCAACTGCCATCTTCAAGCTGTACAGGCGCAAAGATAATGGGAATCGCCATCGATGCACGAAGCGCCTGAAATAGAGAGCCAGAGTCAAAGACAACCATCTGATTATTCGTGATATCCGTACCGATTGCACGGAAGGGAATCGAAAGGTCGTCAAAATCCTTTACTTCCAACACCTTCGATAGATAACGTCGGAGAAAGGCATTTATGTACTGATCGTCAAAGAGCGCATTTGCCGCTCCTATACCGTTCGTGCCGAACTCTACTGTTAAGAGATTCGTTTTGAAATCAGAAAAAGCAGAGGGGATTATATCGCGAGGACGTACCGCATAGAAATGCATGATATATCCCATGATGTCATTGGTTAATACAATCTCTTCAATCTTATCACCATCATGGCCAGATGCATAAAGCCCCCCGATAAGAGCACCTGCGCTTGTGCCGATAACCATGTCTGGAACGATGCCTCTTTTATCAAGCTCCTGTAGTATTGGGATTTCTGCAATCCCCCTTGCGCCGCCGCCGGAGAGTACGAGTGCAAACTTCGGACGGAATAGCGAGAGTGAAAAAGCCGAAGAAGCAGATAACAGTAAAAGAAGAAACAGTAGCGCTCGTTTTTTCATGGAAGATTACCCTAGGATAGTGCCTATGATACTACGATTACCATTTACATACGAGAGTGCATCCATCTCCTTTTTCATAGGAGGAAGGATTTTAGTGACATATAGATAGCCTTCTCCTGTAGCAATCTTGAGTCCCTTGCCTTTTACATAAGCAACGACAGTGCCCGGCTTTTCTGAACAAGGTTCCACTGGATCGAATGCAGATCCATATACACCGGTGATGTACAAAGGAGTACCTGAGCAGTTGCAATTAGCTCTCGGCCATGGATAGGTTGCCCTGATCTCTCCATGAAGAATCTGAGCGCTCTTTGAGAAATCAAGAAGGCCATCCTGCTTATCGATAAACTTTGTATAGCTTACATCTCCTTCCTGCTTACGTTTCTGCGTTTTATCGAAATTCCTCAAAAGCGGAATCACAACATCAGGAGCAAGATTCCCTACCTTTTCATCAAGGCTCTCAGTCGTTTCAGTACCATCTAAGGGGAAGGTAATCGAGGTAAAGATATCGCCCTCATCAACGCCAGCTCCAATCTCCTGTACGGTGATGCCGGTTTCCCTATCGAGATTCCTTATCGCAGCATATGTAGGAGATGGCCCTCGGTACTGAGGCAATAGCGATGGATGCACATTGAATGTATTCTCAAAGAGAGAGAGAAACATCGGGCCGAAGATCTTTCCATAACAGAAGGACATCAGCGTATCGCAATCAAGCGTCCTTATAACCTTCCTCGCCTCGCTTTTCAGTGACGCCATCTGGTAAACAGGAAGGCCAAGTTCCTCCGCTTTGACTTTGACAGGGGGCGGAATAAGGCTCTTTCCTCGCTTTCCTGGCGCATCTGGGGCCGTAAGCACGGCTTTGACAAGGCCTTCCTCATAAAGTGCTTCAAGCAATTTTACAGCGATGCTTCCTGTTGCGGCGTAAAGTATCTTCACACGCCCCTCTTTTTTGAACGAAGCCGGGCCTTGTTCTTTCTTTCATATTGCTTGATAACGCTATTGCGCTCATTTTCAGAAAGATGGTCAATGTAAAGCGTTCCATGAAGATGGTCATTCTCATGCTGGATAGCGCGCGCAAGAAGGCCATCAGCACTGAGCGTAAAGTGCTTTCCGTCGAGGTTCTGAGCTTGGATCGTAATACGTTCTGGCCTTACTACATCATGATATACCCCAGGAATGGACAGACAACCCTCTTCATAAGAGCATACTTCAACGCTTGTTTCGATTATCTCAGGATTTATGAAGACACGCGGTGCCTCATCTCTCAGGTGAATCACGAAAATCTTCTCTGCAACTCCCACCTGAGGGCCAGCAAGCCCAACGCCGTCAGCTTCATCAAGCGTCTCGACCATTGCATCCACTAACATCTTCAGCGCTAGATCGAATTTCTGTATATCCTTGCATTCTTCGCGGAGAACTTCATCTCCGAATGTGTAAATATCGAGCATAAGGT
>CAZURL010000049.1:0-6338 GCA_964623005.1 uncultured Spirochaetaceae bacterium
TCAGAACTTCTCTGTCTTATCGATATCGAGAACAAATACTACACAGCCGCCTGCCGGGACTTCTACCATGTTGGATCCGGTGTGGGAGAATATCCTCATATCAGCTCCGGTTACAGGACTCAGCTGCATTCTATGACCAGCAAGCTTCTTGAGCATTTCGATGACAGTGTCTACCTTCTCATCCTCCGTTCCAATCAGGAGGGTAGTGTTCTTGGCCTTTAGAAAACCGCCTGTCGTCGAGAGCTTTGTGACGAAGAAACCGTGGCTGTTAAGCTCCTGTACGGTATCTGCCTCGTCTGCTGTCTGGATGATAGCTAAGATCAGTTTCATTGACCCCTCCTTGCCTTGTTGTTCCGTAATTTTACCATAGTGGAAAGATGACGGCAAATGAAAGAGAGCTATGTATTCGATAAAAGATCAATCATTTTCTTGCAGCATGATTGTGTTTTCTTATGGACTGTTGCACGAAATAAAGACGCTATCGTGCAACAGCCTTTCATTAATTTTCTTCTTTTCTCTTGAGCGAAGCTTCGATAAAGGAAAGGAACGCTGGATGCGGTCTGTTAGGCCTTGATTTGAACTCAGGATGGAACTGAACGCCAAAGTAGAATGGATGATTTTCAATTTCCACAGCCTCAACGAGATGATTATCTGGGCTTGTACCTACTATCGACATTCCACTCTTTTCGTAGTCCTCTCTATAATCATTATTGAACTCATATCTATGCCTATGGCGCTCTGAGATATCCTCCGCGCCATATATGCGCTCCATCAGACTGCCTTTCTTTATATGGCAAGGATAGGCGCCGAGTCTCATTGTGCCGCCTTTTGGAATGATTCCCCTCTGATCCGGCATCAGCGCGATGACAGGATGATCTGAAGACGGATTGAACTCAGAGGAGTTTGCATCCTCCCAGCCAAGAACGGAGCGAGCAAAAGCGATAACTGCTATCTGCATCCCGAGACAGATGCCAAGATACGGTATGTTATGTACCCTTGCATATGTTGCAGCATCAATCATGCCCTCAATGCCCCTTTCTCCGAATCCGCCCGGAACGAGTATTCCATCAGCATCTTTGACATCTTCTTCCTTGAAGTTCTCGGAATCCACCCATCGGATATCCACAGAAGCATGATGGAACCAGCCTGCATGTTTCAGCGCTTCATTTACAGATAGATATGCATCATGGAGTTCTGTATACTTTCCGACCATTGCAATCGTTACATTTCGGGTACAGTGCTCTGCCCTATAGAGCATCTCATTCCAGTCTTTCAGATCAGCATCGACAGCGTTGAGATTCAGAAGCTTTATCACTGTTGTATCGATGCCCTCTTTCTGTAGCATCAATGGTGCTTCATAAAGAATAGGGACTGTGCTGTTCTCGATAACGCATTCGCGGCGTACATTGCAGAAGAGCGCGATCTTTGCCTTTACAGATTCCTCGATCGGCTCATCTGAACGGCATACGATGATATCAGGGAAGATACCTGCGGTCATGAGTTCCTTGACAGAGTGCTGTGTCGGCTTTGACTTATGTTCGCCAGAGGATTTTATATAAGGGACAAGCGTGACATGGATGAAGATGCAGTTCTCCTTGCCTCTTTCCAATCCTATCTGCCTGATTGCTTCAAGGAAAGGCTGTGATTCGATATCACCGATCGTTCCTCCGATTTCCGTGATAACCACATCAGCGCCCGTCTTCTCACCGAGAGCATAAATAAAAGATTTAATCTCATTCGTGACATGAGGGATAATCTGGACGGTAGAGCCAAGATACTCGCCATTCCTTTCCTTCTGAAGCACATTCCAGAAGGTGCGCCCGGAAGTAAGATTTGAGAACTTATTAAGATCCTCATCGATGAACCTTTCGTAGTGGCCGAGATCAAGGTCTGTCTCTGCGCCATCATCTGTCACAAAGACTTCTCCGTGCTGTAATGGACTCATTGTACCCGGATCGACGTTCATATAGGGATCGAGCTTCTGTGCGGCAACTTTTATGCCCCTGCTCTTGAGAAGCCTGCCGAGGCTTGCTGCTGTTATACCTTTACCTAGTCCTGAAACGACTCCACCCGTTACGAAGATGTGCTTAGCCATCAACCTTCCTCCCTGATTATGTACTCTGCGGCCTGACGCAGCGTTATCCTTCTATTCATTGCCATTCTCTCCAGAAATTGATGCCCTTCATCTTCTGAGAAGCCTTGTTTCAAGGAAAGAATGCACTTTGCTTTGCTTTCTATCTTTAGATCCTCAACCTTTCGTTCAAGCCTTCTTGTCTTTTCCGCATTTCTTTCTATCCGTTTTTTTATCGAATAGGCAAGATGGATTGCTTGATAGAATACGGGTCTGACAATCGGTTTTTCCACTGTGATTATTCCGTTTCGGTTGAGTTCTGCAATCATGCTAGAATCATCGCCTTTTGCTAAGACGATGCATTCCGCGCTTGTCTCTTCCTGTATCATAAGAGCAAGTTGAAAGCCTGATTCATCTGAGAGCGGATAGTTTATGATAACCTCATCCCATTCCTCATCCAGTACTCTCTGCCTAGCCTGTGCTCCCGATGGGCAAGGAAAGGCTTCGATACCTGCCTCTTTGATCAGAGATATCATGCTCTCAAGGCTTTTGCTGCTACCTGAAACAGCGAGCACTCTCATCATTACGTCACCAGAAATTCCATATCGCGTGCAGCGACTTTCGGATAACCAGAAGCGGATGCCGCATTCCAGTCTGCTTTTTTGGCAGAGAGGAAGCAATTGAATAAGTGCTCCGGAATGAGGGATCTTAAAAATGAGGAAGACTCTGCACATTCAATAGCATCGCTCAGGTTTTCTGGCAGCTTTTCGCCTGTTTTGATATCAGAGAGGGAAAGACCCTTTTCGATACCTTCGACAGCCGCTGACGCCAGAAGAAGAAGCGCTATATAAGGATTGCACGATGGATCGGCAGATCTTACTTCAATCCTCTTTGATGATTCGCTCGATACCTCTGGGATCCTCAGTAAAAGGCCTCTGTTCCCAGATCCCCAGCTTATGCTGCTAGGAGCCTCGTACATGCCAAAGCGATCGTATGAATTTGCAATAGGATTGAGAAAGAGCGTCATTTCTTTGATTCTTGAAAGAATACCTGCCGCCATACTCTCTCTGAGCGTGTCGAAGGAGCTATTGCCTTTGTGGCAGGAAAGACTGATATGAAGTCCTGATCCAGAGTCGTCGAAAAGCGGCTTCGGCAAGAACGAGGCATAGAGTCCCGAACGGCTGGCAAGCATCCGCGTTGTAAACTTGAACGTTATGATATCATCAGCGCATTTGACGAGATTAGCTGGTCGGAACGTAATCTCATTCTGCCCTGGCCCTTTCTCATGATGGCTAGTATCGATATAGATACCCATCTCTTCGAGCATCAGGGAAATCTCCCTTCTGATGTTCTCGCCCTTATCCATAGGCGCTACATCAAGATATCCTGCTTTATCCATTGGCTCTAAAGTAGGGGAGCCGTTATCATCATTCTTGAAAAGATAGAACTCGCACTCGGTGCCTGCAAGCATCGAGAGGCCATTTTCCTTTATCCTCTTTTCCTCTCTTTCCAGTAAGTATCTGGCATCCCCCTCGAAAGGAGAGAAGTCTGGATGCTTTATGCTGCAATAGAGTCTTATCACGCTGCCGTGATCTACAGGTCGCCAAGGAAGCGGTGTAAGGGATGTTGGATCTGGAACCAAAAGAAGATCGGAGTCTTCGATGTTCAGAAATCCTCTTATAGCCGATGCATCAAATCGGACACCTTCCTCGAAAGCTCTTTCCAGCGTTGATGCTGATATCGAGACATTCTTCAGCTGTCCGAAGATATCGCAGAAGGCGAGCCGCACAAAGCGCACGCTGTTTTCATTGATATAATCGAGCACGTCGCTCTTTCCATAACCGACCATATAACCTCCTGAAAAGAGAAAAAGGCGCCCCGATCTGAAATGACGCCTTTGTCTTTTTGAGAATAAGTCGAATTGCATATTCTTTTCAATAAACTTTCACATGGAGTTGACTATATTTTGCATCTTTGGTAATCCTTATGGCATGACAAGGGTGTTGTAGCAGCTGCTATAGCACCCTTTCTTGTTTTCGGAGGGAGATCTATGGAGATGATTTCTGATTATTTCGGGTCGATGGTTTTCAACGACGAGGTCATGAAGGAGAGACTTCCTAAGGATGTCTACAAAGCCCTCAGACGCACTGTTGATGAAGGAAAAGACCTCGACATAAATGTAGCTAATTCCGTAGCTAACGCTATGAAGAACTGGGCACTCGAAAAGGGCTGCACTCATTATACTCACTGGTTCCAGCCAATGACTGGCATCACAGCAGAGAAGCATGAGGCATTCATCACTCCTGCTCCCGGTGGAAAGGTTCTTCTTGAATTTTCCGGTAAAGAACTTATCAAAGGAGAGCCAGATGCTTCTTCGTTCCCTTCTGGTGGATTGAGAGCTACATTCGAGGCTCGTGGCTATACAGCATGGGATCCGACAAGCTATGCATTCATAAAGGATGACACACTCTGCATTCCTACAGCATTCTGTTCCTACTCAGGAGAAGTCTTGGATAAGAAGACGCCGCTTCTTCGCAGTATGGAAGCGCTTTCTGATGAAGCTGTAAAGCTCCTTCATATTTTTGGCAATACCGATGTAAAGAAGGTCAATACGACAGTCGGGCCAGAGCAGGAGTACTTCCTGATCGATAAGAAGGACTATGCAAAGAGAAAGGATTTGATTTACACAGGCAGGACACTTCTTGGCGCACGCGCTCCAAAGGGACAGGAGCTTGAGGATCATTACTTCGGCGCGCTTAAGACACGTGTTTCCGAGTTTATGCGTGACCTCGATAAAGAACTTTGGAAGCTCGGTATCTATGCAAAGACGTCCCATAACGAAGTTGCTCCATCACAGCATGAGATTGCACCTGTATTCACAACGACCAATATCGCTGTAGATAACAACCAGCTCACGATGGAGATTATGAAGAAGGTTGCTGAGAAGCATGGTTTTGTATGTCTTCTGCACGAAAAGCCGTTTGATGGCGTCAACGGATCTGGAAAGCATAACAACTGGTCTATCTCAACAGATAAAGGACAGAATCTTCTCGATCCAGGTGACAATCCTAGGGATAACGCAACATTCCTTGTCTTCGTCTCCGCTGTAATCAAGGGCGTTGATGAGTATCAGGATCTGGTCAGGATGAGCGCAGCGTCAGCTGGAAACGATCACCGCCTTGGTGGAAATGAAGCGCCTCCTGCTATTGTCTCGATGTTCCTTGGCGATGATCTGACAGAAGTCCTTGAATCTATCGCTTATGATAAGGCTCCAAATGGTAAGGACAGGGAAAAGATGGAGCTTGGCGTACATGTTCTTCCTGTTTTCCAGAAGGATACGACAGACCGTAACAGAACAAGCCCATTTGCTTTCACAGGCAATAAATTCGAGTTCAGAATGCTCGGTTCCTCGTTCTCTGTAGCTGGCCCGAACACTGTTCTGAACACAATCGTTGCGAAAGAGATCAAAGAATTCAGGAAAGTACTTGAAGGTGCCGCGGATCTTAAGGCCGCAACGCTTGAACTCGTCAAGAAGACGTATCTTGATCATAAGAGAATCGTCTTCAATGGCAACAACTATTCGTCTGAATGGGTAGCGGAGGCAAAAAGAAGAGGTCTCTTGAATCTCCCTTCCTCTCCTGATGCCTACGATACCCTTATTGCTCCAAAGAATATTTCACTATTTGAGGAGTTTGGTATTTACTCGTCCGTTGAGCTGCACTCACGCTATGAGATCCTTAACGAAGAGTATGCTAAGACAATCCACATCGAGGCGCTTACGATGATTGATATGATCAATCGTCAGGTATTGCCAGCAGTGATGGGTTATGGTTCAGAGCTTGCATCTGGACTTGAAAAGAAGAAGAATCTTCTTCCTTCTATGTCCTTTGATGCAGAGACAGAGAGGCTTGCAAAGGTTGAGTCCTTGGCATCCTCGCTGTATAAAGCAACGCTTGAGCTTGAAAAGGCAGTTGCGCTCTATGCTGAGCGTGAAGGATCTCCTCTTGCACATTTCTGCTGCAATGAAATCGTTCCAGCAATGGCAGAGGCCAGAAAGTATGCAGATGAGCTTGAGCTTATTGTTGGACAGAAGAACTGGCCGTATCCGACATACGGTGAAATGCTCTTCTATTGTGACTAAGGCCTTTTTCTCTTCTCTGTATGGTGGGGGGAGGTAGGAAATTTCTCTTTCTTCGTCTCCTTATAGGGTAGTCCTATAGGGAGATTCTTTATTAACCGAGTATAGCCGAAAGCTTTTCGATGTAAG
>CAZURL010000049.1:6438-13906 GCA_964623005.1 uncultured Spirochaetaceae bacterium
TTTTAATCGAAAATGTATGAATATATCTGATCAGGAAATATCGTAAAGCTATTTTTGCAGTGCGGGCAGATAACGATAATGCCTTCTTCGCCTATCTGCTCAACATTTATACTGTCATTGTCTATATCAACGATATCGCCAGGACGGATGTAAGAGAAAGAAATACCGTTTTCTTCATAGATAGCCTCTTCCTCTTCTGTCAGCCTTTCCATCAGCAGGGCTTGAGTGATTCCCTCTTTCGCAAGGCTTTCCGCTGGGATTGCAGGCATTCCGCTGTAAAGCAATGTCTTCACATCGTAGAAACGTATAGCGTTCCTCAATTTTTCCAATGCGGCTCTATTATTTGCAATTACAAGCGAATCGCCGTCTTGATCTGTGACCATATATATGCTGCTATCTGTCTGCTCAATCAGAAGGCCCTGCCATTTTCTGTACCAGACGGTATCATCCAGAGAAAGAGTATCGTTGCCATCGTCTGATATAAGCACATACGGCATACCGATTCTATCTGGAATAGCAATGCTATAAGAAGCGATAGGGGAGAGTAATGTAAGCGAGATAAATGCTATAAGAATTGCTTTCCTCATAGCATTATGTTATCACGTTTCGCCTCTCTCCATCGATATAGGCTTTAAGATTGAGAACGACTTCATTCAAAAGCCTCTCTCGTGTCTCTTTTGCACTCCATGCTATATGCGGCGTAATTATGCACTCTTTCAGTGGAATAAGCGGAGAGCCATGTATTGGCGGCTCTTCTGTAAGTACATCAAGTCCTGCTCCTGCAATTCTCTTCTCAAGAAGCGCTTTTGCCAGAGCCTCTTCATCGATAAGAGCGCCACGGGCTGTATTAATCAGAATCGCACTCTCCTTCATCAGTGACAGCGTTCTTTCATTGATGATTCTCTCTGTTTCCTTTGTTAAAGGTACATGCAAGGAAACGAAATCGGATATTGAAAGAAGATTCTCAAGAGAGACGCTCTTGAAGCCTTTCTTCTCGGCCTCTTCTTTCCTGCTCCGAGATGTATAGACAACGTCCATGCCGAATGCAGAGGCAATCTCTGCTGTCCGCATACCAATGTGCCCCATTCCGATGATCCCAAGTCTCTTCCCGTAAAGCTCATATAATGGATAGCGCGTAAACGAAAATTGACCAGCCTTTGCCCATTCTCCCTCTCTTACAAGTTCTGCGTGTTCGTTGACTCTATGCGTAAATGCAAGAATGTGGGCAAAAACCGATTCGGCAACTCCTTCTGTACTATACTCCGGAACATTTGTAACCGTTATCCCAAACGCTTTCGCCGCTTCAATATCGATAATATTGTATCCCGTTGCGGTTATGCCGATGTATTTTAGAGAAGGAAGCCTTTCCATCATTTCCCTTGTAAGGCAAACCTTGTTAGTTATCGCAGCTTCAATGCCCGCAAGACGTGAAAGAGTCTCACCTTTATCGGTTCTGTCATAGATTACGGTATTTCCCAAAGCCTCTATCCCAGCCCAGGAGAGGTCTCCTGGGTTGAGAGAATATCCATCGAGAATCGCTATGTTCATATCAAAAGGTCTGCATATGCTTTCAGAAGCTCGTCTCCTTCGCAGCCAGAGAGAACTTTCTTTGCAAGGATCTTTCCAAGTTGAACGCCTTCCTGATCGAAAGAGTTGAGGTTCCAGATGAAACCTTGGAACATCACTTTGTTCTCATAGTGGGCAAGAAGCGCGCCGAGCGACTTCGGCGTGAGCTTTTCACCATAGATCAAAGAAGATGGCCTATCTCCATCGAATGCCTTATTTGGATCTTCATCATCCTTTCCCCTTGCAAAAGCGGCAATCTGTGCAGAGAGATTGGCATTGAGCTTCTTCTGGCTTGTCGATCCTGCTGTCTCTATATCCTTGCCATACTGACATTCTCTAAAGCCTATGAATTGCAGTGGAATGATGTCAGAGCCTTGATGAAGCAGCTGATAGAACGAGTGCTGTCCATTTGTACCTGGCTCGCCGAAGATAACCGGGCCTGTTGGATAGGAGACAGCCTTTCCGAATCTGTTTACGTGTTTACCATTTGATTCCATATCAAGCTGCTGAAGGTGGGCCGGGAAGCGAGAGAGAGCCTGCGAATATGGAAGGATTGCCGTTGAAGGATAGCCCATAACATTCCTCAGATAGAAACCGATAAGAGCATCCAGAAGCGCGCCATTCTTCCTTACATCCTTCTCAGTTGCCTTTACATCCTCTTCATGCGCGCCATCGAGAAGTGCTTTGAAAGTATCGAATCCAAAGGCAAGCGAAAGCACCACGCCTCCGACGGCAGAGGTCGAGGAATATCTTCCTCCGATATAGTCATCCATAAAGAATGCCGCAAGCATCGACTCATCTTTTGCAAGTGGACTTGTCTTTGAAGTGACTGCTACCATGTGCTTCGATGGAACAAGACCATCAATCGGAGAACCCTTGAGGGTCTCAAGCACTAAGTCGCGATTGGTAAGCGTCTCCTGCGTTGTTCCGCTTTTTGAGACTAGAATAAAGAGTGTTGTCTCGAAATCGAGTCTTTCGATAACTGCCGCGGCATCGTCTGGATCAACGTTTGAGATGAACTCCGCATTCAGTGTTTTTACGCCAGCACCTTTCGCCCAGCCTTTGAGTGCAAGATAAAGCGCTCTCGGCCCGAGATCAGAGCCTCCGATACCAATCTGACATACAGTCTTGAAAGGCTTTCCTGTAGAGCCTTTTATCTCTCCATTCCTGACTTTCTCTGAAAAGTCCTTGATGCTATCAAGGACGGATGAATAGAACGCTTCTTTATCCTCTCCATCCTTTTCAATCTTCGCACCAAGCACATTTCCCCTTGTGAGGTGATGGAGGACGAGTCTCTTCTCTCCTGTATTCATCATCTCGCCAGAAAGGAGCGCTTTATATTTTTCAATAAGCTCAGCTTCATCGGAGAGCGCTTGAAGTGCATCCACTGTCTCTTCTGATACAGGCATTGCAGCCCAGTTGTATGTAAGACCTCCCCCTAATCCTATAGAAGCATTCTTTACTCTCTCTGGAGTAAGAAGCTCCTTCACAGCGCTTTTTTTGATGCTTTTGAGCGTTTCAAATGACTTGAGCGAATCGAGATCAAGGTATTCCATTTTCTCCTCCTAGACAGGCGTTGCCGGATCGTTTATCTCCGGGATACGCGAATTGAAGCTTTCAAGTAGATCTTCTTTCGTCATCCCTTCTCGCAGTATTACGAAAATCGTATCATCCCCTGCGACAGTGCCGAGGATTTCGGGAAGCGCAAGCACATCAAGAGCGAAGCCTACGCTGTTGGCATGGCCTGGACGTGTTTTTATGACGCCGAAGTTCCCTGAGAACTCGATTGAAATTATACCTCTTCTTACATCTTGGATGTAGCTTTTTTCCGATTCGCTTACAAGTTCGCTCTCCGGAAGCGTATAGTAATATCCTGACCATCCGTCTGAGATCTTTCCGACTTTCAGCATTTTCAGGTCTCTTGAGAGCGTTGCCTGAGTGACTTGGTAGCCCTCCTTCCTGAGTAATTCCAGAAGTGTATCTTGGTTATCGATCCTGTTATTCTTTATGAGTTCTTTTACAACCGATAATCGGTTATGCCGTTCTTTCATGCTTCTCCTCGGTTGCATACTTATGCAATCAATATGCAATTTTAATAGCAAGAGTGGTTAGTTGCAACAGATTACAGTTCTTATTGTTCAGGAGGAAAATAGCTCTGTTTTTTAATCTCCCTCTATCTATGTCTTTCTATGCTTTATTATGTTATCTTTCAGATGGAGGCAGTTATGATACCTTTGATAATCATTCTTGCAGTAGTCGTTATCATCGTCCTATGGGCGATTTCCGCATATAATTCACTGGTAAAGCTGAGAAATAAGGCAGATGAAGCTGAATCTGGAATCGATGCACATCTCCAGCAGCGTTATGACCTTGTTCCGAATCTTGTCGAAACGGTCAAAGGCTATGCAAAGCACGAGAGTTCAACGCTTGAGAATGTAATCAATGCGCGAAACAGAGCTGTCGGAGCGAAAGGATTGAAGGACAAGAGCGAAGCAGAGGATGCGCTTTCTGGGGCTATCAGAGGGATCTTTGCTCTTGCGGAGAGCTATCCGGATCTCAAGGCTAATCAGAGCTTTACGGAATTGCAGAAGCAGCTTGAACGCATTGAGGGCGATATCCTCTCTTCACGCAAGTACTACAATGCTGTTGCGCGTGAGTTGAATGATAAGGTCATGGTATTCCCTGCATCTATCATCGCGTCGCTCTTCCATTTCACAAAGCGTGACTATATAGAGGTCAGGGACGAGGCCAAGGCGAGGGTCGAGGTTAAGTTCTGATGAAACGGGCTTTAATTGTCCTGCTCCTTATTACGCTTTCATCATCTCTCTTTGCCGCTTCTTTCATCCTTGAGCGCTATGATGTGACAATCGATATCGATTCAAGCCGTCTGATGCATTGGACGGAAAGAATGGATGCATATTTCACAATGCCATCACATGGGATAATCAGGGATATCCAATACAGATTCCCAAGTTACGATGGCTATCCTGAAACGCGGGCGGAGGTGAGCAATATACGTTCATCGGTAAACGCTTCCGTCGAAAGAGACAATACATATGTCAGCATACGTCTTGGGGATGCGAATAGGATAATCACAGGCGAAAATACCTTCCTCATAAGCTATGACTATAACATGGGCAAGGATTACTATGATGATTACGATGAAGTTTACGTAAACATTGTCTCTGCCAATGCCTGGGATAGCGATATAGGGGAAGCTGTATTTACGATTAATCTTCCGTTTCCAGTTGATGAAGAGAGAATCTGGGTGACTTATGGTTATTATGGCTCTGATGCCGAGCTGCCATTCGAACTTTCCGATGATGGACTTACACTCAGAAGCGGTGTTAGAAACCTCCCGCGAGGCGCAGCGCTTACAGTCAGAATTGAAATGGACGAAGGTTATTTCGTCGATGCAGTAAATCCGTATAAAAATGCATTCTTGTTCCTGATTGCAGGAATAGCGTTCACCATTATTCTCGTCGGTGCGGCATTCTTTCTCTATTTCACTAAGTGCCGTAGCGATAAGCTCATCATTCCCGTTCAGTTTGCACCGCCTGAGGGCATGGCGCCGATGGATATTTCCTACATCCTCAATAAAGATGTCGGGGATGACAGTGTCGGTGCGATGCTCTTCTATTGGGCTGATAAAGGCTATATCGAGATCGTTGAAAGCGAGAAGGGGCAGTATACATTCAGCAAGCTTAAAGATGGGGCTAACATGAGCGAAAGGGAGGGAAGTCTCTTTTCTGCATTCTTTTCTTCCGATAGTGTTGATGGTCGCGCGCTCAGAGTGAGTGATTTCCCGACAAAGCTGAGGACAAAGGTAATTCCGAAAATCAGAAAATTCTTCTCCGGGGAGCGTGAACTTTATGATGAAAGCGGCAAGAAAGCCCGGAAGATGACCTCTGTAATTTGTGTGATCGCCGCGCTTATGCATATCATAATCTCAACACTGATGACAAATGGCGCTGCTATGCCTGTTAATATCGTGGTGGGGTTTATGGCATTCATGGCCTCAAAAGCGTTCTCTTCCGGTACTTCAAACAAGAAGAACGGGCCTCTATATCTTTTCATGGCGTTCTTCTATGCAATACTCGGCTTTATCTTCTATGTAGAGCTTTCTGCTTTTCTCCCTGCATACATTGCAGGAGCGGAAGCGATTTCGTTTATTATCTCGATATTCGTTCCTGCTTTTATCGCTCTTTATATGGAGAAGCGGAGTAAGTATGGAGATGATATATACGCAAAGATCCTAGGATTCAGGGAATATATTGATAAAGTGGAGAAAGACAGGATAAGGCTTCTTTCTGAGGAAGATCCGCATTATTTCTATCATATACTCTCGTATGCAATGGTCTTTGGTCTTGCAGAGAAGTGGTGTGCAAAATTCGAGGGAATAACCGTTGAGAGTGTTTCGTGGTATAGGCCGTATGGCGGAATGCATAACTTGATGGCTTTCGCTTACTTTCAGAGGCGATGGGCTTCGATGTATAGAAGTCAGGTCATGCCTCCACGTCAGGGTGGAAGCGGAGGTGGCCGGCCAACGCATTCCGGTTTCTCTGGACGAGCAGGAGGCGGTTTCTCTGGCGGAGGTGGTAGAGCATGGTAAATGATATTTACCCACTTTTGATATCTGTAGTGTATATGATAATCGCGATCGGGATAACAGCTGTTCTCGATAAGACATTCAGCGTTCCTTCCGTTATTGTGCGTAAGCTATTGCATGTACTCTCATCAATTTGGGTATTCATGATGGTATATGGCTTCGAAAGCGTTGTTGCAAGGTGCGTAGGCCCTGCTGCGTTTATTGTTATCAACGGAGTATATGCAAAACGGAATCAAGATCGCTTTGATAACGGCGTCGTGACATTCCCAATAGCGCTTTTGCTCTTTGCCCTTCTTTTCAGTTTTGATCGCGTAAGTGCCGAAACAGCAGTTTCTTCTATGCTTATACTTGGGTTTGGAGATGGAGCGGCAGGGATTATCGGATATATATCCAAGACGACAAAGAAGAGCCTCCAAGGCTCTATTGCGATGCTCGCCATGTCACTTATTGTGCTCTTTGTCTTCTCATCGCTCTCTTTGCCGTTTATTCTTCTTGTTGCGCTTTTAGCGACGCTCGTAGAGTACCTTACGCCCTCTGGCCTCGATAACCTTACAGTGCCGCTTACCACCGCTCTTGCGATGGAGATAATATGCATTCTCTGACAGGCTTGCTGGATTCGGCATTCTTCGCTCTTCCGGCAATCTTGCGTGTTGTCATCATAATAGTAGCGTTCTGCATAATCGGGGGGCTTTCGTATTGCAAGCGTTTTCTCGATGGATGGGGGCTTTTAGGGGCATTCATTCTTGGCTTTATCATCTTTTATATTGGAGGCGTGTCTGGAATAGTGATGCTTCTCTTCTTTTTCCTTTCCTCCTCCCTTATAACGAAACTTCGAGGTGGAAGCTCAAGCGGAAGACGCTATCTCGGCTCTGTTGCTGCAAATGGCATCCCTGCATGTCTCTCGATCATTCTTTTCCAGGCAACGCTGGATACGCTTTTCCTTACCGCCTTTGCCGCAGCCCTTGCAGAAGCGACTGCGGATACTTGGGCAGGCGAGATAGGGCAGATGTCGAAAAAAGATCCTGTCTCGATACTCACATTCACAAAGGTTCCACGGGGGATATCAGGGGGAGTGACCGTACTTGGCCTTGCCGCATCTCTCCTTGCATCCCTTCTCATCGCACTCCTTTTTCTCGGAACATTTACCTGTTCTTGGATTGCTGTTCCGATAATAACCGCCTCAGGCTTTCTCGGCGCTCTTCTCGATTCCCTTCTTGGCGCAACTATCCAAGTTCAGTACAGAAGAGAAGATGGAACACTTACAGAAGAGAAGACAGATAAAAGAGCACGGGG
>CAZURL010000050.1:0-13900 GCA_964623005.1 uncultured Spirochaetaceae bacterium
TTAGAAGCACTGCCGATAAGACGGCTGTCAGCTTCAAGTTTGGATTATTGGAATCGTCACTTGATGGCTAGATCAGTGGCGATTATTCTTTTTCCCAATGGCGATGCCGACTGCTATTGCCGATATCACCAAGCCTATTATCCCGATTACTACGTCAATGATTTCATAATCATCCATAGGCAGAGTATGCATCAAATCCAAAGGCAATACTGATGTTCTGTATCTATAACGTACTTCAAAATGATATCAAGGCATTAAGGTAGATGTTATGGAAAAAGGCTGTTGCATCATTTGTACAACAGCCCACATATCATTTTTCAAGGATTGCTTTGATTCTTCTGACCCCGGCAGAGGAAGATTGCTCTTTCAGAATCTTGAAGTGTCCCATATTTCCAGTATGCGTTACATGAGGGCCACCGCAGACTTCCTTTGAGACATCTCCAATTGTATAGACCGTGACTTTCTCACCGTACTTGGAATCGAAGAATGCGATTGCACCGCTATTTTTCGCTTCCTCAAGTGTCATTGTCTCACAAGTTACAGGAAGATCTCTCTTGATTGCATCATTTACAAGCGCTTCAACCGTCTCTATCTCTTCCTTTGTCATCGGAGACGGGTGCGTGAAGTCGAATCGTAGACGCTCTGCCGTAATATTAGATCCCTTCTGCCCTACATGAGTGCCAAGGGTTTTTCTCAATGCAGCATGCAAAAGGTGCGTTGCTGTATGCAGTGCAGTCGTCTGCTCACCATGGTCAGCAAGTCCACCTTTGAACTGCTGCTCCGCTCCTGCGCGAGATGTCTCCTGATGCTTCTCAAAAGCTTCCTCGAAACCTTTTTCATCAACTGTGAAACCATGCTCTGCCGCAAGCTCCTTTGTAAGCTCAATCGGAAAACCATAGGTATCATAGAGCTTAAAGGCCAAACGACCGGAGATAACGCGGCTTGTACCCTTGAGAAGATTCGGAAGCATTTTCTCAAACTCTCTTTCGCCTTTCGTAAGGGTTATGGAGAACTTCTCTTCCTCCTTCAGCAGCTCTGCATGGATGAAATCCTTATGCTCAAGCAACTCTGGATACGGCTCACCATAGAGTTCAAGAACAACATCAGAGAGAGAGGGAAGAAAAGACTGGGATTCAATGCCGAGCTTCTTTCCATGCCTGACAGCACGCCTTATGAGACGGCGAAGAATATATCCCTGTCCGATATTCGATGGTGCAATAGCTTTCTGATCACCAAGAATGAATACCGCTGTCCTTATATGATCGGAGATAATACGGATGGACATATCATCCTCTTCTTTTTCTCCATACTTCTTTCCGCTAAGCTCTTCGATGCGCTTGATAATAGGCTGGAAGACCTCTGTCTCATAAACGCTCTTCTTACCTTGAAGCACTGCAACCGTGCGCTCGATACCCATACCTGTATCAATGCACTTTCTTTCCATCTCATGGTATGTGCCGTCCGCTTCCTTACGATACTGCATGAAGACATCGTTCCAGATCTCGAAATACTTTCCGCACTTGCAGCCGGGCTTGCAATCTGGGCCGCACTTATCGCGTCCCGTATCATAGAACATCTCTGAATCCGGGCCGCATGGGCCAGTCTCTCCTGCCGGGCCCCACCAGTTATCTTCACGCGGCATGAAATGGATATGATCCTCTGCAATACCTAGAGCGCGCCATGCTGCGGCAGCCTCTTCGTCACGAGGCACAGTATCATCACCCTCGAAAACGGTGACAGAAAGCTTCTCAACCGGTATTTCAAGCACCTTTGTCAAAAACTCGAAGCTATACTCAATCATCTCTTTCTTGAAGTAATCGCCAAGAGACCAGTTGCCCAGCATCTCGAAGAATGTCAGATGATGCGGATCGCCTACGCTGTCGATATCACCGGTACGGATGCACTTCTGATAATCTGTAAGCCTTGTTCCATCCGGATGCTCTGCGCCAAGGATGTATGGAACGAGTGGATGCATTCCTGCCGTCGTAAATAGCACTGTCGGATCGTTCTCTGGAATCAGAGATGCCCCTGATATCTGCTTATGTCCCTTAGAGACAAAGAAATCAATATATAGTTTTCTTAGTTCGTTTGCTGTAATTTCCTTCATAGTCAACCTTTCCGCGTCTATCCTATTCATGCATTCTCTCATCGTCAAGAGAAGAGATCCGGCAAAGAAGCCTCACCGGAGCGCTTTTTGATGATTCTTTTTATATCAGAATCCTTTTTTAGCGTCAGCGCGCCTCGCTTTATGAACGTTTCAGGAAACGTCAGGCCCGATCTTCCTTGAAGCGAAGCTGCAATCATCAGCGAACCACCCTGATCCAGAATAGATGAGGCAACGCTCCATGCGCCCCCGCCATCCTTTTCCTCCGCGATGAACATCGATGAAGCTATTGAAGAAATAAAATCATTTCGTATCTTCTTATGCCATTTCTCGCTCTTCACATGCGGCGCAAATACCGATATAAGCAAACCGTTTTCATAGACATCTTTCTGAATATCCAGAATCTCCTCAGACGCGCATTTTGAAAGCGGCGTCTCCATCACAGCTATCGCTCTTCCTCCGAGTTTAATCGCGTAGGAAAGTGCATATGCAGCCATCCCTGTCTCAAGCGGCGCAAGCACACCTACCCCGCTCTTAACAAGTTCGGAAATCACATTAAGCTCATCGCTTCTGCCTTTGATGGAAGGCTGGTGAGTACCCATGAATGCAATGTACGGATGCTTTAGCGCCTCTATGCGTGGAGAGGCATAGAAAAAGGGAAATTCCTCTGTTGCAGAGGGAGGAAAGAGCGGAGAGCGACGAGGAATAATTTCACAATCAAACGCACTGCTTTCGAAAGCATTTCGCACAATCCTCCACGCATCCAGTACCTCATCAGATTCCATATCCATGATATCAGAGACTTCTGGAAGAAAGGATGGAAGCGGCTCTGAGATATCGACTTTATGGCTTATAGTGGTGAAGATGGAATTCGCCTTTCTTCGCTCTTTATACAGAAGAAGAATCGTTTCGTAGCATAAAGCTTCATTGATCACACTTGATGACATGGCGTCTTGCCTCTAAGAGCGTGGAGATGAAATCACTTATAGGAGTCGGTATCGAATGCTTCTTTCCGAGCCTTGAAACAGCACCTGCAAAATATCTATTTTCCGTTTCGCGGCAAGCAAGCACATCCTGAAGCATCGATGTCTTTCCATGATCAGTAAGCACGGTGACATGCCGGATTGTCTCTTCAACATCATCTTGGGTGAGAATGACATTCTCAGAGCGCGCAACAAGCTGTACCTCGCGAGAGACAAGCCTAACCGCACGGATAAAGTTCGCATTCTCCGTGATTGCCGCGTAATCAGCATTGAGGATTGCAGAGAGTGTGTTGAATGACGTATTGAGCATAAACTTCCACCATTTCTCGTGAAGAATGTTCTCTGGAACGGTACATTTCTGCCCAGCATCCTCAAAGAGCTTTCTTATGCGTTCCACCCTCTCGCTTCTTTCGTTGTCCTTCTCTCCGAATACGATATTCCCACTGCTGGAGAAACATGTCGTCTCAATTCCCTGATGATTAGCCGAAAGATCTGTAATGAACCCATAGAGCACCTTCTCACTTCCAAAGCGTTCTGAAAGCCTCTCCTCTGCCTCTATTCCATTGAGAAGTGAAAGTATTACGGTATTATCCGAGACAAATGGGGAAGCATCGTCCATGGCTGTATCGAGATGGAAGTTCTTCACAGCGAATATCAGAAGATCGGCGCTATCAGGATTAGCCTTTGTCCTGAGAGGAAAACGTATGCGCTCGCCATTGAGCACAAGGCCATCCTTATATCTTTCATAACGATTCTCGTCCACGATGAATGCTGTATCAGCACAATCTTTCAGCTTGCCGGCAACAACAAGGCCGACAGCTCCTGCTCCAATGATTCTTACGACCATGGCCCGATTCTATCATCCGAAGAACTGGAACAACAACACTCGAACCTAAAGCAAATCTGTGTTAATGTCTTTTCTATGATGAGTGATGTACTGCATCTTCTTATTTCGCTGGTGATGTCATACAACATCACAAAGACGCTTCCGGCATTCCTTACCAGACGATTTAACGGTAAGGGTGCAACGTACATCTCATTTATCCTCATTTTCTTGGTCTCGCTATTCCCGATAACGCCGCACTTAGCCTACTTCTTCCTCTTTTTCTGCATCGCATTCACGTTGATCGTACTGCTCTTTTATACCGGTTCGCTATTAAGGAGAATCGCGTTCTCGACAATCTTCTTCTCTATAATCGGAGCTTGGTCATACCTGACGTGCTACTGTATATATATATCCGAACGATTCGATCCACCGCTTTGGCTTAACTATTCGATCATGTTGCTGCTCTTCATACTCACTAATCTGTATTTCACCGTAGTCCATGAATATATGAAAGCAGCAGATACCTCTTCCCTCGATTCCTTCACCGATAGGCTCTGGGGATATACCGCATTCATTTCGCTATGTCCACCGCTTGTGACATTCTTGGTTGCCTCTGATCCGCCAAGTATTCCGATTGTCATGTTCCTTACCGTCTTCTTTGTTGTGACAGCCTCCACTGCGATGATTCCGCTTATCTATCAGATTGGACGCAGCACAAAGCTTGCAAAAGAGAATGCAAGGCTTAAAGAACGCACAGGATATTACAAAGATTTGGAGAATGAGCAGATGCAGATCAGGAAAATCAAGCATGACCTGATGAATCATTTCACTGTCGTCGCAACATACCTCGACCTTGGAGAGAATGAAAAAGCGATTGAATACTTCAAGAAACTCGGTGCTGATTTTGCAAATCTGACAAAGACATATACAAAGAATCCTTTGATAAACGCCGTCCTTAATTCAAAGTTCCAGAAAGCGACAATCGCGAATATCGAGCTGATGATCGACGTCTCGGCAGATACATCGAAACTGGAGGAATCAACAGATCTCTGTACGCTCATAGCAAATTCCCTCGATAACGCAATTGAGGCAATGCCGCCAGATGGGAAGATCAACCTCACGCTAAAAGAGGATAGTTCATCGTTCATCTATACCTGTTCGAATGCCTATAAAGGCGAAGTAAAAAAGAGAACAGACGGCACATTCGAGACAAGCAAAAACGACAAAGAATACCATGGGCTTGGTATCAGCAATATAAAAGAAGCCGTTGAGAGGATGCAGGGTACGATGAAAATCTCAAGCTCAAATGGCGTCTTTACCGTAACGGCTACGATACCTAAGAAGAAGTGACCTTCCTTCTCCTCTGTGAGAATATAAGGCCCAAGAGCGTCAACAATGTTCCGCATACAGATACTGCATCCATCCGCTCTGAAAGTATGAGTGCTGAGGCTACGACTGTCACAACAGGCGTAAGATAGAGATAAACGCTTGTTGATACAGGCCCGAGTATACTTACAGAGCTATTCCAGGTAACAAAGCATAAGGCAGACGCACCCAATCCTAAATAGACGATATTAAGTACATTCAGCGGCATGGCAAGTGAGGAAGGATTGACAGAAAATCCCATGATAATAGCTAGGGGTATCATGAAAATAAGGCCATACATGAAAATCCTTCTTGTACTTTGAAGTACATTGTATCCAAGTGAAGCTATCTTCTCTGTGAGTATTGAATACGTTGCCCAGACTATTGCAGCAGCTAAGGAGAGAAGATCACCAAGGAGATTGAAGGAGAGATCATGACCGGAAAAGCTTATGAGCGAAATACCGAAAATCGATAATGCAAAACCTACGAAGAAACGTAGACTCAATGCTTTTTTGGAAAATAGTGCAACGAAGAATGGAGAGACTGCGATAATAACCCCGACATTAGAGGCATTTGTGTATATCAGTGCAATATTCTCAACGAGATAATAAAGGAAAACTCCTGTAAACCCTGCGGCAATAAATAGCCTTTCCTCCTTCCAGGAATGGAAGCGGAGGATGTGGGGAGAGGCAATCCAGAGCGCAGCATAGCCAAGCATAAACCGGAGAAGAAGGATCTCTATCGGCGAGTATGTGTCAAGAAGCACCTTTGTCGATACAAACGTCGTTCCCCAGATAATTATTGTAACAATAGCCTCAACATGGCCTTTAATGAGTCTTTCATCCATTGAAGCAAAAATATAACGTTTTAGTTGCTATATTACAACTTTGGAGAATGGGATGGATGCTGTATTCTTCCTTAGCTTCACAACGACCAAACCTATGTCCGTAATCATAGGTTCCCTTCTCATGCCCCAGTGCTGAACACACTGCAATCACGCCAAGTACAGGTTTAAACTTATATTATTTTCTGCCGACTATCATCATAGAAGAGCCAAGCATATGAAGGGCGGCATTCCTTTTTGATCCGAAGATCTCGGAAGCTGTATCAACAAGGCGAACATCTTCATATCCCATATTCCTCAACTCTTCTACAAATGTATTCATATCACCATACATTTGCTCTTTCATATCATCATTTAGCGCAAACACACCACCCTTCTTAAGTACCCTGAGACTTTCTTTAAGGAGCGTTCGCTTATCCGATCCCGTTATATTATGATAGACGTAGTTGCTTATAACAGCATCAAAGCTCTCATCTGGAAAATCGAGCTTATTTGCATCGCCGCGAACGAAGGTGCATCGATTACCTACCCCCTCGGAGTCTGCATTCTTCTCGCATAGCGCTTTGCTGTAGTTGTAGATAGCACCCCAGTAATCAAGGCCGACAACCTCAGCCTCTTTCCACGTAAGCGCAGCTCTTATAGAGAGCGCGCCTGAACCGCAGCCAACATCGAGGATACGTCCATCTCCCTTAAAATCGAGATGTGAGAGAACATTCTCATAGGCTTTCTCCATTACCCCGCCATGGGAAAATGAATACTCTCGTCTTATCCAAAGAACCCAACAAAGAAGAATTATGAAAACAAGAAAGATAAGTGCAAAGAGAATCCCTAACAGCGTAAAAGCAAAAAGCGTGAAGGAAAGGACAGAAAGCAAAAGCGCAATGGCCGCAATGCCGCCTACTGCATAAATTACAGGATTCGACATCCAGTTTCCATAATCCTCTCCATGCGTTCCGAGTTTAATCATCACAGCCCTCCGGTTAGCATTATCTAACTCGATGCTGTTTTTTGCAACTCAATTATAAGGGGTTGCCGCCTCGATTGTGCTACAACCCCGAATAATCAGCCTTTCAGACCAGAAGCCGCAACACCTTCCACAAAGTACTTCTGAAGCGCTAGGAATACCACGAGAACCGGTATCATCGTCACTACGCTGCCTGCCATTATGAGTCCATACTCCGAAGAGTACTGTCCGATGAAGCTGCGCAGACCTAGCTGGATTGTCTTTAGATTATCGCGGGTAAGGTAGATATAAGGCCCAAGGAAGTCGTTCCATGTGTTGACGAAGGTAAAGATCGTCAGCGTAGAGAGCGCCGGTTTTGAGAGCGGAACCATTATCTTTGCATAAATACCGTACTCGCTCATGCCATCGATCCTTGCAGCCTCACAGAGTTCTGTCGGAACGCTCTCATAGAACTGTTTCATCAGAAATACGCCGAATGCACTGAATGCCTGGAGTATGATGATTGCCAGATGCGTATTATTCAGTCCCATACCACGGAGCATCATGAACTGGGGAACCATGTATGCCTGCCAGGGAACTGCGATAGTGGCAATGTAACCAAGAAAGAGTGCATTTCTTCCCTTGAAACGCAGTTTTGAGAACGCATAAGCGGCAAACGAAGACGTAAAGAGCTGCAAAAGCGTAACGATTACAGTCAGCTTTACCGTATTGAAGATATAGGTCAAAAGAGGAATCTGTATCCAGATTCTCTGATAGTTGCTCCACTCAGGATTTGCCGGTATCCACTGGATGGGATAGGTAAATACATTCCTGTTCTGTTTAAGGGAAGCAGAGAGCATCCACAAGAACGGAAGAATCATGATGGCGGCTACAAGTATCAGGAAGATGTAAAGCACGACTTTCAGGACTTTCTGACTGGTTGATTGAATCATCATAGTGCAGCCTCCTCAATCATCTTTTCGTCTCTCCAGCTTGAACTGGATAAGAGTAATAACAAGTACAATTGCAAAGAGGACAAGCGCTTCTGCGGAAGCAACGCCAAGCCTCCAATAGCGGAATGCACTGTTATAGATTTCATATACAAGAACCGTCGTTGCCTGACTAAGCGCACCTGAGCCGGCTCCTGCAAGCATATAAACGATGTCGTATACTTTGAAACACTGGATGGTGAGCATTATGAGGATGAAGAATGTAGAATTTTTCAGCTGAGGCAGTGTTATATACCAGAACTTCTGCCAAGTATTCACGCCATCAATTGACGCAGCTTCATAAAGCTCGCTGTTTATCCCCTGCAATCCTGCAAGATAAATAACCATATAGTAACCCATGTACTTCCAGACAGAGAAAAGCACGATGGTGAACATAGCCCATTTGTTATCTGCAATCCAACGCGGAGGATTCTCAACCCCCAAGGCCCTGAGAAATTCATTGATAGGCCCCATCGATGGATTGAATAGCATATTCCATACAGCAGTAACCGCAACAAGCGATCCAACATAGGGGAAGAAGGAAACCGTTCTGAAAAAGTTCCTTCCTTTGAGTTTCTGATTCAATATAATTGCAAGAAACAGCGATACAACAAGTGTCAGCGGCACTGTGCCGACTGTATAGAACACTGTATTCTTCAAAGATGCCAGAAACATCTCGTTATGGAAGATATAAATAAAATTACCCAGTCCTGCCCATGTCATCTCCGTGTTGCCATTCCAGTCCATGAAAGCGAGGATAAAGGCAAATACGATCGGGACAAGCGTAAAGACGGCAAAGCCTATGAAGTTAGGTGCAATAAAGGAATAAGCTACTAAGTTTCTCTTTAGCTCAGCCTTTTTTGCCGCTCTGGATTTTTCAATCTTTATGGTCGTGTCTATAGGGAGACCTTCGGCTGTAACAGCTACTCTCTCCGTCCTCTTTTTTAACATACAACCCCCTTGGACAGATTCAGCCGCACTCAGGCGGCTGAACGATCAAGTCAATTGAGTTTAGTTGGCAAGAACTTCGTCAACTCTTCTGCCCATCTCAGCAAGACCATCGTCAATTGAGATATTGTAGGTCATGATCTGGTCATGATACTCATTAAGAACAACTTCAATCTCTGCGCTCTTATCGTGCAGTGGCATCTCAAGATAGAGCTGAGCGACATTAAGCGCTTCCTTGGACGCCTCGTCCTGTGGGAAACCATCCATGGATGCGATGATGTCGTTGATTGCATCGTTTGTAACTGCTGGGAAGTTTCCTGTTCCTGCAAGAACCTCTGCGCCTTCATAGCCGCAGACAAACTTCACGAAATCCCATGCCGCATCCTGCTGTCTTGAGCCTGTAGGAATAGCAAGAGCTGTAATAGTTCCAAGCGTCGTTCCCGGCTCAATACCCTCTGCATGAGGATACTTTACAATACCCCAATTCTGAGCATCGCTCTGTCCGGAGTTGTTAGCAGCGATAAGGGAAGCAATGAACCATGAACCCATGTTCATCATTGCAACCGATTCGTTATAGAAAACGCCTGTATAGTGGATATTGCTTGTCTTGAGTGTTGCATAATCCTGAACAATGCCATCTCTCTGCTGATTCAATGCCATTTCATAGTATGGCTTGAGATAGCTGTAGTCGCCGCCATCTGTGATCTGATGCGCGCCATCGAGGATACCAAAGAGCTGGATAGCGCTTCTCCATGTATGATAATGTGCGCCATAGACCTTTGATGCTCCGCTTCCGCTGGTCATCTGACGTGCAATCGAATCATATTCTTCGAACGTCATATCATTTGTCGGATAAGGAACGCCTGCGGCATCGAAGAGATCCTTGTTGTAGAAAACAACCCAGAAATCACTTCTGAACGGCAGCTCATAGAAACTCTCACCAACTGCAACCTGATCTACGATACCTCCGTAGATTGATGTATCAAGGCCATCTGCTTCGGCAAGAGGCGCAAGATCCACAAGAAGACCTGCTTTCACAAGGTTGTTATAACCCGGGATATCCTTTACAGCGACAACATCGAACTCAGAACCACCGCCGGAAAGCTGGATCTGGAGCGCTGTCTGATAATCCGCAGAGCCAAGGTCAATGGTCTCGATCTTTACATCTGGATGCGCCTCTTCGTATGCTTCGATCAAAGCCTTATAATATGGTGTAGTTGCATAGTCCCAAACGGCCCATGTAAGTGTTGTAGTGCCATCTGATGATTCAGAATTTCCACTTGCAAAAACAGCTGTAACAGCAAGCAATGCTACAAGCAAAGCTACTAATGCTTTCTTCATACAAACCTCCTGTTTTTCAGTAAACCGAATAATTTAAGTAAAAGGCCGGTTTCTCTTACGCGCCATGTAAAAAAATCTTGAAATCATTGAAAATCTTCCACTCATAAGGCAGGAGCATGCAAAATCTTATCAAACATGCAATATCTTCCGCACTCATTTAATCTTTTGTTTATTTTTCTAGCAGAGAATCTTATTATGGCAAAACCCTTCCGTTCTGTAAGAAGCAGGATCATTCTGATAATCACAATCCTCCTGATTCTGTTTCTTATTATCTATACGCTGACTGCTTGGATGATAATCAACAGCTATGCGCTTATAAACACGAGCCAGAACAATTCCTTCTCGCTTTCGCTTGTTGTAAATGATATATCAAACAGGCTTTCTGATGTCAGGGCGCTTGTCACCCGTGTCAGTATAGATAATGAACTTAAAAGCTACCTCGCCTACGGCTATTCCCTTGGTTCCTATTACGACAGATTCACATCAACGATCCAATCCAATCCGTCCTACAGCTACATCGATCGCTTTATCGTCTCCAATAGCTTGTTTACGGAATTTCTACAGACGGGAGGCGCTAATGTTTCCACAGGACGCCCGCTAAGGCAGGATTACTTTCTTCAGGAGATCAGCCATATCGACAGAGAATCAGGAAACAGCGGCCTCTTCTACTCCGAGCTTGCGTATCTTAACTATCAGGTGATTGCCTACCTGATGCCTATAATCAACTACAACAATGGCCTGACGCTCGGCTATGTCTATGCCTCGGTGAATGTGGATACGCTGCTGAGAAATCTTTATACGTATCAGACGCTCAATGATGCAGAGCTATACATAACAATTGAAGGCAATGACTTCAAGATTGAGAACAATGGAATAACGGTGGTAGAGAAGCTGGCGGATGTGGAAGACCTCAGAACGGTTTTCTCGAATGAAACCACCGTAGTCTATAAAGATGGAAAGAACTACATAATGCAGATTGAGGATAGAGAGAATGCTCTGACCGTCTCTTTTGTCTTTACATCACATCTGATCGGCGTTTCGAGCAAGGTACCGCTTCTAATACTTGCCATCATGATAGGAAGCGTTGTCCTTATCACTGCGCTCATACTCTCGCTTTACCTTAATAAAGCGATCTACCAACCGGTGAAGAAACTGGCGAAGAGGATATCGCGGATACAGAAAAGCGATTTCTCACAGGACGATGGAATCAATACAGACGATGAGTTCGGCATCATCGGACGCGGCATAAACAAGCTCTCCAGCGAAGTGACGAACCTTATGGATAAACGCGTCGAGGATGAAAGGAAGAAGATTGAACTCGAGTACAGAATGCTCTCAAGCCAGATCAATCCCCATTTTTTGTACAACACGTTCAATTCCATCAAATGGATGGCCACAATACAGAAAGCAGATGGAATAGGCGAGATGGTCACGGCGCTTTCAAGGCTGATGAAGAATATCTCAAAGCGTGATGAAGCGGAAGTGAGACTTGAAGAGGAGCTTTCATTCATCGATTCATACCTTGTAATAATGAAATACCGCTATGGAAATTCCATCAGCTACTATGAGGATATCGATCTAGGTTGCAGAAATCTTGTCATACCTCGCTTCACGCTTCAACCGTTGGTGGAGAATGCGATATTCCATGGCGTAGAGCCTAAGGGGACAGGCGCTGTTGCGATTATAGCGAAAGAATTTCCTGATCATTATATTATAATGGTAGCAGATAACGGCGTAGGCTTTAACATAGAGGAAAATAAGGTAAAAACGGATGGTGTCTTTAAGAACATCGGTCTTGATAACATCAAGCAGCGTCTTAAGTATTCATTCGGCGATGACGTCAGTTTTGAAATAAAGAGCACTATTGGTCTTTATACACTCTGTAAGATAACGATTAAAAAAAGGAGTGAGCGTGGGTTATAAGGTCATAATAGCTGATGATGAACCATTGGTGCTCATCGGACTTGAAGATATGGTCGACTGGGCTGAGGCCGGATTTGAAATCATTGCAGAGGCCAGAAATGGCGCTCAGCTTCTTGATCAAATCGAGGAAAATGACCCTGATCTTGTCATCACTGATATAAAAATGCCAGTAAAGAGCGGTATTGAAGTCCTTGAAGAGATCAAAAAAGACGGCAGAAGCCTTCCCCTTTTCATCTTTCTGACAAGTTTTGAAGAGTTCGACTTTGTAAAGCAGGCCATTTCCCTTGATGCAATAGATTATCTTGTAAAGCTTGAGCTGGAAAAAGATGAACTTCTCTCAGCACTCGAAAGAGCAAAGAAGAAGATAGAGGAAAAACGAGGACGGAGAGAGAATATTGCAGTAGCGGAAAAGCATGTGCTTCAGGAGCGTTATCTCATGCGCCTGCTCTTTGCCCTCGATACAGCGGATATTAAAGCGGAGGATGTAGGCCTCGATCTGAGCTTTCCGTATTTTGCCGTCTCCTACATAGCCTTTCCCCCGATTCTGGAAGCCGCGGATAAGGATAAATCTGTCAGCCTCTTTTACGGTGCAACGCGCCTTATGAGAGAGACTATAAACAGATATACGCCATGTTATGTTATACAGCTTGATTTAGGGCATATCGCAGCAATCTTCCCATTCAGCGAGAAGACAAGAAATGGATACAGAAGTTACATAAACTCCGCTTTCAAGACCGCAGAAGAGAATCTGAAAGATTACTTCTCACTCAGCGCGAACGTATCCGTCGGCCCTATCGTAAATGACTTGCACCTTATTTCGGAATCATTCTTCAAAGCAAAGCTTCTTTTTGCAAAAGAAGAGAGGGAAAATAAAACGATTTCCTTCTTTGATTACCGAGAGAACAAAGATACCAGCGTAAGCAATATTGTGCTCGATGCAAAGAGCTTTAATAAAGCGTTCAGCGAGCTTAACACTGAGCTTTTGGAAGAAGCAACAGCGAACCTTATTAAAACAATAAGGGATGAGCACGTAACCGTCGTCCATGCAATCGACGTCTCAAGCAGCCTGCTGTACATGGCGATGAATGCAATTCCATCCTCTTCCCAGATTCTGGAAGAAATATTCCCGTCCGAAGAGAATATGCTCTCATACAGAGTGCTTTATCAGGCGAGATCCGGAGAGGATGTAATACTCTGGATAGAGAGATTTTCCTCCGGGCTTGAGCGCGTATTCAAAGAACGAAAGCAGGATTACAGAGAGCAGACTGTGCAGAAAATACAGGCATATATCCGCGAAAATGTAACAGGGAATCTGGATCTGGCCTCTGTCGCTTCGATCTTCGGCTACAGCAAGAATTACCTCTCTTCCCTCTTCACGCGATACTCCTCAATGAGCTTTGTTGATTACGTGAATACGGCAAAGATAGAGAGAGCGAAGATACTTCTTGCAAATCCAAATGCAATGGTCTATGAAGTTGCCTCAGAGCTTGGATATGACTCACAGTTCTATTTTTCAAAGGTCTTCAAGAAAATCACAGGAATCAGCCCTACGACATACCAAAGAGAACTCCGGGAATCAAAAGAGCAGTAAGGGGCAAAAAGCCCCTTGCTATCAGAATTTTCCAAGCCCTTTG
>CAZURL010000051.1:0-13864 GCA_964623005.1 uncultured Spirochaetaceae bacterium
CGAACCGGCTTCTACCGTTCGCTTCCGATTGACGGAGGCTCCTTCGCCTCCACTTTATTTCTTCTCTTCCCTTCGCTGATATATCTGTCAAAAAACACACATCCGTTATCCGGAGTGCCCAAATAACTTACTTCATCCGATGCTTACTTGTCAACAGGATTGCAAATTTTTTTTCTGAATTTTTTAACATTTACATCACAATAAATTATGTTCTAACAAGGTCTGTCGCAACCTCGATGAACCCATCTCCGCCATATCCATTAGTGATGTATCTTGGAAGAATCGAAAAGCTTTCTTTCATATCCGCAACAGAGTGCATACCTACAGATAGGGGCATATATGCAAACATACCACTATCATTGAGGCTATCGCCAAGATAGATCCCTTTTTCCTTAAGTTCTTCTTCGTTTATTGAATAAAGCGTTTTCATAAAATATGAGAGCGCTGTGTGCTTATCGAACACCCCAAAACTTATGTTGATATGAATCGAACTTTCCCTCCAGAGTCCACCGACAGCCTTCACATAATTCTGAAGATTCCGTCTCTCATCCTCGGACATACCTGCCTTCTCATAAGCGACATCGTATTGTCGTGCATATTGATCGGATGAAAAAGCAAGCCCTACCGTATGCTTGATAAGGCTTTCCTTCTTGCTTCTTATATCACGATCAAGCGATGGATTCTTTGAGTAGATAATCTTTCCACCTTCTGCATGTGCAAGAATCAGCGCTCCGCTTTCTGCAATAACAGCATCCACCGGCCACTGCCTCAAATATGCATCTGCCCAGCCAGAGGAGCCTCCAGTAACAAGGACAATCATCTTTCCATGCCTCTTCAGCTGCCATAGCGAGCGAAGAACCTCTGGATAGAGCTTTCCTCGTTTTGTAATCGTATCGTCCACATCGGAAACAACGATACCTACCTTCGACCGCTCCTCTTCTGTAAATGAAGAGAAGGGAATCCCCCTCTCCATCATCTTGTCATTCCAGAAAGTGCTTTCGACCTGATCACACCAATCAGATATGTGACAAAACTCATTAATGATGCAATCGCAGAAAGCGCAAAGAGCACATAAAGCACCGTCGCATATGAACCCATCCAATCACCTGGCATGAAAGCCGAAGCAACGATGTAGATAATCGAGAATACCGATGCAATCGCATAAAGCACAGTCTTGCTCTTTCCCCAGATATTCGCCGGCATAGCCTTCCCAGTTCTCATCATCAGCATACGCATAAAGAGTATGGAAAACTCCCTCCACATGATTATGATGAATGTCCAGACAGGCATGATGCCGCTATGCATGAAGACAGTGAAGAACGTCAGATGCGACAGCGTATCTGCAAACGGATCCATGACCTTACCGAGATCCGTAACGAGATTATATTTCCTCGCAATCTTGCCATCGAACAGATCTGAAAGCTCTGCAATAATATAGCAGAGGAACATCAGGACTGCCGAAACGACCGGTGCCAGTGAAAACCCTGATAATGAAATCAGATATGACACGAAGAACACCGGCACCATTATAAGACGAAGCACTGTCAGCTTATTTGGTAAGTTCATAACCCCTTAAACCTGTTCCTTGCGCTCTATGACACCCTTGATCTCGCTTATGAAATCAGATGTAGGTATGCCATTCACCTGCTTTCCATTCCTGTATCTTACAGAAACCACATCTGCAGAAGCCTCTTTCTCACCGATAATGAGCATATATGGCGTCTTCATCTTCTGCGCATTCCTGATCTTAGCATTAAGCCTATCATCAGAAAGATCGACTGTCACCCTAAGACCTTCGCCCCTGAGCCTCTTTTCCAGAGATTTCGCATATTCAAATGCACTCTCAGCGACAGGAATAATAGCAACCTGATCAGGCGAGAGCCATGGTGGGAAAGCCCCTGCATAATGCTCAATCAGAACACCGAAGAATCTCTCAAGAGAACCAAGAAGCGCTCGATGTATCATGAACGGCCGCTTCTCCTGTCCATCTTTATCCACAAAAGTAAGATCAAAGCGCTCTGGCAGATTGAAATCAAACTGAACCGTCGAAAGCTGCCACTCACGCCCAATAGCATCCTTTACCTTGAGATCGATCTTCGGGCCGTAGAATGCACCGCCACCTTCGTCGAGATCATATTCAAGGCCCTCCTTCTCAACCGCCTTCTTCAATGCGGCAGTTGCTGCATTCCAATCCTCTTCCCTTCCGACAGACTTCTCCGGCTTTGTTGAGATATATGCATGGATATCATCAAAACCAAAGGAATGGAGCATATAGAGTGAGAAGCGAAGAACTTCAATAATCTCATCATCCATCTGATCTGGCGTTACAAAAAGGTGGGCATCATCCTGCGTAAAGCCTCTTACTCTCATAAGACCATGAAGCGCACCTGCCTTTTCATACCTATAAACCGTACCAAGCTCCGCCCATCTGAAAGGAAGCTCACGATAGCTATGCTTGCTATTCTTATAAATCATGATATGGAACGGACAGTTCATTGGTTTTGTATAGTAATCTGCCTTATCCATCTCCATCGACGGATACATCGATTCCTTATAAAAACCAAGATGGCCTGACGTCTCCCAGAGCCAGCTCTTTCCTACATGCGGAGTATAGACAAGCTCATAACCATTCTTATAATGCTCTGCTCTCCAGAAATCCTCGATAGCCTGCCTGACCCTAGCCCCACGCGGATGCCAATAAACAAGCCCAGGGCCCGCCTCTTCATGAAGAGAGAAAAGGTCGAGATCCTTGCCAAGCCTTCTATGATCGCGTCTCTCGATATCCGCAAGATGATCAAGATATATCCTCAGATCCTTAGCGCTCTTCCACGCTGTTCCATAAATACGTGTGAGCATCGGATTCTTCTCATTTCCTCTCCAATAAGCGCCTGCAATGGAAAGAAGCTTGAAACCATCTGCACAAAGATCCTTTGTCGATTCCACATGCGGGCCGCGGCAAAGATCGGTAAATTCACCCTGCGTATAAAGTGAAACCGGTTCATCCGCAGCAATTGCATCGAGAAGCTCTAGTTTGTAAGGCTGATCACTAAAGAGCACCTTTGCTTCGTCTCGCGTAATAACCTTCTTTTCAAAAGGAACGCCAGACTTGATGATCTTCTTCATACGCTCCGTGATTTCCTCAAGGTCGCTATCTGTAAGCGGCCGAGGAAGGTCAAAATCATAATAGAAGCCGTTTTCAATCGAAGGGCCTATTGCAATCTTTGCATCAGGCATCATCTCAAGGACAGCTTCTGCCATAACATGAGCCATCGAATGTCTGATGGTTGATAGTTCGATTTCCTTTGCCATATATTTCTCTCCTTAAAAGGAAAAGCCTTTCCAGTTCCATCCTTGCATTGCAAGGACGAAGCTGCAAAGGCCTTTACAGTTCCGCGATCCCACCTTGCTTTCCCTTTTGGGGACGCTCTCTCCCATTAACGCGGGCAACGGCATGGCATACTCGAACACTTTCCGCCATGCAGCTCGGGAGTGGTTTTCACATCCTATCTCCAGGCGTCTCCCACCCACTTCCGTGGACGCCCTCTCAGTGGCAGAATCAGATGCTACTCGTCTCCGTCATAGCCGTTAGTTTGAAGAATAATGCAAAGTAAATTGTCTTTCAAGTGTCTTCCATGCTTTTGCTTCTCACATCATTTATCAGAACCGTTATCCCATAAATTCCGCAAATCAAGAGAATTATGTCTTCGTATGCTTGGAAGAATAACGACTTTACGCCTGTCAGTCCCCAGAGAATCAACAAAAGGAGAAGAACTCGGTTCTTCCGTCCATACAAAGAGTAAGCGACTATACTTATACTCGCTGCCGGACAAGGCATTATGTACGTGACCATCCTTGGGAAAGAATTACCAAGCAATAGAGAAAGGATCGGATATATAAAGTACAAAAGGAAAAGAACAATCTGGATACTGTCAGGATGAGAAACCTCATCATCTGCATTACGCCAGCTTTCATATAGGAACAAGGCTCCGATAGCAAAAAAGAGTGGAAACGCAAAATACCGCTGGATCGGCTCCGTGCCATACGCTATGAAATAAGCTACTGCAATGTAAATATTCATAATTCCCAACGCAGTCTTTAGAATCCAGCAGTATTTCATTGCGAGAGTCATAACAAACGAAAAAAGGATCAATACGAAAAGAATGCACTGCACCTTTATCGTCCCTTGATTGTACTGCGCTATTATGTTCCAGAATACATTCCCATCCATTTCCATCCCTATTGTACTGATGGATGAAACGTATTACTAGTTTTTGATAAGTATAGAAAATATATAGCAATAATAGTTATAAGGCTAAGATAATCCTTCGTTCTTGCGGTCAATTTCATTTAAGATTCGTTTCATTATTGATTATCATGCGAGAAGATAATTATTATACAATGTTGATTCCTATAAAAAGGAGATATTTTCAATGGCAGCAAAGATTGAATATACGCGCTTCGGCAATTCAAGCAAGGAAATCGCACAGGATTTCGCTGAGCAGCTGAAGTACGCACTTGACGCAGATGTATACCACTCCACTACGGAGAGCAGATATCAAGCGCTAGCACTAGCAATCCGTGACAGGATCATCCACCAGTGGGATCTGTCGAGAAAGACCCAGAGAGCAAACCACTCCAAAAGAGTTTATTATCTCTCGCTTGAGTTCCTTATGGGACGTGCGATGACGAATAATATTATAAACATGGGACTGGAAAAGAACGTCCGAGAAGCACTTTCATCGCTTGGATACTCACTCGAAGAGCTTGCCGATGTAGAGCCGGACGCAGGACTTGGAAACGGAGGGCTTGGAAGACTTGCTTCCTGCTTCCTCGATTCTCTTGCAACACTTGAGATTCCAGCCTATGGCTATGGCATCAGATACAACTACGGTATCTTCAAGCAGCAGATAAAGAACGGCTGGCAGGTAGAAACCCCGGATAACTGGCTCAAAGATGGAAATCCATGGGAAATCAAGAGACCGGATCTTGTCTACCATATAGGGTTCGGAGGAAAAGTTGTCGAAGGAAGCGATGGCCATAAGGATATTTTCAGATGGGAGCCTGCCGAAACAATCAATGGCATCGCTTATGATACGCCGATTGTTGGCTATGGTGGAAAGACAATAAATACGCTCAGACTCTGGGCCGCAGAATCACCGGAAGCATTCTCCTTCGAAGAATTCAACTCCGGAGACTATACAGAAGCGGTCAGGAACAAGATCAATGCTGAAACACTTTCACAGGTACTTTACCCGAATGATACGCTTTATCTTGGAAAAGAACTGAGACTGAAACAGCAGTACTTCTTCGTTTCATGTTCCCTACAGGACATAATCAGAAGGTTCAAGAGATTCCCTGAGAAAAAGTGGAAGGACTTCCCGAATGAAGCGGCTATCCAGCTCAACGATACACATCCTTCCCTAGCAATACCAGAGCTGATGAGGCTCTTGATCGACCAAGAAGGTCTTGGCTGGGATGAAGCTTGGGATATCACAGTAAGAACAATGGGATACACCAACCATACACTCATGCCTGAAGCACTTGAGAAATGGGCGCTTCCGATGTTGCAGAACCTGCTTCCTCGCCATATGCAGATCATATTCGAAATCAACCAGCGCTTCCTTGATCATGCTGTATCGTTCTTCCCTATGCAGAATGATAAGATCGCAAAGATCTCCATCATCGAAGAATCAAATCCAAAGATGGTGAGGATGGCAAATCTCTCTATAATCGGCTCACATTCAACAAACGGCGTTGCGGCGCTTCATTCAGAACTGCTGAAGAAATCGATGTTCCCAGAGTTCAACCTCATCTTCCCAGAGAGATTCAACAATAAGACAAATGGCATTACGCAGAGAAGATGGCTCCTTGCCGCAAACCCTGCACTGGCCTCCCTCATAACCGATGCGATCGGAGATAAATGGATCACGGACTTCGATAAAATCGCAGACCTCAAGCCATTTGCAGAGGATGCTGCATTTGTCGAAGAATTCGGCAAAGTCAAAGAGAAAGCAAAGGTTAATGCTGCAATATTCCTCAAGAACGATTCAGGATTCATTCTTGATACATCATCCCTTATCGATGTTCAGATAAAGAGAATCCATGAGTACAAACGACAGCTTTTGAATGCATTCAATATCCTGATGATCTATGACAGGATGAAGAAGGATGATAAATACCTTGCAGACTTCCAGCCAACGACATTCCTTTTCGGAGGAAAGGCCGCCCCTGGATATGTGAACGCAAAGCTGATTATCAAATTCATCAACAACATCGCAAAAGTCATTGCATCGGATAGCCGCGTCAATAAGAAGCTCTCCGTACACTTCATGCCGAACTATAGAGTAACGATGGCAGAGTCCATCATTCCTGCCGCAAATATCTCTGAGCAGATATCCACAGCAGGTACAGAAGCCTCAGGCACAGGAAACATGAAGTTCATGATCAACGGTGGACTTACTGTCGGAACGCTCGATGGCGCTAATGTCGAGATTGCAGATGAAGTCGGCCGCGAGAATATCTTCATCTTCGGTCACACAGAAGAGGAGATCAGCAAGCTCGCCTCTTCATACAATCCGTGGGATTGGGTCAAGAAAGACGATGAAATAAAGAGCATGATCGATCTTGTCGACTCAGGCTTCTTCTCAATTAATGAGCCGCATATCTTCCAACCGCTCAAAGAGTCGCTTTTCGGCACTGCAAATGACAGGTATTTCCTCTTTGCAGATCTGAGGATGTATCATGATGAACACGAGAAAGCTATGAATCTCTATCGTGATGACAAAAAGCTCTGGGATAAGATGGCTATTATAAACATCGCATCATCAGGCAAGTTCTCTTCAGATAGAACAATCAAGCAATATGCTAAAGAAATCTGGAATGTCAAACCCTGCAAGGTGAAGATATCTAATGTCGACACAGTGCTTGAGGATGCAAAGAATTCCAACTGAAAGAAGAGAAACGGCACTTTTGACATCAGGGGGCAATGGCCCCCTTACTTATTGAAAATGATGTTCAGATCCTCTTCATTTTCCACTAAGAGCGCTATCTGTATATAGTGCTCGCCATAGAGCTTCATATATGCCTCTAATGATGAGAGAGCAACAGCAGTGAATAGCGCTTTATCAATCGTTTTTGGAAGCGGCAGAGAGAGCGTATGCAAGCCCTTCTCTGTCATAATGGAAAAGGCTTCTTTGAATGATGTTGCAAGCTCAGCAACCTTTGACGTCGAACGCGCTACGAGGATTATGTCGGTATTCAGGTTGGAATCTTTTGCCTCTACCTGCTTTTCCTTACCTTCAAAGAGCATCACTGCATCGCTCTCCATCGTTTTATAATCATCAACGGAAAAATAGATCGTACTGTCATCTATTGCGGAGATAATCTCTTCGATGAAGCCCTTTTCTATGATGATATCATCGAGCAAGAAACCATCGTACTCGACATTCTCACCAAGAAAGGAAAGAAGAAGCGCTCGCAAAGGAGTTTTTCTGCCATCACCATTTATCCTTGCACGTCTATACCGTTTTCCATGGTTTTCCACTGCACCACGCTCAATCATTACTTCCTTATTCAAAGCAACCGCACGAAGCAGCGTCTGGAATAGCGCATCATCATAATCGCCGGATGGATCGTTTACGATTTTCTCCCTAAGTTCTGATAAAAGTGAATTATCGTGCCTATTTCTCATTGTTCATCCTTGTGTCCACAAGCCTGTCTCGGCAAGAAACAGGCAAAGCGACTGCAAAAGTACCTTCTAATTAAGAGATTAGAATTTTACAAATCGGCTTGCAATTGCGGTTTCCCCTAAAAGTTGGATTTACCATTATTCAGTGCTAAAATCGAGGCATGACAGTGATAATACTTGCTGCGGGGGAATCTGTAAGGATGGGAGAGAACAAGCTTCTACTTCCGTTTAATGGAAAGCCCCTTGTCTTATCTACAATAGAAACAGCACTGACATATAGCGATAACGTGAACATTGTCGTTGGACACGACAGGGAAAGAATGGAAGATGTTCTGAAAAAACTTCCGGTGAAAATCATATACAACCCCGATTACCTGAAAGGGCAAAAAGAAAGCACTCTTGTAGGTATAAAGAGTGCTGATGATGATTTTATGATAGTCCCAGGGGATCTGCCGCTCCTGACTTTTGATGATTTCGAAGGGGTGGGCAATCTTCTCGAAACCCATGAGATAGCACGTGCAATCTATAGAGGAATGCCTGGCCATCCAGTTGCATTCAGGAAGGAGCACAAAGCAAACCTCCTGGCATTTTCCGGAACGATGAAAGAGTATTTATCGCTATACGATACCGCAGCATATAATGGGAGTATCGGCTGCGTCTTAGACGCGGACACTCCCACTCGCTACAATGCCATCGTTTCAGGAAACTATAATGATATAGTCCTATAGCCTACTGACTGACCTCTATCCTGCCATCACAGAGCGTAATCTTTATCATCTGAGCGGTATCAAGATTTCCAGAAAGCAACCGCTTTGAAAGTTCATTCTCAACATTGTCCTGGATAAACCGCCTTATAGGACGTGCGCCGTATACAGGATCAAAGCCAGCCTTTGCGATATAACTCTCAACATCGCTAGTCCACTCCATCTTAAAGCCACGGCGTTCAACACGTGAAGCAAGTGTCTTGAGCTGGATAGCAACGATCTTCCTAATCTCTTCTTCTCCAAGCGGATTGAAGACAACAATCTCATCGATACGATTGATGAACTCAGGCTTGAATGTGCGTCTTATCACATCCATAACCTCGCCCTCTGCGTGTTCGGGATCTCTGAGGATATTCTCTGAACCAAGGTTCGACGTCATTATGATGATTGTATTCGAGAAGTCCACGATCCGCCCCTGTCCATCAGTCAACCGTCCATCATCAAGCACCTGAAGAAGAATGTTGAAGACGTCCGGATGGGCTTTCTCTATCTCATCGAAGAGGATGACAGAGTATGGCCGTCTTCTCACGACCTCAGTCAGCTGTCCGCCTTGATCATATCCTACATACCCAGGAGGCGCACCGATGAGCCTTGATACAGAGTACTTTTCCATATACTCGGACATATCGATACGGGTAAGGGCTTTCTCATCATCGAAGAGGAAGGACGCAAGCTGTTTTGCAAGAAGCGTCTTACCAACCCCTGTAGGGCCGGCAAAGAGGAAGGAGCCTAGCGGACGATGCTCATCGCCGATTCCTGCCTTATTCCTTCTGATAGCATTTGCAACTGCAGAGATAGCCTTATCCTGACCGACAACGCTTTCTGAGAGTATCTTCTCGATATTAAGATATTTCTCCGCCTCAGATCCCATCATCTTCTGCACTGGAATACCTGTCCATGCAGAGACAACCTTAGCGATATCATCCTCGCTGACTTCCTCGCGAAGAAGCCGCGTTCCATCATGCTGGAAGGAGTTGACCTTATCTTCTGCGTCCTTGATCTTCTTCTCGACCTCAGGCATCTTGCCGTGCTTGATCATCGCAGCCGTTGATAGATCGCCATTGCGCTCTGCATTCTGTTCCTCTATGTTCAGCTTCTCAAGCTCTGCCTTGCTCTCTCTGAGATTGAGAATAGCCTCTCTCTCATTCTGCCATTCAAGATTCAGCGCATCGTACCTTGTCTGCATCTCCCCCAGTTCGATGTTTATCTTCTCAAGTCTTTCCTTCGAGTTCTCATCCTCTTCCCTTGAAAGCGCTTGCTTCTCTATCGAGAGTTGGAGCATCTTCCGGTGCAGATTATCGAGTTCAGCCGGCTGACTCTCAATCTCCATCTTTATCTGTGACGCAGCCTCATCGACAAGATCGATTGCTTTATCTGGAAGGAAACGATTTGTCAGATACCTATCCGAAAGAACAGCTGCGGCAACAAGCGCTTCATCCTTTATCCTTACGCCATGATGAAGCTCATATTTCGGCTGAAGGCCACGGAGAATAGATATCGTATCCTCAACCGATGGCTCCTTTGTATAAACAGGCTGGAACCGTCTTTCAAGCGCTTTATCGGATTCAATGTACTTTCTGTACTCATCAAGCGTCGTCGCACCGATTGCATGAAGTTCTCCGCGAGCTAGCGCTGGCTTTATGAGATTGGATGCATCGGTAGATCCCTCGGCTGCCCCGGCGCCAACGATCGTATGAAGCTCATCGATGAAAAGGATGATCTTACCCTCGCTCTTTGTTACTTCATTTATGACGCCTTTGAGCCTTTCTTCAAACTCACCGCGGAATTTTGCACCAGCAATGAGAGAGCCAAGATCAAGCGAGAGAAGGCGCTTATCGCGGAGGGACTCTGGAACATCACCTTTTGCAATCCGTTCAGCAAGGCCTTCAACGATTGCCGTCTTACCAACGCCAGGCTCACCGATGAGGACAGGATTGTTCTTCGTACGTCTGCAAAGAACCTGCATTACGCGCCGGATTTCCTCATCCCTGCCGATGACAGGATCCATCTTGTCTTCCCTTGCAAGCCGTGTGAGATCCTTACAGTATTTATCGAGCGATTGATACCCCGCCTCTGGATCCTGACTGGTTATCCTCTGATTGCCTCTGATAGCCTTTAGAGCCTTCATTACGGCTTCTTTTGTCACCCCAAGGGCAATAAGAGCATCTTTTTCTGCACATTCATCGGTAAGAAGCGAAAGCAGGAAGTGCTCTGCTGAGATGTATTCATCCTTAAATTCCGATGCAACTTTATCACAAGAGGAAAGGATACGCGCCGCAGAACGGGAAAATGCCTGCTGCACATCGCCATACATCTTCGGCAGCTTATTGAGAATATCTTCCATCTTGCTGATGACAGTATCTGGGCTGACTCCAAGCTTTTCAAAAAGCGGCCTCAATACGCCATCCTTCTGCTCTGTCAATGCAATTATGATATGAGCCGGTGTTACTTCCGAATGTTGCATAGAGGATGCATTCTGCATAGCCTCTTCTATAGCGCTCTGCAACTTGAGCGTGAATTTATCATAGTTCATATTTCACCTCCAAAGGTGAACCGCACGGTATGAATATAATAATGAAGGAGAAAATCGTTAAGTCTTTGCCCTAAGACTCTCAAGATAGCCAGTGATTGTTGCCTTTGTTTCTTCTTTATCGAAGGTGCGGAAGAATGCAACGCGGAAACAGATTGATTCTGCGATATCGAAAATGGACTGAGCTGTCAGCTTGATATCAACAGGAACGATTGTCTTATTCGCAATTCCCTGCCTTATTAGACGGCAGAAGAGAATCGAGAGCTTTGCGGTACGATGATAGATCACATCTGCAAAATCAACGCCATCACTCTTTGCATCCAGCATGACAGACATCAGATTCATAAGCGAATCTTCATTCTTTATTGCCTCGTCGATGATATCAAGGAGTATGGTACGCATTCGGTCAATCTCATCTCCCCCATTCTCATCCCATGCAATCTGGGAGTACTTTGTAAACAATCTGCCCGTCTCCAGCTTGACCGCATAGTAGTAGATCTCATCCTTGTCATGGAAATATTGATAGATAGTTGGACGGGAAATCCCGGTTTTCTCGGCTATAAGCGAAAGATTCGAGTCATGATAACCCTCACGCGAAAAAACATCGAGTGCAGTACGAAGGATTTTCTCTTTTCTCTGCTCGTGGTCGATTTTCTTTGGCATAGTATCAAGCTATATTAGTATAAGCGGTGTCCGAGGAAAAAGAAACTGAGGTATACAGAAAATGCTTAATCTGATTCTTTACACGATTGTCATGGCCATCACGCCTGGCCCTAATACCATACTCTCTATGGCAAATGCCTCCGCTATAGGATTGAAGAAAGGCATATGGCTGAATATCGGGATGCTGATAGGAATAACATGCGTTACTTTTATCTCGTTCTTTGCAGTTTCACTCTTATCTGCTTTTATTCCCAAAGCCGAACTGTTTCTCAAGATAATAGGCTCTCTCTACATTCTCTATCTTGCTTGGAAGACATATCGAAAGAGTACATTCTCTGTTGAAGAAAAGAGTGCGGGCTTTCTTGAAGGTCTTATCCTACAGCTCATAAATGTAAAGGTCTATTTGCTCGCACTTACAGCAATCTCCTCAGGGATTATGCCGATGGAAATATCCTATGTCACGAAATTCCATATCTCATTCCTGATTCCGATAATCTGCTTTCTATCGGGTCTTGTCTGGGCAGTATGCGGCGCGCTTCTTTCAAAGCTCTTCACAGAGCACAGGAAAGTGATAAACACAATCCTTGCGCTTCTTCTCGTTTATTCTGCAATTCGTATCTTCATTTAAAAAGCTATTTGCGTTAGATTAATCGTACGCCCCCATAGCATAATGGATAGTGCATTCCCCTCCGGAGGGAAGGATAGCGGTTCGATTCCGCTTGGGGGTGCTTTCTTTATTAAAGGATTAACCTTCTGATTTATAGACCTCTTTGAACATCGTATTTTCATAATGCGACATCTTAAATAGAGGAAGACCAAGATAACAAAACAGCTTAGATTTCAGAAATATTCAACGCCTAGGCCCCGGATCACGTGGCGGTTCCGGTCTAGGAGGCATCGGATTCGCAGGAGGGCCGCCATGCGGTCTTGGTGGCAAATCATCTACTACATGAACACGAATATGCGGCACAGGTCTCCCCGGAGGCGAAGCCGATGCACAGGAAACAAAAACAAAAGTCATGAGCAAAATCAAGATTACAAACTTTTTCATACCATAAAGATTATAACAGAGGACAAGCCAAAATGTGTTTTTTGTATATTGTTCCCATAAGCCATCATTCTTATGCTGATACATCCTGTATTTTCCTTTGTTATAACAGCGAAAAACTTCATCAGGGATTGAGCGAGAAGCCAGCAATCTGTTCTACAAAGCAGGAAAATAAACCCGTCAATGTAATTAATAATAGTATTTTACATTATTGCCTTAGTCTAATACATAGCAAAAAAGTACGCTATTACCATCACAATATAAACAATCTTTCAAATTAGCCTTGATTAACTGCTTTTTTGTTATATATTCAAAAAATATAGAAATATATATTTCTAAGGAGGGAAAATGAAAAAAGTTTTTGCTACTATTCTTGTTGTTTTATTTGCTCTGCCGATGGCATTTGCAGCAGATACTGTCGTCCTTTATTTCTCACATACGGGAAATAATGCATGGGCAGCCAGAACAATTTCAGAGATGACTTCTTCCGATCTCTTTGAAATCAGAGCCGTGAAGGAATACCCTACAGATAATACAGAAGCACATACTGTCGCTAGTGAAGAACAGGCCGCTGATGCTCGTCCTGAGCTTGCAACAAGCGTAGACCTGACTCAATATGACAAGGTATTCCTCTGCTATCCGATTTGGTCAGGAAATCTTCCAATGCCACTTCGCACGTTCCTAGATGAATATGATCTCTCTGGCAAAGTTGTCCTTCCATTCACAGCTTGCGGAGGCAGCGCTATCACAGAATCTGTGAATACAATCAGAGCTGAGCAGCCTGGAGCGACTGTCCTTGACGGCTTGAAGATCAGCGCTAGTATAATCGGAACAGCTGAAGCGGAGCAGACAATCGCCGAGTGGATAAAGTCAACAGGACTCTTCTGATTACCAATGAGGGCATCTGAAAAGTCAGGATGCCCTCAGGCGGGTTCAGCAATCATCGCTTATTATGCCGAGAAACAAATTGCATCTCTCTTCTATTTAGGCTCAGATTTTTCAGATGCAATATTCTCGGCATATTCCATCGAAAACTCGGATAAAACTAAGCCCTACAAGCTAATTAATCTTTGTCTCTGGATTTTCTTCGATAATCCTCTCATTCATTGATTTTGACATCAGATACTCAAAGGAATGACTTTCGCAACAGCAGTGCTTCCATAACAAAGAGG
>CAZURL010000052.1:0-13749 GCA_964623005.1 uncultured Spirochaetaceae bacterium
AAGTTCAATCATATAAATAGTATATCCCAATCGATAAAATCTATTCAGACGATTTTTTGATTAAGCTATCGCCAATACACTCAAGCTACATCACATTGACCGCTTTAAGAATGAGAGATATCCTTCTTCTGGCCATGCAGGACAAATATCTTCTGACATATAAACCGTGGAAAGCACTTATAATACTGGCTTTTCCCCTGATACTGGGAAACCTTTTCCAGCAGCTCTATACGCTTGCTGATACCGCAATTGTTGGCCGATTTGTCTCATCCTCTGCACTTGCCGCAGTCGGTGCATCGTATTCCCTGACAAATATCTTCATATGCATTGCTATCGGAGGTGGCGTAGGAGCTTCGGTTATTGTCAGCAGAACATTCGGATCTGGGGAATACAAGAAAATGAAGACAGCGCTCTATACAGCCCTGATCTCCTTTCTTGCAGTAAGCATAGTGCTTGGCCTGATAGGACTTGCTCTCAGCCGAGAAATCATGAGGCTCCTGAATACCCCGAATGATATCCTCGACATGGCCGCAGAGTATCTTGGAATATACTTTTTAGGGCTTCCGTTCCTCTTTATGTACAATGTGCTCTCCTCGATGTTCAATGCATTGGGGAAGTCTACTATTCCGCTTTTCTTTCTTATATTCTCCTCAGTGCTCAATGTATTTTTAGACCTATACTGCGTAATAAACCTCCAGATGGGTGTTGCAGGTGCGGCATGGGCAACACTCGTCGCACAGGGGATATCCGCAATCCTGTCCTTTATCGTGCTGATGAAAACGATAGAGAGGATATCAAGCGAGAAATGCAGTAAATTCAGCTATATCGTACTCAAAGATATGGTCAGAATCGCAATCCCTTCAATTCTACAGCAATCAACAGTTTCGATTGGCATGATGCTTGTGCAGTCCGTTGTAAATAGCTTCGGGACAGAAGCTCTCGCCGGGTACTCCGCAGGAATGAGGATTGAAACACTCTCCATTGTATTCATGAGCAGTATGGGAACTGCACTCTCTTCATATACAGCGCAGAACCTTGGCGATGGAAATACAAAGCGAGTAAGAGAGGGATACAAAGCGGCAAATATCTATGTCATCCTCGTTGCTATCATGCTCTTCATCATAGTCGAGACATTCAAGGAAAATTTCATATTGCTCTTTATCAATGATGGTGTGTCAGATACAGCGATTTCTACCGGTGTTGATTACCTCATGTTCATCGCCGCTTTCTTCGTCTTCGTCGGATTCAAAATGAATACAGATGGTATTCTTCGCGGTGCAGGAGATATGAAAGCATTCACTATAGCGAATATCGTAAATCTCACGATCCGTGTTGCCGTCGCCGTTATTCTCGCGCCTCGTTTCGGCATTGCATTCGTATGGTATGCAGTACCCATCGGATGGTGTGCGAACTGGATCATCTCTTTTAGCGAATATAAAACCGGCAAATGGGCAAAAAACAGTAATTCTTCATCTAACGTTTCTTGACCGAAAAATCTATTCAGTTATTATTCCGTGTATGAATATCAAGAGCATTGCAGATAGTATCGGTCTGGATTATGAAATGGCTATGGAGGAATTCTGCGGCGACGTCTCGGCGCTAGGCGAAAAGCTTCTATCGTTTCCTAAAAGCACCTCATTAGCTGAACTGGAAAGCGCAATCAATGAAGGTAGAAACGATGATGCAAGAACAGAAGCAAGAAAACTCAGGAAAAACGCAGAGAAAATAGGTCTCAGAAAACTAGCAGAAAGCTGTTCCGAACTGGAAAAATCAGAGGATCCTGAAAAAACGTTCCTTCCGCTCCGGGCGATGTATATCTCCATCGTCTCGATACTCGGAGGAGCGGAGTAATGAGGAAAAAGCTTCTTATTTCAATTCTTTTCATTGCATTGCTTGCATCATGTGCTTCGACTTCCATAGAAGAAACGGAACCGGAGCAAGATAATTCTTCGATAATAATCGAACTTTCAGAAAATCCCTCTACAGGATACTCTTGGATCTGGGGACAGATGGGGACGGGACATATAGAGCTGCTAGATGAAACGTTCATACCAGGAGAAGAGATTGGAACACCTGGCACACATGTATACACATTCATAGGTACAGTGCCAGGACATGTAACGCTTACCTTCTCTTCAAGGCAACTGTGGGCTGGTGGCGCCATCGGAGAGTCAGAGGCATTCTCAGTCACTGTCTATGATGACATGACAATAAGTTACCTTTAATAAGAAATCCCATATAGACCTGATCTATATGGGACATCGTTTTTCTTTATCTCGTTTTTAAAGCTCAGCAAGCGCTTCATCCACGATCGAAACAGCCTTGTCGATATCGCTCTCTGTTGCGATCAAAGGTGGAACAAAGCGGAGCACTGTGTAGCCGGCAGAACAGACGAGAAGACCCTTTTCCATGCACTTTGCAATCACATCGCGCGGTGGAATCTTAAGATCAAGGCCCTGCATGAACCCCATGCCTCTAGCCTCTGTTGCTTTATCAGGATACTTGGCAACAAGGCCTTCAAGCTTTTCATGAAGGTACTTACCTGTCTTAGCTGCATTCTCAGCAAGCGTTGGAAGCTTTGAGAGCACAACCTCTGCAAGCGCAGCCGCTGCGACATTGCCGCCGAATGTTGCAGCATGATCACCCGGGGAGAATATACCTACAGCATTTTCAAATGCAACTGTAGCACCCATCGGAAGACCGCCGCCAAGTGCTTTCGCCAACGTCATGATATCAGGCTGAACGCCATAATTCTGGAAACAGAAAGGCTTACCGGTTCTTCCCATACCGCACTGTACTTCATCGAATATCAAAAGTGCGCTGTAGCTATCGCAGAGCGCTCTGAGTCCTTCTAGGAACGACTTCTCCGCAGGGATTATTCCCCCCTCTCCCTGCAATGGCTCAACAATAATCGCAGCAGTATGCTCATTCATCAAAGCCTTCACAGATTCGAGGTTGTTGTACTCGGCATAGACAACGCCGGGAAGCATTGGCGAAAAGCCCTTATGATACTTCTCCTGTCCTGTCACGGTTATTGCGCCATAGGTTCTTCCATGGAATGAATGATGGAAGGAGATTATCTCATACTTATCCTTCTCCGAGCCTTTCTTCCTTGCCATCTTGAGCGCAGCTTCATTTGCTTCTGCACCGCTATTGCAGAAGAAGACTTCCTTCGAGCCAGCAATCCTGTTAAGCGCCTCAGCAGCATGCACTGCATGGCTATTGTAATAGAGGTTCGAGGTGTGAAGAACGCCGCTCTCGATAACCTCCAAAAGCGCTTTCTTCTCATCCTCATCCCCATAACCAAGGATATTTACCGCAATTCCTGCAACAAAATCGATGTATTCCTTTCCATCCTCATCCGTAAGCAACATCCCCTTGCCGCTCTTTATCGCAACAGGGAACTGAGAATAGTTGGACATATAGTTTTCTTTTCCGAGCTTTACAATTTCACTATTTGGCATATCATACCTCCGACGAGACCATGGTACCGATACCTCTGGCCGTGAATATCTCAAGAAGCATCGAATGAGGCAGCCTACCATCGAGGACATGCACCGACTTAACACCCTTTTCGAGCGCATCAAGACAGCATTCGACCTTAGGTATCATACCGCCTTTTATCGTACCATCCTTTATCAGTTCATGGGCTTCCTTTGCACTCATTCTCCTTATTATCGAAGAAGGATCATCTTTATCGCGTAGAATCCCTTCAACATCGGTAAGGAACACAAGCTTCTGCGCATTGAGCGCACCAGCAATCGCAGATGCGGCATAATCTGCATTTATATTATACGTCTGAGAGAACGAATCGACGCCGACAGGACTTATCACAGGGACATAGCCGGAATGAATCAGCGTCTCGATAAGCGTTGTATCCACACGATCGATCTCACCGACAAAACCAAGATCCAGTCCGTTTTCATAGACCTTCTTCTTTGCAAGAAGCATATGTCCATCCTTTCCATTTAGACCGCAGGCTTCAACACCGACTGACTCAAGATTCTCTACAAGGCTCTTTCCAATCGAACCGGAGAGCACCATCTCTGCAACCGATGCAGTCTCGCTATCTGTCACGCGAAGACCATCGACGAATTTCGTCTCCTTTCCAAGCCTATCGAGAAGAGAGGTAATCTCCTTTCCTCCGCCATGGACGACAACAGGCTTCAAACCAATATATTTCAAGAGCGCTATATCCTTGATGACGGACTTCTTGAGTTTCTCGTCAACCATCGCAGAGCCGCCGTATTTGACAACGACAATCGATCCGGCAAATTTCCGAATATAAGGAATTGCCTCTATAAGAACATCGGCTTTTGCTCTCTCCTTCTCGTACATCTCAGCTCCTATAATCCCCATTGATTCTCACATAATCATAGGTCAGGTCGCAGCCCCAAGCCGTTGCGCTCTCCTTTCCCTGATGGCAGTCGGCAAGAACCTTGATCTCTTTTTCAAGGAATATGCTCTTAGCCTTATCCTCATCAAATGCAATAGGCTCTCCATGCTTTACAACATCAAGACTGCCTTTAGCGGAAGAAAAGGAAAGATCTACGACAGAAGGATCGAAATCTGCACCGGAGTATCCCATAGCGCATAGGATTCTTCCCCAGTTCGCATCAGCACCGAAGAATGCCGCTTTTACAAGGGAGGAAGAGATTACAGAGCGTGCAAGAGCCTTTGCATCCTTCACAGTAAGCGCATTGATGACATTCATCTCGATAAACCGCCCAGCGCCCTCTCCATCCTTTACGATCATCTTTGCCAGCTCGCCAAGAACATAGCGGAATGCTTCTTCGAAGATCGCATACTCTTTGCTACCCTCTTCAATCTCCTTGTTTCCAGCCATGCCATTTGCAAGGACAATCACAGAGTCGTTCGTGGAAGTATCGCCATCGACAGAGATCATGTTGAACGTATCCTCGACTGTTGTTCCGAGCATCTTCTGAAGTGCACTCTGCGCGATTGCAGCGTCTGTCGTGATGTAAGAGAGCATCGTCGCCATATTAGGATGGATCATCCCTGACCCCTTTGCCATACCAGCGACAGTGACTGTGATTCCATCGATTTCAACGCTTGCAGCCGCTTCCTTTCTGAAGGTATCTGTCGTAAGAATAGCATCTGCGGCCTCCGTACCATCTTCAGAGAGAGACGGGATAAGCATATCAATGCCCTTCTTTATCTTCTCCATATCAAGAGGCACACCGATAACCCCTGTTGAAGAGACATAGATATCCTTCTTATCGAGCGAAAGAAGCGATGCGGCATATGCTGCTGTCTCCTCTGCATCTTTAAGTCCCTTTTCGCCTGTGCAGGCATTTGCGTTGCCGCTATTCACAACAACCGCCTGTGCTCTGCCGCCTTTAAGGATTTCCATGTCCCAAAGCACAGGAGCGGCCTTTACCTTATTAGTCGTAAATGCCGCTGCTGTAACAGCGCTCTTCTGAGAGACAAGAAGCGCCATATCCTTCTTTACTTTCTTCAATCCTGCATGGACGCCCGAAGCCTTGAATCCAATTGGACTAGTAATTCCACCATCTATGATTTTCATTTTTATTCCTTAGAATGGAGAGCCAGCTGAGACTGAAAGCCCTGCCGTCTCTTTAAGAGAGAATAGGATGTTCATGTTCTGAACAGCCTGACCTGCTGCACCTTTGACGAGGTTATCAAGCGCACCGATTGCTACGATATTCCCCGTACGTTCATCGATTCGGTAGCTTATATCAACAGTATTGCTACCCTTTACATAACGAGTCTCCGGCAGTTCATCGATTACTCTTATGAAAGGTTCATCCTTATACATCGAATATGCTTTATCTACATCGCTCTTTGAAACGCCTTTCCCAAGCCGCGCATAGCAGGTTGCAAGGATGCCCCTATTCATCGGCACAAGGTGCGGCGTGAACTGTACGGTAATCGCCTTTCCTGCCGCAATAGAAAGCTCCTGCTCTATTTCAGGGGTATGGCGATGCGTCGTAACGCCATATGCCTTAATCGACTCATCGACCTCGCAGAAAAGCGATGTCACCTTCTCCGACCTTCCGGCGCCGGAGGTTCCGGACTTTGCATCGATGATAATCGACTCTGTATCTATCAGATTGTTTTTAAGAAGCGGATAGAGCGTGAGAATCGAACAGGTTGTATAACAGCCAGGGTTTGCAATGAGACGCTTTCCGGCAATCTCTGAGCGATGGATCTCCGCAAGTCCATACACTGCCTCTTTCAGCACCTCTTCTCCAAAGTGCTCTGTCTTATACCACTTCTCATATACGTTTTTGTCATGAAGCCGGAAATCTGCACCAAGATCGATCACCTTTGCCTGTGAAAGGATATCCTCAGTGACGACCTTCGAAGCCAAGCCTGCTGGCAGCGCAATGAATATCACATCAGAACACGCTGCTGCATTCTCAATGCTATCCTCTGATAGCACTATATCCACAACACTCTTCATTCCAGGGTATATATCTGAAAACTTCTTTCCGGCATACGAATGGGAAGCCAGATAACTAATCTCGACCTCTGGATGATTGGAAAGAAGCCTTACGACCTCTGCACCAACGTATCCAGTAGCGCCAAGAACAGCTGCCTTAATCATTTCTCCTCCAAAATACGGCATAATTATACACGAATTGCGATGTATGACTACTGGTTTTGCATAAATATTGAAAAATTATTGCATATTAGTGCAGTTCTGTAAGATCGTATGGCGTAGTCTGATAGACAAAATAGTTCAGCCAGTTCGAATAGAGAAGGTTCGCATGGCTACGCCATCTCATAATAGGAACAGCCTCCGGATTGTCATCAGGGAAGTAATTCTTAGGAATAGGCGTATCCAGTCCCTGCGATATATCCCTGATATACTCAAGTTTCAGCGTATCGCGATCATATTCGCTATGTCCGGATATAAAGATCTGTCTTCCGTCCTGCGTCATAGCGGCATATACCCCAGCTTCCTCAGAAACTGCCAGTATCTTGAGTGCTTTTACGCTCATCATATCCTCAATAGAGCACGTTGTATAACGCGATTGAGGGACATAGAATACATCGTCAAAACCACGAAGAAGCACGGGATTTCGATAAACAACCCTATGAGGAAAAACTCCGAAGAGCTTTTTATCAAACATGCGTTTTTCTATGCCGAAATGGTAATAAAGCGCAGCTTGGGAAGCCCAGCAGATATGAAAAGTAGAATGGACATGGGATTTCGACCACTCCATAATCCTCTTCAATTCCTCCCAGTACTCAACCTCTTCATACTCAAGCTTCTCAACAGGCGCGCCGGTTATGACCATGCCATCGAAGTTCTCTCCCTCTATCTCGCTGAATGTATGATAGAAGGAGAGCATATGCTCTGCCGATGTATTCTTCGATACATGGCTCTCTACCTGAACAAGCGTCAACTCTACCTGTAGAGGCGTGTTTCCTAAGAGCCTTGAGAGCTGCGTTTCCGTCGCAATCTTCGTCGGCATGAGGTTCAGAAGCGCAATACGGAGAGGCCTCATGTCCTGAGACAGAGCCCTCTTTTCCGTCATTACGAATATGTTCTCGCTTTCTAAGGTCTTACGCGCAGGAAGACTATCAGGGATCTTTATAGGCATTTCGAAAGTGCCTCTTCGATATCGCGGATGATATCCTCGCTATCTTCGATACCAACAGAGAAGCGAACAAAGCCCGGATCGATACCGGCCTCAGCTAAAAGTTCATCGGAAAGCTGTCGATGCGTTGTGGAGGCTGGATTGAGAACGCATGTGCGTGCATCAGCGACATGAACAACGATAGCTGCCATCTTCAAAGAGTCCATGAAGCGCATTGCTTTCTCTCGGCCACCCTTCATCGAGAAAGAAACAACACCGGAAGAAAGTCCTCCTGCCAGGTATTTCATTGCCTTCTCATGCTCCTTTGAAGACGGGAGACTAGGATAGTTTACACTCTCGATAAGATCGGTACGCGTTTCAAGGTACTTTGCAACTTTGAGCGCATTCTCGCTATGTCTTTTAATCCTGAGATCCAGTGTCTCAAGCCCGATATTCAAAAGGAATGCCGCCATCGGCTGAGGCGTGGATCCAAGATCCCTCATCAGCTGCACGCGCGCCTTTGTAATATAAGCGCTACGCCCAAACTGCTTGGTATATACAATGCCATGGTAGGACTCATCAGGCTCCGAGAGTTCAGGATACTTACCATCCTTTTCCCAGTCGAAATTGCCTGAATCGACAATCGCACCGCCGACAACCATTGCATGTCCATCCATGTACTTTGTGGTCGAATGCACTACGATATCAGCACCGAACGCAATCGGATTGCAGAGAATCGGGGTTGCGAATGTATTATCGATGATTACAGGCAGTCCCTTTGAATGCATCAGCGGAACAAAGCGGTCGAAATCAAAGACGTCAAGCGATGGATTTGCAATCGTCTCACCGAAGAGAAGACGCGTTCTATCATCGATTTTCGAAAGAATCTCTTCATCGCTCATGCGCTCATCGATCACCCTTGCTTCGATTCCCATTCTCTTCATCGTCACCAAAAAGAGATTGGTTGTACCGCCATAGAGGTTTCCAAACATCAGGAAATTATCGCCGCGGGATGCAATATTGAATATTGAGATAAACGATGCAGCCTGACCGGATGAGGTCATCATTGCACCTACCCCGCCTTCAAGATCTGCAATCTTCTTCTCGACAGCTGCAACTGTCGGATTAGAGATACGCGTATACATATGTCCATCGATAGCGAGATCGAAGAGCTTTGCCAGATCCTCGGAAGAATCATACCGGTACGTCGTGCTCTGATAAATAGGGAGGACGCGTGGTTCGCCGTTTTCCGGCTCATAGCCTCCCTGCACGCATATAGTTGCCTTTTTCCAATTATTATCCATACCGGGGATTTTATTAAATTGAAAGGCTTTATGGAACAGGGCGGATGGACTTTCCAACGGTTTTCCATTTTCCTTTGAAGAAATGCACCCAGCAAAGAATAAAGCCAAGTCCCCAGCCGAAGATTGTATTCCACCAGATTATGCTATACCCGATAGCAGGTATTTCTTTCAGGACGTAAGTTGTGGCTACTCTGATTGTCAATGCGCTTGTAGCAACAAAGGTAGAATACAGTGCGTTGTTTGCACCTTGGAATAATCCAAGGATCGGGTAATAGGAGGCAAAAGGTATCAAACACAGAGCAATGCACCTGACATGCCTCGTGCAATATAGGGCGGCTTCGCTTTCCAAGCCAAATGCACGCACGATACTTGGGGCAAAGATAAAGACAACGCTCAGAATACAGATTGAAATGATTTCAGAGATAATAACCGTATGTACTGCGCCTATCAGCACTCTTCCAATCTTTCCTGCCCCAAGGTTCTGAGCAGTATATGTCCCCTGCGTTGTCATCAAAGCTATTGCAGGCAAAGTCATATAAGTTTCAATCTTCTGTGCGACAGAGAATGATGCAGTCATTGCTTCTCCATAACTATTCACTGCTCTCTGTATGAAGACAAAACCGAGAGAGACAATCAACTGCTGCAACGCCATTGGAAAACCTCTTTGAAACGTCAGCTTCACTTTATCCCACTCAAACGTAAACTCCTTCAACTTCCACCGGAAAAGAGGATATTTCCGTACCATGTAGATATAAGCGGCTACAAATGACGCAATCTGTGCGATGTCCGTAGCGATTGCAGCACCGGCCACCCCCATATCGAAGGTATAGACAAAGAGAATATCGAGAACAACATTGATAATACTTGCAATAAGAAGAAAATAGAGCGTTGCTTTACTATCCCCTATCCCACGAAGAATTGATGCTATGATGTTGTATCCGAACTGAAAAGCCATGCCTAATGCATAGATTTTGAAATATGTATCGGCCATCTCGACAAGACTTTCCGGCGTTGAGAGAATGTAACGAAGGAAAAAGCGGCTTACGACAAGACCAAGAACCGTTGCAAGAAGTCCCATAGCAAGGAGTGTCAAAAGCGAAGATGAAGCCTGACGACGCATCTTCTCGTCCTCACCGCGTCCATAGAGTTCTGCAATCAAGACGGAAGCACCAGAGGAAAAGCCATTCGCCAAGGCAAGGAATACCATAGTCAGAACACCGCAGGCACCAACTGACGCCAGTGCCGCCTCACTTGAGAAATTACCGACTATGATAGTATCTGCCGTATTGTAAAACTGCTGCAAAAGCAATCCCATGAATACGGGGAACATAAAGGAAAGAATACCTTTCCAGGTTTTCCCTTCAAGCAACGTCTCTTTTTTCATCAGTAAACTATCTCGGTATCGCTACGATCCTGATACAGCTTCCAAAACAGCTCTGCTATTCTTTCCGGCTTGTACTTATCAGAACCTCCGATAACCCCACAGACCTGAACAGTTCCGATGAACACATCCTGTTCTTTCAATTCCGGACTAAGGGCGAAGACCATAGCTCGAAGCGCTGCCTTATCCATGGAAAGCGGAAGGAAAAGCGCATGTGGATGCATTGCCAATCCACCGCCTGTGACTAAAATAGCGCCCTGCTTCTTACTAAACTCTGTGCCAAGAATATTCTGTATGGATGTATAAGCGCCAAGTACATCAACCCGATAACGCTCTGCCATAACCTCTGCGTTCATGCCATCATCAGGAGATGTGATGCCTATATTGTAGAAAAGCACATCGGGCGTACCATAAACTTTCACCGCCTGTTCTATAGATAAAGCAAATTCCTTCTCTTTCGAAGCATCAGCAACCATTGTACTTACATCTATGCCCACATCAGTCATCTCTTTCCTATAAGCATCCAGATGTTCAGCGCTTCTACTCATCAGCACAACAGAAAACCCATTCTCCGCAAACTTCCTTGCAACTGCGTTGCCAAGCCCCTTACCAGCACCTATTACGAAAATTGTCTTTTTCATCATTACCTCCATATATTTACCACCATCCAAATAGACTTCGCCCGATTTCCAAACTCTCTATTGCATTCAGCTCTTCGTCTGATAGATTAAACTCCAAAGAAGAAAGATTTTCCTTCATATGAAGAGGATTTGTGCTCTTCGGAATCACGATAATCCCCTGCTGAGTGAGAAAGCGCAGAGCTATTGCGGAAACACTTTTGTTGTGGTGACTTGCTATATCAAGCAACACGGGATTCTTCCAGATACCATTTTTTCCACATGCAAGAGGAGACCAGCTCTCATGTCTTGTTCCAATCTGTCTTTCAAGATCACGAAGCTTCTTTTGCGCTCTGAATACATGTGTCTCCACCTGATTCACCGCAGGTATTACATTTACGTGATTGACTAAATCGAGGTAGCGTTTCTCCAAGAAGTTGGAAACTCCGATTGCCCGGAGTTTTCCTTCTTTATATGCACTCTCCATAGCGCGATAAATTTCGTAGATATCCCCTGTAGGCTCATGAATAAGCAATAGATCTATATAATCGATATCCAAACGTGAGAGGGATTCATCGATTGAACGTAGTGTATCTGAATAGCTTCGACAAGACCAAAGCTTTGTCGTAACAAATAGTTCTCGCCTCGCAATCCCGGACTTTCTGCAAGCACAGCCCACTTCTCTTTCATTTCCGTAGCACTGTGCTGTATCGATTAAGCGATAACCAACATTGATTGCACGGAGAACATATTCCACTGTAATCCGGGCCGCCATCTGATAAGTCCCATAGCCAACAAGAGGCATTTCAACACCATTGTTAAGCGTTACTCTCTCCATCGAAAGGTATTGTAAATGGGATGAATTTGACAATGAAGATATCAAATTATTAAAATGGTTTTTACTAAAACTAAAAACGAAGCTTTATGTATATACACGAACTGATCACATTCATCAGCGTTGCAGATAAAGGAAGTTTTCTCAAAGCGTCCAATGAACTATATCTTACGCCTGCTTCCATAATGAACCAAGTCAACAAACTTGAATCGCTTGTTGGCGTAAAGCTGATTGAGCGCACTAATCAGGGATGCCATTTAACAGATGCCGGGAAAGCTATATACAAAGATGCAAAGAAAATTATAAAGCTCTCAGATCAGGCAATTGCACATGCAAGAATGATTGCAGAAGCCAAAGAGCAGGCAATCCGTGTAGGAACATCCATATTGCGGCCGTGCAAGGCGCTCGTCGATCTCTGGAGAGAACTTGATGATAGTGTATCCCCAATCCGTATTCATATCATACCGTTTGATGATAGTCCTTCAAGCATGAATCTCATGCTCGATTCTATTGGACGAGAGATCGATTGCTTTGTAGGCCCCTGTGATTCAATCACTTGGAGAGAGCGGTACAACATATTTGCCATGGCTCCTATAGACTGCTGCATCGCGCTCAATCGAAGCCATAGACTATCGAAAAAGGAAAAACTCACGTGGAACGATCTTGACGGAGAAACAATCATGCTTGTGAAGCGGGGGGACTCGCCTGTACTTAACAGGATGCGTGATGAAATCGAAGCGAATCATCCAAAGATCACTATCCTCGATACCCCGAACTTTTATGATACCAGCGTCTTCAATGAATGCGAAGAGAATGGATGCATCATGGAAACCCTTGCTATCTGGAAAGATGTCCATCCTTCCCTCGTGACGCTTCCTATGGACTGGGCGTATAAAATGCCCTATGGGATTGTATATGCAAAGACTCCATCAGAACCGATGGAAACTTTCATAAACATACTCAGGGGATATCTTCAACAACGCTCTCAGGAGGCGTAAGCAGCTCCTCCGGTTCCTTGAAGTACTTTAGGAAAAGCTTCATTGCAGAGGCATAATAGTAACCATCGCAAATCCGCTCATCGAGGTTTGCAACAAAATCCACAACCCTCTTCTTTGAAGCAACGCCCTCATCATCCAGAACGATTTCATAGCGTTTTGCACCAAATGCAATGAATACTGGAACGTTTCCGAAATTGTAGAGATGGTGGACAATCGGAGGGATATTCAACGATGCCATATTCGTGATGAAGAGTGATCCATGGAATGGAGAGACATTCAGGATAGCGCGCGGAAGCAGACCAAAGTAATCAAGCCCACGCAGAACACCTACAGCAAGCTTCTTTACAAAGCCCGGAATATAACAAATGATGCGCGCAACCTTGTTACCTTCCCCTTCCGTACCCTCTTCGACATGCTTATAGGCCTCATTGAATTTTTCATAGACATCATAGATGGTGTCTTTGGGAGAGAAGACCATCTTCAGCGTCGTATCGTCAGCATCGATTCTCATCTTCGTCTTTGCAACAATATTGACGACTATTCCATTTCTGGCCCAGATCTTCTGACCACGGATGAACCTATTGACGCCCGGTCTCTGGCTGATTGTCCGTATATATGCTGCAATGATCACATGGAGAATACCAATTGAATCATAGCCCTCGCTACGAAGTTTCTTTACGAGATTCTCTGCACCAGCAACTTCAACGCTTATGCGAATAGAGTTCTGGCTATCATGGCGATGCACCATGATATACGGAATGATGATGTTATAAGGCGTCAGGGTTTTGATCCGTCTTCCTTCCTTAACTCGCTTCTTCACATTCATGATGGTAACTTTATCTATCCATATTATCTACACAAAAAGAACAAAGATGACAAAAACGTATCCAAACTATGACAGAGTGTACAATATTGACTATATAAAAGAAGAAAGGTGAAAATCGAAACAGTAAACATGTAAACCTTTTTAAATGACCGAACGTCGTGTACTTGCCCTATAACAAATTGGCGTTTACGATAAACCTATGGCTGAATATAAGCTT
>CAZURL010000053.1:0-13638 GCA_964623005.1 uncultured Spirochaetaceae bacterium
ATGAATTTCTCTCACGCGTAGTCTGGATCGATGTTAAAGCTGAATCGGTAAGTAGGAAATGCCTCTTCCAATGCCTTTTGCTCCTCCATACGGAATGCAGCTAAGTCCGATATTGTGAAATCAACAACGACATCGAAATGGACACGCGAATCCTCGAAGTGAACATGGAAGCCGTGGATGCTGAGAACGGCTGGAGAGTTTGCTTTGAGAACTTTCAATACTTCCTGTCTCATCAGCTTCACAACAGGATTCTTATCATTTACAGCATACATGCCGAAGGTCATGTAGATACCCATTCTTGAAAGTATTTCTTCCTGCGCATCAGTCATTGCATCGAATACTTCCTCGCTTTTTGAATCCGAAGGGACTTCGACATTGCAGGTTCCAATCGATCGAACAGGGCCATATGTATGTATCTGGATATCATAGCCGCCATGTAGCGGAGGATGGCTATTTATGATTGAACGTAACTGCTGTACCGTCTCCTTTGTTGGCCTTTCGCCGACAATCGTTGAGACTGTCCCTACAATACTCTTCACACCTGCATAGAGAATGAATATTGAGACTATTATTCCGGCAATTCCATCTATGGGGATTGACGTAAACGGCGAGATTATGGCGGCTATTATGGTCACAGAAGTTGAAAGCGCATCTGAAAGCGCATCCGCACCCGATGCAGAGAGCGCTTCGCTCTCTATCTTCTTTCCGCTCTTTATGTTCAGTCTCCACAGCATGATCTTTGCAAAAATCGTAAGTATAAGGATAAAGATCATCGGAAGCGAAACAGCAACAGCTTTCGGTTCGGTTATCCTATCAATCGAGGTTCTGAAGAAGGAGGCTCCGGTGAATATTACAAGAAATGCTACAAATAATGCTGATATATACTCCATTCTTCCAAAACCGAGCGGATGGGAATGCGTTGGCCGTCTCTGTGCAACATTAAATCCTACTATCGTAACGATGGATGAAAGCGTATCTGAAAGGTTATTCGCGGCGTCGGACATAATCGCAACAGACCCAGAGACAAAGCCTATAACAAGTTTTGCCGCCGCAATGAACGCATTTGTTGCAATGCCAACCATAGCAGTGTGCTTTAATATTTTATTTCTTTCAGCATCTTCTACCATATCCGGGATTCTACCGATGTCTTTTGATGGAGACAAGAGTTATAATGGTTTTGATGAGATTGAGTGATTGGGCAGAAGCAACGCTTCTTCCAGAAGGAAGGGGCTTTATATCTATAACAGGTGGAGGCGGCAAGACCAGCCTTCTATCGCTGCTTGGACGCCATTTCGCAGATAAGGGGCTTAGCGTGCTTATAACAACAACCACGCGCGTCATGTCGCCGCATCTCCATGATTATGGCGTAGATGAAATCTATGAAGGAGAAGACATCCTTCTGAGCGATACAAAGAAAGGCCATGTTGTTTTCTATGCAGAGCATAGCACGATGGATATGAAGAAGTGGCTCTCTCCAAGGACGGAGATTCTGACAGTGCTGGCAGATCGCTTTGACGTTGTGATAGCTGAAGCCGATGGTTCGAGAGGACTGCCTCTCAAGATCCATACAGAACGCGATCCTGTCATCCATCCTCGTACAACCGCCTGCTGCGGGGTAATGGGGCTTTGGGGATGTGGTACGAAGATCTACTCCTCTGTGTTCGGTGATGGACGGGATGGTGTAATCAATGATGATTATCTACAGTGGTATTTCTCTACAGATGAAGGGCTGTCGAAGGGGATGCAGGGACATAAGGCTTTCATACTTAATGGCGGCGACCTTGTATCCAAGGCTCTTATAGAGGATGTACTATCGTTGAAATATCCTGAGGGAATCTCTGTTGCAGTTGCTTCAGTCAGAGAGGATGTCCTTTATGGCAGTATTCAGTAAAGCGGCGTGCTTTGAAGAGCATTGTCAGCCATTTGCCATTGTCACAATAATAGCAACGGATGGAAGAGTATCGAGAAAGAGCGGTCGTATGTTCGTAGATAAGGATGGAAGAAGGGAGGGCACGATCGGCGGCGGTACCGTTGAAAGCCTTGCAATAAAAGAAGCCCAGAGTGCAATTAAGGAGGGGAAGGGGAGAAAAGCCCTGATTGATAATGGCGGAAAAGGCCATGTCGAGGTTTATATAGACGTTCCTTGCGATGGGCGCTCTGTAATCATAATCGGGCGTGGTAATGTAGCGGCCGAAGTGGAAAAGCTGTTTAAGGCAGTTGGCTGGTATGTTGAGACCTTTGAAAGAGGTACCTCATTTGACGCGCTTCCTGTTGCTCGTATCACCGAAAAGACTGCTGTTGTTATATCAGGGGCAGCGGATAAAGACCTTGCTGAACCGATGCTCTCAACGCCTGCGTTTTATATCGGGGTGCTCGCTTCGCGCTCTGTATCGCTTCCCAGCGATAAGCGTATTTATGCTCCAGCAGGACTTGAAATAGGCGCGGAGACGCCTGAGGAGATTGCGCTCTCTATCGTTTCCGAGGTGATGGCTGTATATAAAGGCAAAAACGTTCAGCCGCTTTCGGCTTGGAATGAAAACCTTATCCTTGTCAGAGGTGCAGGCGATCTTGCAACCGGTTCTATAGTACGTTTACATAATGCCGGATACAAAGTCATTGCAACAGAGGTGGAGAAACCCACTGTAATACGCAGAACAGTCTCTTTTGCAGAAGCTGTCTATGATAAGGAGATGATAATAGAAGGCGTTAAAGGCGTTCTTGTTAATTCGCCGGAGAATGCACTCAGAGTTCTTGATGACGGCGCTATTCCTATCATCATTGATCCAGAACTCACAATCCTTTCCACGATAAAGCCTCGCATCGTTATTGATGCGACAATTGCAAAGCGGAACCTTGGAACGCGTATTGATATGGCTGATTTGGTTATTGCGCTTGGCCCAGGCTTTACAGCTGGCGTCGATGCAGACGTTGTTATAGAGACAAAGCGTGGCCATTTCCTTGGCACGGTAATCCGAGAAGGCTCTGCGATTCCCAACACCGGCATACCTGGGAATATAGGAGGGTATGCAGAAGAGCGTGTAATCCATTCACCTGCATATGGTGTATTCAAGGGAAAGCGTAATATCGGAGATATCGTAAAGAAAGGCGATTTAATCGCTGAAGTGGGCGGTACTCCTGTCTATGCAACGATTGATGGAAAGCTTCGCGGATTATTGCATGATGGCCTTATTGTCTCTGAAGGATTCAAGATTGCAGATATAGATCCAAGAGGCGAAAGCGCAGATCACACAACGATCTCAGATAAGGCGAGAGCGATCGGCGGAGGCGTATTGGAAGCGGTGGACTCTTTCCTGAGAGGATGAATCGTGCTAGTCTCTGGCTATGGCAGATGATAGACTCATAGAGAGCGTTGCGTCTTTGAAGAAGGGCGCAGGAAAGCTGATGCGTTCATCCAATGAAATTCGTTCAAGAGCACTTGAAGCAATTGCCTCTGCGCTTGATGAGAAGAGAGCGGAGATACATAGGGCAAATAATGAGGATATCTTACGTTCTCAGAAAGAAGGAATAACAGAAGCACTCATCTATCGTCTGAAATTCTCGGATGAAAAGATCGATAGTGCGATAAAAGGCCTCAGAGAGCTTGTTGCGCTTCCAGATCCTGTGGGGAAAATAAGGGAAAAGCGTGAACTCGATCCAGGCTTCATTCTTGAAAAGGTTTCATTTCCGATCGGCGTTATTGCTATGATTTTTGAATCTCGTCCAGATGCGCTGGTGCAGATGGCAGGGCTTTCCATGAAATCAGGCAACGCAGTCGTTCTGAAAGGCGGCAAGGAGGCGATGCTCACAAATAACGTCCTTTTGGATATCATAAAAGAAGCGTCGGAGCCGATAGTAGAGACCGATTGGATTTTAGGACTGGAAAGCCATGAGGATGTAAATGCAATGCTCTCGCTTGATAAATACATTGATCTTATCATTCCACGCGGCTCAAATGCCTTTGTCCGCTTTGTCATGGATCATACGAGAATACCGGTTCTTGGACATGCCGATGGCATCTGCTCTGTATATGTAGATAGGGATGCGGATCTCGATAAAGCTGTGAAAATCGCTGTAGATAGCAAAGTACAGTACCCAGCAGCCTGCAATGCAGCAGAGACCATCCTTGTCGATGCACCTATAGCAGCATCCTTTCTTCCGCTTTTAGAGAAAGAGTTTTCTTCCTATGGCGTTACGGTTCATGCCGATGAGAGAGCTATCGGATACTTTCCTTCCGCTGTTGCTGCAACAGAGGAGGATTTCCATAAAGAGTACTTAGCGCTCGAGGTTGCTATAAAGGTTGTGGATGGAATTGATGAGGCGATTGAGCATATCGAGTCGCATGGATCCCATCATACCGATGCGATTGTTACTGAGAGTGAAGAGAAAAAGCAAAAGTTCTTCTCCTCTGTAGACAGCGCGGATGTCTTTGCAAATTGTTCAACGCGTTTTGCAGATGGTTTTAGGTTCGGACTCGGGGCAGAGGTCGGTATCTCAACGGCGAAGATTCATGCTAGAGGGCCTGTGGGCCTTGATGGCCTTATGACGACAAAATGGCTTCTCTCTGGAAATGGTGAGACCGTTGCAGAGTATTCAGGGAAGAATGGTAAGTCCTTCCATCATAGGGAGCTTATCTGATGCGCGATTTTTCAAAGACCAGAACGATTGTTATCAAGGCAGGAACGAATCTGCTTTCATCCGCAGAAGGAATCGATTCAGCGAGAATCAAAGATCTAGTTTCTCAGATTGTAAAGCTCCGTGAGATGGGTAAGCAGGTGCTGCTTGTCTCTTCCGGCGCAGTAGGCCTTGGGGCAAAGGCGCTCCATCATACAAGCCCTGTTGTGTACATTGCGATGAAGCAGGCCTGTGCTGCTATTGGGCAGACGGTGCTTATGAATGCATATCATGATGAGTTTGCAAAGCATGGAATCCTCTGTGCGCAGGTGCTTATCACACGTTCGATTCTCAATAACCGCCGTAGTTACAATAATCTCAGGCAGTCTGTATCTATGCTCCTTGCAATGGGTGTTGTCCCGATCTTCAATGAAAACGATGTTGTCTCTTCCAAGGATAGCGACAATACTATCGGCGATAACGATAGGCTCAGTGCGATGGTCGCATCGAAAATCGATGCAGATATGCTCGTGCTCCTGACAGATATCGATGGGATATACACGGGAGATCCTAAGACAGATAAGAATGCAAAGCTTATTTCTGAAATCGAGGATATAACCTCGGAGATATACTCCTATGCAAAAGGTGCAGGAAGCACATTCTCTACAGGCGGAATGAAAACCAAGCTCATGGCTGCTGAGATTGCAAGGAAAGGCGGATGTGCAACTATCATTGCATCGGGCTATGTAGATGATGTACTGATTAAGATTGTACAGGGCGAGGATATTGGATCATGCATTCATCCGGAAAAGCGCATAACACAGCGGGAACGCTGGATTCTCAATACCTCTTATAGCGGCGCTATCCGCGTCGATGATGGAGCAAAGAAAGCGCTTTATGAACATAAAAGCCTTCTTCCTTCCGGCGTTAAGGAGGTAAAAGGCGTCTTTCTTCAGGGCGAGGTTGTGGCAGTAATGGATTCTGCCGGTTCAGTATTTGCCAAGGCAGTTCCATATTTTGATAGTACTGAAATCGAGAAAATCCTAGGCCATAACAGTTCTGATATCGAAAATCTGATTGGAGTGGGGAGGAAGGATGTGATCTTCAGGCCGGAAGATCTCGTCTTCATTGATAATGAGTGAATATAAGATAATACATAGACATCAGGATCTTGGAGTGAGGATTTCCTCACTATATAGGCAACAGCAGCTTGCTATTGGGATACTCGATCTGGCATCTCGTGAAGAGCTTATTGAGTCGCTTAGGTGGTATACGAGCAATATGTCCTCTTCGATATACGTAATGACTGTCCAGTCAAGAATGGAGGATGGAGAGATCCAGGAGCTTTTCCCCGATGTGAACTACATTGCGTTCAAGACAGCCACAACCACAGGCGAGTACATCAATGCCTTTGCAGATGAGTGCTATGCAACATATTTTCTTGTAGTGCGTACGGACTCTACGCTTATCGCATTTGAAGGCGAGAAACTGATGTCGAAGATGGCTGCGCATAACCATCCTGCGGTAATCTCTCCTGTTATGATTTCCTCCGCCGCTGAAATCCTTCCAACGCTTCGCGCGCCTTATATAAAAGGGCGTAATGTCGAACCGCTTTCATTCATGCCGACAATCGCGGAAGATGTCGAGGAGGAGAATCTGTATCCGGTTATGGAACTAGGTCTATATGATAGAGCGCTTTTCCAGCGTTTGCGATCATATGATACGCTTATTGCAGGCGAGTTCTATCAGGCGATGGATTTTGGAGTAAGGTGTTATCTCTTGGGGTATAGAGTCATAACAACGCGTGCCCTTGCCCTGCAATTCCCGAAAAGAATCTCAATAATCGAAGATAGATCGTTCTGTGATGGTGCAGAGCGCTTCTACACAAAAGCGCTTTCAATCAGGCACATAGCTGGCAAGAATGTTGCTGAGAAGTGGAAGCCTTATGTCGATAAAGAACTTTTCAACGAGGAGATAAAGAAGAAACAGCTGATGCTTCAGAAAACAGACTTCTTCACACTTATGGATAAGTGGAAAGTCATGATGGATGACGAATGATATGTCCGATCTTCTTGTTCAAACGTGTCTTGCCTTCTGCTAGAATCTCCTTATGTATGAAATAATTGCAAGACGGGTATTCTCTCTGTCATACATTGCTCTCGATACAGTATTCCTTATCTTGTTCCTTTTCCTCCTTCTCTGGAAAAGGAAGTATATTACTGCAATAGTCGGCATAGTAATGGGCATTGTCTATTTTGCTGTGGACTATGGTATTTTCCACCTTCTTCTGGGAACAAGGACGATAGAGGGAGGGGGAATGTTTCCTGTTCTTTTATGGATGTCCATGAGCTATGGATTCACGAACTTTGCTTGGATCTGGCTTGCTCTCGATAGGGATGAGAACTTATTTGAGTGGACGCTTCTTATTCTTCTTTGGTGGTTCTGCTGTCCGCTTCTCTCCTCATTCTTCCCCTCTGCTGAGATCATGATACAGAGAACAACGGGATCTTATCATCAGTCAATGGCCCTTATTCTCTTCGTCGGGTATTTTATTGCGATAATATGGAATCTTAAGGAAAAGCGAGAATATCGTTTTCCGCTTCTATGGATACTCTTTGTCGGAGTATTCATTCAGGCTGGATGGGAAGCCTCCCTTCTTCTCGGAGGTATAAGAAGCGTAGGGTTTTCTGTGGAAGAAACGCTCAGAACGCTTGTCGTGAACTCGCTTTTAGAGACCAATCTTGGACTTCCATATACATACATAATTTACATTTTCATAACTGCAAGATTCAGCGAAGATCTGAAAAAGCATGAAAATGTCCTTTCTTTCCGCTCTAGGATAGCTGAAAATAAAATGGTGAGAATCTTTCATAGCGAAAAGCATTAGGAGGAAGCAAGATGAAAGGCACGATGAAAGTTGCCGTAATGGAGGCAATCGGGAAGATCGAGATAGAAGAATGTCCTATCCCACAAGTGAAGGATAATGAGGTTTTGATCAAAGTCGGGTATGTTGGCATTTGCGGTAGCGATATCCACTATTTCGAAACTGGTGCAATCGGAGATTTCGTTGTACATCCGCCATTTGTTCTTGGTCATGAAGCTGCCGGTACTGTAATTGAAGTTGGAAAAGATGTTAAGAATCTTAAGGTGGGCGATAGAGTTGCAATGGAGCCTGGAACAACGTGCGGAGAGTGCGAGTTCTGTAGAACAGGCCGCTACAATCTCTGCCCGGATGTGCAGTTTTTCGCAACACCGCCTGTCGATGGCGTTTTTCAGGAATATGTTGCATACGACGCTTCGATGTGCTTCAAGCTCCCTGATAACGTCTCCTTGATGAATGGTGCTCTTATAGAGCCGCTTGCTGTAGGATTCCATGCGGCAAATCAGGGGGGCGCGCATATAGGAAATAAAGCAGTCGTATTCGGATCGGGCTGTATTGGACTCATGTCGCTTCTTGCGCTCAAAGCAGAGGGGGTGACAGAAATCTATGTAGTCGATGTGATTGCAAAACGCCTAGAGAAAGCGCTTTCATTAGGAGCTACTGGTGTTATAAATAGTGCAGAGGAAGATGTTGCCGCACGGATTGATGAGCTTACAGGTGGCTATGGTGTTGATCTTGCAATCGATACAGCTGGTGTTGATGCGACGATGAATCAGGCGATAAGAATCGTAAAGCCAGGCGGAACCATCGTCTGTGTTGGCTACAGCAAGAGCGGTAAGGTCACTCTTGATATGAGCGTTGCGCTCAATAAGGAGATAACATTCCGTACAGTTTTCAGATATAGGCATATCTATCCAATGGCAATAGCCGCAGTCGCTTCCGGAGCGATAAACCCATCCGATGTCGTGACGAACGAATTTACGCTTGATGAAATCCAAGAAGCAATGGACAAGAGTATCAGCGATAAAGTCAATATCGTGAAATCTGTCGTAAAGGTCTTCGGAGAATAAGAACTAGGGGGCAGACCATTATTTCATGGAATAGCCCCCAGATAGTTTAAATAATTGATATATCTGGTACAGCGGAGGTGTCTTCCGTTTTCTATTCATGGCGCGTAGATATGAAATCTCGCTCCGTTTATTGGAAGTAGAAGAGTTTAGGTTCTAGGAATGATGCAATGAAGATATCTCCAGTAACCTTGTAGCTTCTTGCCTTATAAGCTCTGAATCAGTTTCATTGCGCCTTTTCTCAAGTAGCGATGTATCTCCATTGAGATAGTTCTCGAAAGGGCGTAGTTCCTTTTCATAGATTCCTTTTGTTATGCCTTTGGGTAATCCTTCCAATGCTTTATGGAGTTTTTCCAGATATTCCTCCGCACTCTTTCTATCCTGCATGGAAAGTGAGTATCTGAAAGCATTCATCAGAAATGATGTTGTACGTTCCGCAGTAGGGCGCTCCATTGCGATTGTCCGGAGAAATTCGATTGCTTCATCGCTTTGTCCGATAGCGTTCATCGCATCTGATGCGAGAATGGCTGTCTGGAATCTATCGTTGGAACCCTTCCTCATTCGTTTAGCGCTCACTGCTAGTTCAGTAGCGCATTTATCGAGCTTTTCTGCGCTTTCGAGCAGGTATCTGAGAGCAAGGATCTCACTGTTCATTATAAGCCGGGCTATGGATAGAGAGATAAATGCCCCGAGAGAAGCAACGACGACTGCAAGAATATACCTGTCTTCTGGCACTTCCGGACGGAAAAAAGCGAGAAGCAGAATAACCAAGAGCGCTGTTATCCCAATAAGCGTTATAAAGGTTTTTCTGCTTTTCGGATATGCAAACAGCATTAAGCTTTCCTTTCTTTCTCTTTTACCCTTGCAGATACAAGCAGCTCTGTCTTGAGATTCCTCAGTTTCTCCGATAGCGATACCTTGTAGATATGTGGGTTTATATGTCTTCTGTAACTTCTGTCAAAGGATGATAGTAGCGAAGCCGACGTCTCTTGTATCTCTTTGAGATCTCTTCTTGGAGAGACACGCTTGCCATTTACCATCTTTTCTGTCAGAAGCGGCTTGAAGCAGGAGTAGCGCTGTGTTTTCATCACAAAGAGATCTGCTGTGGAGAATGGATGATAGAACGTATAATTCTGTTCTGGTGCTAGAACTTCGTCATTGAGCGTTATGAGATCTGCAAGTGCATTTCCTTCTTTGTCGAAGAAACGGTATACCTGCTTGATTCCTGGATTTGTTGTCTTCTCGTAGCTGTTCGAGACTTTGAGGCATGGTTGGAAAACACCATCTACTTCTTTTGCACTGAGTTTATAAACGCCATTGAGCGAGGCTTGGGATCCTCCTGTGACAAGGTGCGTTCCGATACCCCAGCTATCGATAGGGGCACCCTCTGCTACGAGGCTTCGGATTATATCTTCCGTCAGATCGTTGGAAACGCAGATGATTGCATCCTCTAGTCCTGCTTCGTCGAGCCTTGCCCTGATTTCCTTCGTAAGATATGAAAGATCTCCTGAATCAATCCTGACGCCGATTCTCTTGCCTTTTTCTTTTTGCTCAAGTCCGATCTTTATCGCAGCCTCGATGCCGGAGCCAAGTGTGTCATAGGTATCGATAAGGAGGATTGCGTTATCAGGATAGATCTCTGCGAACTTCCTGAATGCTTCTTCCTCTGAAGAATAGCTCATTATCCAAGAGTGAGCCATCGTACCAGAGACAGGAATACCGAATTTCTTTCCTGCAAAGGTATTGCTGGTACTGACTGTCCCTCCGATGAATGATGCCCTTGATGCAGAGAGCGCACCATTTTCGCCCTGTGCTCTCCTGAGACCGAATTCCATGATCTTGCCCCTGCCTCTTGTTGCATGAACCATCCTTGAAGCTTTTGTTGCGATTAAAGTCTGGAAGTTGATGGTATTCAGCAGAAGCGATTCTATAAGCTGCGCATCCATCAGGTTGCTTTCGACTCTGATAAGAGGCTCTCCGGGGAATGCCGGCGTACCTTCATCGAATGCATAGACTGTACCGTGGAAACTATAGCTTCTCAGGTATTCAAGGAAGCTCTTATCGAACATATTGAGGCTTTCAAGGTAGTCAACATCCTCTTTGCTGAAAGTAAGGCCCTCTAGCTTATCAATAAGCTCTTCGATGCCTGTAAAGATTGTGTATCCACCTTGAAAGGGATTGGTTCGATAGAACATATCGAAAACGACTTTCGTGTCATGATGCTCAAGGTAATATCCTTGCATCATCGTAAGCTCATAGAAATCGGTAATCAGTGCGCTTGTCATGCTTATCTCTCGATTCTGTCAAAACCGCAATAGGGTACGAGGACTGCCGGAATGCGAACAGAGCCATCTTCTTCCTGATAGTTCTCTAAAATCGCAACGATAGCACGGGAGAGCGCAAGAGCTGTGCCGTTAAGCATATGAACGAACTTCACCTTTCCATCGTCGTCTCTGTACCTGATATTAAGACTTCGTGCCTGATAATCCGTGCAGTTTGATGTACTTGTCACCTCGCCATATTCACCTTCATCCCCTCTGCCTGGCATCCATGCTTCGATATCGAATTTACGATATGCAGGCGCACCGAGATCTCCTGTTGCCGTATCTACAACGCGGTAGGGGATGTTGAGACCTTGGAAGATCTCCTCCTCGATGGAAAGAAGCTCTTTGTGGAAGTCATTGCTTTCCTCTGGAAGACAGTAGATGAACATCTCGAGCTTCGAGAACTGGTGTACGCGGTATAGTCCTTTTGAATACTGACCGGCGCCGCCAGCTTCTCTTCTGAAACAGTGGGATAGCCCGGCCATTCTTATTGGAAGATCCGATTTATTGAGTATTTCACCGGAATAGTAGCCTCCGAGTGTTATTTCAGCTGTTCCTACAAGGCAGGTTCCCGTATCTTCAAGCGTATAGATATTGGATTCTGCACCACGTGGATTGAATCCGATGCCCTGGAGGATTTCCTCTTTTGCTATATCAGGGGTGATGAATGGTGTAAATCCATGTTTTAGTACGATATCCATCGCATAGCGCTCAAGCGCCATTTGAAGTATTACGCCTTTGTTCTTTATGTAATAGAACTTCTGCCCAGATACCTTCGCGCCATTCTCGAAGTCCAGAATGTCCAAGGCTTCGCCAAGCTCTACATGATCTTTTGCCTTGAACGGGAACTTAGTCGGCTCTCCGAAGAACTTGATTGCAAGGTTATCCTTATCTTCTTTTCCAATAGGCGCTTCCGGGCTGTAATAATTAGGAATTGTCCTTGCTTCTTCTTGGAAGATCTTATCGATTTCATCAAGCTCGGTTTCCTTTTCGCTGAGTTCAGCCTTTATTCTCTTTCCTTCCTCGATAAGCTCTGCTCTTGTCTCTGGTGGAAGCTTTCCCTTCATCTTTGCCGCCGTCTCATTGCGCTTTGCCCTGAGTGCCTCTACTTCCTGGAGAAGATTGCTTCTCTTATCCATATCGCTGGCGATCTTTTTCAGATCTACGTTCATATAGCGATCGCGTATGTTCTTCTCTATCTCGTCATATCTTGTTCTGATATCCTTAATGTCAATCATGATAACCTCTCTTCTTAATACCTTGCCTTAGCCTCTATTTCATTGCTTTTGTCCGATGCCGCTAGCACTGCGTTCATAAGCGATGAACCAAAGCCATTATCTTGAAGCGCCTTAACGCCTTCAATTGTCGTTCCTGCTGCAGAGCAGACCATCGTTTCAAGTTCTACAGGCCCTTTTCCTTCGCTCTTCTGTAGCTCTGCTGCACTGAGCATCGTATCGCGTACGATGGAAATTGCCTCAGGATAGGGGATTCCTGCCTTTACTCCCCCCATAGCCATGTGGTGCATCATCTCAAGCATATATGCAATTCCTGAACCGGAAAGACCTGTGAATGCTGAGAACAGCTCTTCTGGAAGGAAGTAGGCAGACCCGAATGATGAGGCAATCGAGAGCGATAGTGCTCTGTTGTCAGCACCAACGCCATTGCCTGCGGCGATTGCAGTAACGGACTTTGAGCATTTTGCCGCAATATTCGGCATGAACCGTACGACATTATCTGTACCAAGATGATCTTCAAGTACGGAAAGCGGTACGCCTGCCACGATGCTTATCCAGAGGTCTGTATCGATTTCCCTTAGCGGAACATATAAAGATGGAAGCACTTTTGGCTTTACTGCTATTATCACAGCATCGCTTCCGCTGCATTCATCAAGGGATGAGAGCACTGTGATTTTCTTTTCGTTTTCCCTTGCAGTTTCCTCTGCTTTCTCTCTTGAGATATCGTAGATGGAGACATCGTAATCAGCAGAAAGTGCGATTGCGATTGCGCTTCCCATGTTGCCGCTTCCAATAATTGATATCCTCATCATTCCTCCCATTTTCTCGTTGTAAGCTCTCCATTCCTTCTCATGGAGGGAAAATCGAGCTGCCTATAATATTCATATGCCGCAATCGCGACTGAGTTCGATAGGTTGAGGCTTCTTTCATCGCAGAGCATCGGAATCCGGAGCGTGGAATCCGGATGGGCAAAGAGAATATCTTCATCTATGCCTCTGCTTTCGCGTCCGAATATGAAATAAACATCTTCGTCATATGGAAAAATCACATCACTATACACAGTACGGCCTTTTGTAGAGAAAAAATAAAGCTTTTTGCTTTCATATTCGGATAAGAAAGCTTTTACCGAATCATGCACGGTGATATCCACATTCTTCCAATAATCCAGACCAGCATGTCTTACTGCCTTCTCTGAGATATCGAAGCCGAGAGGTCTCACTAAGTGAAGATGCGCTCCAGTCACTGCGCAAGTCCTTGCGATATTCCCTGTATTCTGCGGTATCTCTGGCTCAAATAGGCAGATATTCAACATGTCTGAGAGAATAGCACTGAATCGCATTCTTTGCACAGGGGAAGGGGTAGTATCAATTTGATATCGGTATTTCATTTCTCAAATACCAAAGAACACAACCTCGCATTTCCCTACAAGAAAAGATCCCCTGCTGGAATGAACCGAGCAGGGGAGATATCTTCCTTAAAAGAACGTTCAGTGTTCTCCAGCGGCCATCTTCTGCTTCATC
>CAZURL010000054.1:0-13638 GCA_964623005.1 uncultured Spirochaetaceae bacterium
GAGATTCTGCCATCTCACTTTTCCTTGACTCTTTTTCCCGTAATATTCTCGATATCAATAGCGACAAGCTGGACAGCATCGATCGATTTTCGGATCACCTCTTCAACCTCTTCTGCTGTAGGGTAGTATTTCATCGCGAATACCCTCACCTTCTCTTCTGTAAGCGCCCTGTCTTCTATCATCCTAGCGCGGCCGAACACAACACAGCTTGAAACTCTATAAGCCCAGTCTCCATCCTCAAGCTCCCCATCATTCCAAGTAGTGAAGCAGACTTTATCTGAGGCTTTCATCGCTTCAATCTTGTATCCGTTTTTTCCACTATGGAAATAGATTCTGTTCTCTTCCTCATCATAATAGAAGTTAATAGGTATGGCATAAGGATAACCATCATCCCCATTCACAGCGAGTGCTGCTCTGCGATTATGCCTCAAAAGTTCCTTTGCATCCTCTAATGAAATTTCGCGCGATGTCCGCCGAATCTTTCTGAACATAGTGCCTCCCATAGCAATATGTTATAACGTAAATTCCTGGCACGGCAAATCTCCATAGGTATATTGATTCAAAAAACACAACCCAATCACGAACAATGGAAGAGGCTTGGCGACAACATGTATCTCAAAAGAGCATACCCAAAGATGGTTCCATCAACATCCACAAGCACAAAAACTGGGAAATGATTACCATCAGATTGAATATTGTGTCCTATTGAACTTTTCGCCTGATTCTGTTTTCTAATACTAGAGGTGTATCATGCTTTCAGATATCGAAATAGCTCACAGTATAGAGATGGCTCCGATTTCGGAGATTGCCGCAAAGCTTGGCGTCAGCGATGACCTTATTGAGCCATATGGGAAATATAAAGCAAAGATTGATGCAAGAAAGATTAAGAGCGAAAAGAGAGGAAAGCTCATTCTTGTCACTGCAATAAATCCAATTCCTGCCGGTGAAGGGAAGACAACGGTATCGATAGGACTTGCTGATTCACTTTCAAAACGTGGCATAAAGACCTGTATTGCACTTCGAGAGCCATCGCTAGGGCCAGTTTTCGGTATGAAAGGCGGTGCGGCAGGAGGAGGATATGCACAAGTTGTCCCAATGGAGGATATAAACCTTCATTTCACAGGAGACCTACATGCAATTACCGCTGCGAACAACCTTATTGCAGCTCTTTTAGACAACTCTATCCATCAAGGGAATCCTCTTGGAATAGATCCAAGGAGAATTGTATGGAAACGCTGTATGGATATGAACGATAGACAGCTAAGGTTCTTGGTATCTGGACTTGGAGGAAAGGCAAATGGTACCCCGCGTGAAGAGGGTTTTGATATAACAACTGCAAGCGAAGTGATGGCATCTGTCTGTCTAGCAGAGGATATTCCGGATCTCAAGAGACGCATCGGAAGACTCATCGTTGCACGATCATATGATGATAAAATCATCACTGTTAATGACTTAAAAGGCACAGGAGCGGCCTCTGCGCTTCTAAAGGATGCACTTAAGCCGAACCTTGTGCAAACACTCGAAAAAACCCCTGCATTCGTTCATGGCGGCCCTTTTGCCAATATCGCGCATGGCTGCAACAGCGTCATAGCGACAAAGACAGCGCTTAAATTAGCTGATGCCGTTGTCACAGAAGCAGGATTCGGCGCGGATCTCGGCGCAGAGAAATTCATCGATATCAAATGCAGGCTCTCCGGAATCCGTCCAGATGCGGTTGTTATTGTTGCCTCTGCAAGAGCGCTAAAACACCATGGCGGCGCTGATATCAAAGCACTCGGTGAAGAGAACCTTGAAGCACTCAAAAAAGGAATATGCAACCTTACGCGGCATCTTGAGAATATAAAGAATGTATGGTCTCTCGAACCCGTTGTTGCAATCAATAAATTTTCAAGCGATACAGAAGAAGAGATTGCATTTATAATCGAGCACTGCAAGAGTCTTGGTAGCAAAGCCATTGTCACAGAAGTCTGGGAAAAAGGCAGCGAAGGAGGATTGGAACTAGCTGATGCGGTGATGGAAGTCGCATCTAAGAGCAAAGGCGAGCTTACCTTCACCTACCCTGATGATATCCCAATAAAAGATAAAATCAGGGCAATTGCAACGAATATCTATCGTGCAGATGATGTTGTGTTCCAGAGTCAGGCACTCAAGGGCATAAAGGAAGCAGAGGCTGCCGGCTATGGCAGTCTTCCTGTCTGCATTGCAAAAACCCAATATTCCTTTACAGATAATCCCAAAAAGCTTGGCGCTCCCACACACTTCACCATAACGATATCCCGAGTAAAGATCTCAGCAGGAGCTGGATTTATCGTTGCTTATGCAGGTGACATCATGACAATGCCAGGGCTTTCCAAGACGCCTGCCGCTAATGATATCGACCTGACCGATGATGGAGAGATCGTAGGGCTTTTCTGAAATACGCAGCAGATAGCGCCCTACTCTTGATGGGAATATCCATCGATTATGCTTTTAATATTCAAAATGGCATGCGGTTTTCAATTCCATTATGTTTTTATTTGAATAATGGCTGAATAAGTTCTACACTCAACAATGTGAAAATCGTTAAAACAGAAGATGCTGTAGGCATGGTTCTCTGCCATGATATTACAGAAATTGTACGTGAGGTTAAGAAAGGCCCTGCTTTCAGAAAGGGACATATCGTCACTGAGGAAGATATCCCACACCTATTAGATCTCGGGAAGAAGAATCTCTATGTATTGGAAAATGACGGAACGCTTTTGCATGAAGATGAAGCGGCTGAGATACTCAGGGAGATTACACAGGGAGCCAACCTTAGAGCCAGCAAACCTGTAGAGGGAAAGATCACGCTTACTTCCGAGATAGACGGACTCTTCGTTTCTGATATCGAGAGACTGAAAACGCTGAATATGATGGATAAAATCTCCATTGCAGCCCGGCTTTCAGGGTTCACGGTAAAAAAAGGCGATGCCTGTGCAGGTATGCGCGTCATTCCGCTTATGATTGAAAAAACACTTATGGAAGAGGTAAAGAAACGGGCTGGCTCTTCCCCTATATTCACGGTTCTTCCTTTCAAGAAAATCAAATTCGGCGTCGTCACCACGGGCAGTGAAGTCTATTCGGGAAGAATCAAGGATACATTCACCGATGTAATTGTAGATAAGCTTGCCTCATTCGGCTCAGAGATGGCTATGCATAGCCTTGCAGATGATGATGAGGAAATGATTGCCGGAAAGATCAAGGAAATGGCCGATAACAACATGGACATGATAATCTGCACAGGTGGTATGAGCGTAGATCCAGATGACAGGACGCCAACGGCTATCAGAAAAGCCGGTGCAGAGATTATATCCTACGGCTCTCCTGTGCTTCCCGGCGCAATGTTCCTTGTTTCATATCTGCCCGATGGACGTCCTGTTCTCGGGCTTCCTGGATGCGTTATGTACTCAAAACGCACTGTTTTCGACATCGTATTGCCTTGGCTTCTTGCAGGAATCAAGGTAACAAAAGATCGGATTGCAGGACTTGGAAATGGCGGTCTATGCCTTACCTGCCCCGACTGCAATTTTCCAGAATGCACATTCGGGAAGGGCGTATGAGAGTATTTATACTGACAATTTCCGACAGATCATACAGAAAAGAAAGAGCGGACGGTACAGGGCCTTTGCTTATTGAATGTGCCCAAGCAATGGGTTTTGAGATTGCAGGATATGAAGTGCTTCCTGATGACAGGGCGATGATCTCAGCAAAACTTGCATCTCTTTCAGATTCAAATGCAGCTGATGTGATCTTCACAGCAGGCGGAACCGGCTTTGCTGAGCGCGATATCACCCCAGAAGCCACAATCGATGTAGCAGAAAAGATGGTACCGGGAATCGCGGAAGTCATAAGAGCGGAGAGCCTTAAATATACTCGGCATGCAATGCTCTCGCGAGGCGTTGCCGCAATCAGAAAAAAAACGCTCATCGTCAATCTTCCAGGGAGTCCGAAAGGTGCAGGAGAATCTTTCCGGGCAATCGAAGATACGCTTGAACATGGAATCGAAATACTAAAAGGCAGCCATCCAGATGGCTAGGAGGAAATATGAAAAAAATCGCGTTAGCAGTGCTTTTAGCACTTCTTATCATGCCACTTGCAGCAGAAGGCGTAACGGAAACGGCAAGCAATAACGAGATAATCGTTTTCGCGGCAGCTAGTCTGACAGAGACGATGACGGAAATCGGTGAAATGTACAGCCAGAGCCACGATGGCGTTGCTGTTATATTCAATTTCGATTCATCAGGCACGCTCAAGACGCAGATAGAAGAAGGTGCGCCTTGCGATCTCTTCATCTCTGCCGCCCCTCGACAGATGAATCAGCTAGAAGAGCTTGGCATGATCGATACATCGACAAGGGTCAACCTCCTTGAGAATAAGGTTACGCTTGCTGTTCCAGAGGGAAATCCAGCTGGTATCGTGAGCTTTGATGACCTAATAGAACGCTTAAAGAATGGAACGGTATTCCTTGCCATCGGAAACAGCGATGTTCCTGTAGGTCAGTATACCAGTCTTATCTTCGATTACTATGGTATCGATGAAAGTGCGATAAGTAACTGTCTTACATATGGCACTAATGTAAAGGAAGTCACGACTCAGGTCAGCGAGAACTCCGTTGATTGCGGTATCATATACTCAACAGACGCATATAGCGCAGGACTGGAAGTCGTCGATGAGGCAACGCCTGAGATGTGCGGTCAGATAATATATCCTGCGGCAGTGATTTCCAGCGGCTCGAATACGGAAGGAGCAGCATCGCTTCTTGAGTATCTGATGACAGACGAAGCGCTTAGAGTCTTTGGCTCTGTTGGATTCTCACCTGCTTTCTGATATGGATCTCTTTCCACTATGGAATTCGCTCAGGATTGCGCTCCTGAGCTCTATAGTGGTTTTCTTCTTAGGTATCCTTCTCGGATACTGGGTAAGAAAACTGCCTAGAGTGATAAAGGGCATTCTGGATGTAATTCTCACACTGCCGCTTGTTCTTCCACCCACTGTTGTCGGGTACTTCCTGCTTCTTGTCTTTGGATTGAAAAGGCCGATTGGAATGGCGCTTGATACAATAGGTATCCGATTTATCATGACATGGCAGGGCGGAATCATTGCAGCGGCAGCTGTCGCTTTTCCATTGATGTACAGAACAACACGCGGTGCATTCGAAGCATTCGAGTGGGATTATGCATATGCGGCGAAAACACTTGGGATATCCCCAGTGTGGGTATTTTTCCGTATCACGCTTCCCGGTTGCCGCAGCGGAATCATTGCAGGTGCTGTGCTTGCTTTTGCAAGAGCGCTTGGTGAGTATGGTGCGACAAGTATGCTTATCGGATATACGCCAAGAAGAACCGCAACAATTTCTACAACCGTTTACCAACTCTGGCGTACAGGCAATGACCATGGCGCATTTATATGGGTCATGATAAACCTTGCAATCTCTGCGGCTGTACTTCTGACGGTAAACCTCCTTGAACGCAAGGAAAGGAAGCGATAATGCTCTCAGTGGATATCGAAAAGAAGCTATCATCATTCACGCTCAAAATAGATATAAATGCAGAAGGCGCTGTTTCGTTCATTGGCCCCTCTGGATGTGGCAAGAGTGTAATGCTTAAATGCATTGCCGGCATAATGCATCCCGATAAAGGTCATATCGAATACAACGGAAGAGTGCTTTTTGATGCGGGAAAACATATAGATATACCTATACAGAAACGAAAAGTCGGCTACCTTTTCCAGAGCTATGCGCTCTTCCCTGATATGACAGTCAAGGAAAACATACTGGTAGGTCTGAAATGGCAGAAGGATAAGAAAAAACGCATACAAGCACTATCAAAAAGCGCAGAATTGCTCCACATAAGCCATCTTCTAGACTCAAAGCCGTATCAGCTCTCCGGCGGTGAATCACAGCGTACGGCACTGGCAAGGATGATTGTAAATGAACCGGAGATCATGTTCTTCGATGAACCCTTCTCTGCTCTTGATGTCTTTCTCAAAGAAGAACTCAAAGCACAGTTCAGCGCACTGATGAAAGAACTCGGAAAGGAGTACATAATCGTAACACATAGCATGGATGAAGCATACTCGCTCTCTACCAGTGTATATGTAATGAACAACGGTCAGATAATAAGAAACGGCGAAACGGAGGATGTATTTAAGAATCCACGCTCTCGAAAAGCCGCATCTATTATGGGATATAGGAATATTGCAAATGCAAGAATCGAAGGAAATACGCTATGTATTCCAAGCTGGAACATCAAAAGGAAGAGTAAGGAAAGCGATACAAACGCAGTTGCGATAATGGAAGAAGATATCTACTTCTCAAAAGATGGCTATCCTGCGAGGATCATCCACAAAATAGATACACCGACAGGATCAAATATCCAAGTCCTGCCTATAGATGGAACAGATAGTCTATGGATGAGAAGTATGGATGAGAAAGTAAAAATCGGCGATGAAGTACGTATAAGCTTCAGAGAAAACAGCCTTAAGGAGCTTAATCTCCCATAAAGGAGGAAGAGACTTAATCTCTTCCACTCCTCATTATTTACTTTTTCCCTGAGCGGCAACCGCTGCCATTTTTGCGTTTATCGCATCCTGATCGCCAAGGTAGCGATGGCTGATTGGCTTAAGATTCTCGTCAAGTTCATATACAAGAGGAATACCCGTTGGGATATTCAATCCGATGATCTCTTCGTCAGAGATATTATCCAGATACTTAACCAGCGCCCTGAGCGAATTGCCGTGCGCAGCGATTAGAACGCGCTTGCCAAGCTTAATCTCTGGGCTTATTGTCTCTTCAAAATATGGGATAACCCTTGCAATAGTGTCCTTTAAGCTTTCGGTCAAAGGAAGTTCGGATTTATCAACATTGCGGTACATCGCTTGATTTGCAGGATTTCTATCATCGTTTTCCTCGAGCGATGGTGGTTGGATATCGAAAGAGCGACGCCAGATCTTTACCTGATCTTCGCCATACTTTGCCGCAGTCTCCGCTTTATTAAGCCCTTGAAGTGCTCCGTAATGCCTCTCATTCAACTTCCATGTCTTCTCTACAGGAATCCACTCCTCATCAAGCTCAAAGAGAACTGAATCTGCGGTGTGGATTGCACGCTTGAGATACGATGTAAAACAGATGTCGAAACCGAATCCCTCTTCTTTCAGAAGCTTCCCGCCCTGATGCGCTTCCTTCCATCCATTCTCTGAAAGCTCTACATCAGTCCAGCCTGTAAAAAGATTCGCTTTGTTCCATTCACTCTCGCCATGCCTGATCATAACCAATGTGTACATAATGCCTCCATAAGTTAGCTTTTGCTAACTTATAATAGCATCATCACTCTTTTTGGGAAAGAAGGCCCAATTATCTTACTGTCCTATCGCAAAATGAAAACATAAATCTTATTGTTTTTTTGATGCAACAATCTCATTATCCGATAAGACCATGTTGCTATCAGGCTTTGCGTTGCAGATATCAAGGACAAAGGAACTTATAACAGTATCCTTTTCTGATTCGTGGATGACTTCAGGGTGGAACTGAACACCATAGATTTTTCTTTTCTTATCCTCGATAGCTGCAATCGGACAGGTCGGCGTTGTTGCGCTCAAGCTGAAACCTTCAGGGATTTTATCAAGCGAGTCCCAATGATTCATCCAGACCAAGCTCTCCTCAGGTACAGCGTTTAAAAGCATCGAAGTTCTATCCGTGATGTGGATATTCTGCCAACCATATTCCTTATTCCCAAAACAAGTGACGTTACCGCCAAGCATATCGGCTATGACCTGAATGCCGTAGCAGATTCCAAGAACAGGAATCCCCAAGCTGTATATAGCCGCATCTGGTCTAGGAGATCCCGGAGTTTTTACACGTTCAGGGCCGCCGGAGAATATAATTCCCTTTGGAGGCAGAGCCATTATCTCCTTTGTAGAAACTGTCCAGGGATAAATATGGCTATGAACTCCGCACTCCATGACTCTACGAGCAATCAACGGCGTGTTCGGAGATCCAAAATCGAGAACAATTACTTTATCAAAACAATCGGTCATTGGGATTCCTTTAAGACATTGAAGCAATATCTAGGAAAGAAAGCAATCAGCTTTTCAATCGATGGGGATGTCCCCAAGCACCATTTACGAGGCAGGTCTCAGCACTTACTGTCGCAGCATAAGAGAGAGCCTCGGACAATGAACATCCATTTTCAACCTTTACAAGAAAACCTGCAATAAAACTGTCTCCGGCGCCCATTGTATCAACGGGGGTCACATATTTAACGGGCTGATGGATGAAAGACTCTCCATCAAAGAAAATAGCGCCTTTGCTCCCTCTTGTCATGCCGAGGATTTTTCCTCCAAATGTATGAGCATGCTTTAAGAAAGCCTTAGCCTCATCATCTGAGAATGAAGAGCCGGAGAAGAAAGCATATTTCACATATTTCAACGTTTCTTCAAGATATTCATCATCTAATTTATTTGAGTAATCGAATGAAACATCAAGAAGCGAAGAAAGAGTCTTCAACTCATATTCTATATTCGAGTAACAGCTTGTATGAATCAGATCATATTGTTTTATCAGTTCTATATCCCCTTCCACTATTTTCAGGGAGAAAATATGCTGGCAGGAATCCCTTGGCCCCTTCAAAAACACTCTGTCTCCATCAACTAGCCGAACTCCGGGATGCGAAGAATGAGCATAAACACGTCTTGATCTTGTTGTTTCAATACCTTCTTCATGAAGATCTGCAATCAGATTATCAGCTTCTTCATCATTTCCGAAAACCCCTATATACCCTACGCGTTCTGCACCATCTTTTTTTGCATTTACTGCAACATTCACAGCATTTCCGCCAGGATAATACAGACCTTCGTCAATATAAGTATCAACAACATTATCACCAATACATATCAGTTTCATTCATCACCCCTTAACCGCGCCTGCTGTAAGGCCGCGGATGAAATTCTTAGACATCATAAGATAAAGCACCATCAAAGGAATACAGGAAATAACCATTCCAGCCATTACGACGCCCCATTCGGTCAAAAGACCATCGCGGAAGACCATAAGTCCAACAGGAATCGTTCTGAGCTTTGAACTATCGACAAGGATTGTTGCAAACAGGAACTCATTCCAAGCATAATATGCTGTCATAATCGTAACAGTGGAGAGAATTGGCTTTGAAAGAGGGACATAAATCTTAGTGAATATCTGCCAAAGCGTTGATCCATCGATAATTGCGGCCTCCTCCATCTCCCTTGATATCCCTACAAAGAAAGAACGTATCAACATAACAGAAACAGGTAATCTGAATGCTATATACGGCAATATCATTGAGAAATATGTACGATTCAGTTTTAGTGCTCTTAACAGGATGAAAAGGGGCAGAACACAAACCTGAGGGGAAAGAAGAAGACATGCCATAACAAGGAGGAATACAATATACCCCGCTTTGCCCCTCATCTGAGTAACACCAAAAGCAAGTGTAGAGCCGACGAACAATACACCGATAAGAGTAGCGAATGTTACAATTACACTATTTAGGAAGTATTGGGATATTCCTCTATTCCATGCTCGTGAATAATTACTGAAAAGCCACTGCTCAGGCAATCCCCATACATCCTGGAAAATACTTGCGTAATTTTTGAAGGACGACATTATAATCCATAGAAGAGGATAGATTATAAGAACGCAAAGAAGAACACATATAAGAAACGTAAGCTTTCCTATAATTGTTTTTGGAATAATAGGATCCGTTTTCATTCACGCTCCTCCTTTCCCGTACCGAACGAGAAGAACTGCACAGAAGAAAGGATGGCAGTAATAACGAAAATGAGCATAGCGATTGCAGAAGCATATCCCATTCTGTTCTTTATGAATCCTGTCTGATACATATGCAGGGAAAGCACCATTGAGGCTGTTCCAGGACCGCCATTCGTCAGGATATAAGGTTCATTGAATACCGTAAAAGCACCGGATACAGTAAGTACCATGGTAACAAAGAACATCTGTTTTACCATTGGGCAGGTTATCGAGAAAAACCTTCTGATCTTTCCAGCTCCATCAACAATGGCAGCTTCATAGAGATCAACAGAAATTTTCTGTATTGCAACTATGAAAAGCATCGTGACATATCCAAAGCTATGCCATTGAGATACAGCAATTACAGAAAGCATTGCAGTTGCCCTATTCCCAAGCCACATTCTTGTGAGATTATCAAGACCAATAGCTTCAAGAAAACTATTCAAGAGTCCGATCTGCGGATTGTAAACAAACTCGAAAAGAAGGCAGACAACCGTCAACGAAAGAAGAATCGGGAGGAAGAAAACCGTCTGGAAGAAAGATTCAACTCTTCTGAAAGCCTTATCTTCAAGAATTGCCGCAAGGACAAGTCCTAAGATTACCTGAAAGACAATTGAAACAACAGCATAAAGAACATTGTTCTTGAATGACTGCCATATCACAGGATCGGAAAAAAGCTCTTTGTAATTTGATAATCCCACAAAATTCTTGCTCGTTGAAGAAAGAGCAAATGACTGAAAACTATATATTATATTTTCAATCAGAGGGAAATAGATAAACAGTGAAATAATCAACAGACCGGGGATGCAGAATACAAACGCCCCCAGATTTTTTCTTCGTGTATTCATACGTTCCTCCCTATATAGATAGCCGGCAGAACCTTTCCTACCGGCTAATTAAGGAACAGAGATTAATGGAGAGAAGCTGCCGCAACTCTAACCTGCGCCATAACACTCTCAGGTGTGGCATCTCCTGTTGCGATAGCCTGACCGCCCTGTCCATAAACAATATACACAGATGGATCGCAAGCATTATCGAGCCATGCTGCAAGATAGGATGACTCCTGAATCATCTCAAGCGCCTTTCTCTGTGCCTCAACGATTCCCTCACCTTCGAGAGCACCATCTACACAAGACATATCGCCACCGATTGTTGAAAGGACATATCCCTGTTCGGGACTTACAAGCCACTTGAGGAAATCAACACATGCATCGATATTCTCTCCCTTGTTGCTGATCATGAATCCCTCAGGCGCTCCTGTCAGAGCATTTGGATCACCCTTTCCGTCTTCAAATGCAGGGAAGTTGAAGAAATCATATTCAAAATCATCTGGTATGACTGCTTCAAGGAGAGGAATCTCAGCAAACTGAAGATACATTATTGGTGCCTGTCCCATAGCAAAGAGAGTATTTCTTGCTGTTTCATTATTGATAGCATTTGCTATCTCACCCATGTAAGATGTGAGGATCTGCCAATACTCAAGGGCTCTAACATACCCAGGATCCGTAAACTCACCAGTCGCTGGGATATAATCTTTTGCAAGTGTCTCTTCATCAATCATTCTCTGATTAATGGTTCCGATGTAATGGAGAACAGCCCACTGATCTGTAAGGCCTGCGGATATAGGGTTCTCATACCCAGCAGCGCGAAGAGCATCAAGAACCTCGATAAATTCCGTCCATGTCTTAGGTTCCTCAAGACCAACTTCATCGAAAATCTTCACATTATAGAAGAATGCCTTACCATCCTGGCTCCATGGAATCGCATAAATCACATCATCAAATGTGAATCCAGCCACACTAGCCGGAGCAAGACGAGCCGCCCATTCAGGATCTTCTTCATAAACATAATTGAGTGGAAGAACATTACCGGATGCAATCATCTCTTCTGCAAATGTGCCCGACCAAGAACAGAAAAGATCTGGTACATCATCTGTAGAGACTATCATACGGATCCTTTCCTTATACTGGTCATTGAGGATGTAATCCATCTCAATATTAATATCTGGATTCTCTTCCATATACTTAGCGACTAGATTGTTCAACATTGTGTTCTTCGGATCACTCGGCCAGCGATGGAAGAAGAAAATCTCTGTCTTTCCTTCTCCAGAATCGGAAGAACCTCCAGCAAAAACTGAAGTCAACATCAAAAGCGTCAATAGTACTACAACTAAGACTTTCTTCATCTTATACCTCCTAGTATTCCATTCTCCACATGTATCTTCTTACTCCAAGATCATGTCCTCTCTCATAAGCAAGAGCCTCTGCCAGTGTTCTGAGAACTGCGCCGGTAAGAATAGAAGCGAAATATTCGCGCACATCTTCAGAAATGTCAGACATATCAAAATCCTTCTCATCAATGAGCATTATTTTCTCACTGTACTTTGAGCAGAAATTGTAGGCCCTCTCATCCAACGGCCTTGTTGAACCAAGACTCTTTATAATCACAAAAGGAACGTCATAATCTGTAATTTCAAATGGCCCATGGAAATATTCTCCGGAATGGATACAGCTTGAATTAATCCACTGCATCTCCATCAACAGGCAGACTGCAAAAGAATATGCATCTCCAAGATCAGTACCGCTTCCCATCGTATAGATAGTCGTCTCTCTCTTGTACTTCTTTCCCCAAGCTGCTGTTGTATCTTTAAACTGCGCCTTTGCCTTTTCTACAGCAGCGTTAAGTCCATCAAGGCTCTTAATGGCGTTCTTATATTTCTCGCACGGTGCAAGCCCATCGAGAATCCTGAAAAGAATGCCGTACAGAACACCTTTGTTAAGATCGCTAGCATCTTCTGCTTCCTTTGCACCATCGTAATGAACAGGATATTCAGCAGCCTTCCAGATAGGAGAGTCCACGATGTGCGACATAGAGATAGTCAATGCACCTTTTGATCTAGCATACTCTGTTGCCGCCACAGACTCAGGCGTCGTTCCTGAATGAGAACATGTAATTACAACAGAATCCTTGCCAAGTGCTTTCGGCGACATGTGCACAAACTCATTTGAAGGATGATAGCTTGCAGGAATATCAATCTCTCTATTAAGAATAAAAACAGCTGGCATCATAAACGCAAGAGAACCACCGCAAGCAACAAAATAAAAATGGTTGATATGTTCCTTGCGCAATACAGCTTCCACTGTTTTTTCAATAGCATTGACATGTTCGGTTTTCATGTAAAACTCCTCCTAGAATACCTATTAATACGTTATATAAAGTATTAAATAATAATTTTCTTTATCTGTCACTATTCAATTCTCTCTTTTGATGAATTTATGTTCTATTTAGATTTTCAAAAGCATCTTGAAATATTCAGGAAGCTTCATATCAAGACAGGAATAATCTAACCCTATCAAAGAAAACCTACGAAAAGCCTTGCGATAAAAAGGTAATCCATGAATAAATCAGATTTTCAAATCGTTGAAGAGACTATATATTTCCAAGCTCTTTACAATTGGAAAAATGAGCCAATTCTATTGAACTCATGGAAAACTTGACATTGTATTCTATTATTCTACTTTCACAATCTCATTTGACTTATATTCTGAACGATTTCTCTTATAGGTAAGGATATGTAATATTATCGGGTTTCTCATTCAACCAATGCCTTTTTATGCTTCAGATATTTTCAGCTATCCCCGTTTCTTAAATGAATATTCAGACCAGATAGCGGATATAGACGGCCTCTAGTCCACGTTCGACGAGAAGGAGGAATCATCGCACACGCATACGGAAAGCCTGATAACCGACTTGGACACATTCAATTTTACCAAAAGAACGCAAGCGGACTCATCCCGAGCACAGATAGCTCTTACAATCTGGGATCTAGCTCTAGATAC
>CAZURL010000055.1:0-13595 GCA_964623005.1 uncultured Spirochaetaceae bacterium
CCCTTTCTATCTGACAGGTGGTACAGCACTCAGCAGAGGTTATCTGAATCATAGGATGCCGATGATGGAAAGTAAGCTCTGCCTCAACAGGGTATCGTAATCTTTTATAATCTTATTTCCTTTGAGGGATTTTTCTCGCTGAAATTATCGTTGTATTGCTTTTCTGGCAATCAAAGTGACTGTAAAAAGGAAGCGTACGGTCTTATATATCGCAGCAAAGCGTCATGACTTTCCTCGCACCTTCATCAGAATTATATCTATAAAATTGGCTTTTTCATTTTCTCTTAATGTTCAATTATTACGATACTGATAAAGAAGGAGAAACAGATGAAAAGAATTGTTGTTATTCTGACTGTGTTGACACTTTCAATGTCGATGGTATTCGCTGCTGTATCAAGGCAGGAGGCTGAAAGGATTGCGATAAATGATGCTGGCGTAGATAGGGCGGAGCGTATCAGGACAGAAAGAGATCGTGATGATGGCCGCATTATCTGGGAAGTCGATTTCTATGCAGATGGAGTCGAGTATGAGTATGATATCGACGAAGCAACCGGCGTTGTGATAAAAAGCGAGTTCGAGATTCGGAGATGGAGAGATGAAGGTGGGATGCTGAGCGATTCAGAGGCTATCGATATCGCGATCATGGATTCCGGTGAAATAGAAGAGAATCTTTCAAGGCTCCGTGTACATGATGATTATGATGATGGAAAGATGGTCTATGAAGTCTCGTTTGTATCCGATAGAGCTTACTATTCATATGATATATCGCTGGACGGAAGAATTGTCGCAAGGACGATAAGATATATCCCTGATGTGGATGCAATTTCTATCGAGCAGGCTTCTGATATCGCTCTTGCTCGCGTAAAGGGCGCAACTCCTGACGACTTATCCATAAAGAGATTCGTCGATGGATTTAGAGTTATCTATGCTGGCGCTATTCACCATGACGATCACAGATATGATTTCAGAATCGATGGTGCAACTGGTCGCATCGTAGATTTTGAACGCAATAGAATCCGGCATTAATTGAAGAAAGCGGGGCAGGGGAGAGAAGGAAGAAAATCCTGCCCCGATAGATATCCAAAAGGCTGAAGCATCCGCTTCAATGACATAATAGCACATTAGTTAGTCTTTGCTAACCCCTTTTGCGGGTATTGACTAGGATTTTTTTTAATCCATACTAGATTTAAACATTAAATTTAGATAAACAGCGAGGTGTATATGTACGGAACGATCAGCCAGCTTCTCGATAAAATAGCCGGAGAGAACCCTGATGCGGTTGTCCAGTATGGAAGAAACAGGGCTGGTGCGTTCATCCCTAGGACATATTTCCTCTTACAGAGAGAATCAAGGGGATTGGCATTAGCTTTGAAGAAGCTTGGCGTAAAACGCGGTGATACAGTCGGTATTATCAGCGATAATCGTTCCGAATGGTTTGTGATAGACCTTGCTGTCCTTTCTCTTGGCGCTGCGGATGTACCGCGTGGCCGCGATGCGATGCCGTATGAGATAGAGCATATGTTCTCCGTGACATCGCTCTCTATTGCTTTTGCGGAGAATGAAACGCAGCTCGATAAAATCCTTCAATTAAAGCCATCGCTTCCTGCTCTAAAGACAATCGTTTTGATTGAGGGGGAAAAGAAGGAGAGCGAAGAGGTAGAGATCTACCTCTATTCAGAGCTGTTGAAAGAAGGACTTTCTCTTCTCGATGCGCCTGGCGGAAAGAGTGAGATAGAAAAGGAAATCGCGCTCGGAAACGAAGAAGAGACTGCTACTATTATTTTCACTTCCGGTACTACAGGCCTTCCAAAAGGTGTAATGATTTCCCATAGGAACATCATTTACCAGCTACATGCTGTTGATAAGATAATCGAGTTCAAGAAGGGGTGGATTTCCCTCTCCGTACTTCCTATATGGCATGCGTTTGAACGCATCATACAGTACGTTGTCATCTATAAATGCTGTGCGATTGCATACTCAAAGCCGATAGGAAAGGTGATGCTGACAGATTTCCAGAGAGTCAATCCGCAGGTTCTCTGTTCTGTACCAAGGATCTGGGAGACGGTAAAGGCTGGGGTTTATCAGAATCTGAAGAATAAGAGTGCTATGGAGCGTCATATCTTCCAGTTCTTCGTTGCTGTGGCAAAAGCGAAAAGTCACTTTGAAAAGCTTGCATTCGATCTCTATCCTCGATTCTCGAAAGAGAGGAAGTTTGTCATGAAAGCCGCGCTGATCCCTTATTTCCTTTTGAATTTGATATACAAAATCGGCGATAAAGTCGCATTCAGCCAGATAAAGGAAAAACTCGGTTCTTCATTTGTTGCAGGAATCTCCGGCGGTGGTTCGATGAGCCGTGATGTCGAAGAGTTCTTCTCTGCTATCGGAATAAAGCTCCTAGATGGCTATGGACTGACAGAGACAGCGCCGGTAATCGGGCTTCAACGCTACCCTCGTTCGATAGAGGGCTATATGAGGCCCTTTGAAGGCACTGAGATAAAAATCATCGATCCAGAGACTGGCGAGGCGTTGGGAAAAGGAGAGAAAGGCGAGCTTCTTGTAAGGGGGCCTCAGGTTATGAAAGGGTATTACAATGATGAAGAGCGTACGCGCTCTGTAATCGATGAGGATGGCTTCTTTCATACAGGTGACCTTGCTATAATCGAAGAGCGCGGTGACTTTGCGATAGTAGGCCGCGTAAAGGATACGATTGTGCTATCAGGAGGGGAGAATATAGAGCCAGTCCCGATTGAGAATGCGCTTATCTCAAGCGAGTATATCGAGAGCGCTGTCGTTGTCGGACAGGACAGAAGGTATCTTGGCGCGCTTATCGTTATCGATACGAAGAATGTTGAACGCTATCTGAAAGATAGTCAGGTTCCATATATAAATAAGACAGATCTCACAGAGCTGGATGAGGTGAAGCATCTTATAGATGGCGAGATCCATCACATAATCTCAAGAGCGAAGGGCTTCAAGACATATGAGCAGATATCGCGCTTCGTGCTGCTTTCTAAGCCTTTCCAGGTCGGACGCGAACTTTCTGCAAAGCAGGAGGTTAAGCGCGCTGAGATACAGAAGCTTTACCACAAGGAGATAGAGAGTATATTCATATGAAAGTGCTAGTCGGAATGTCAGGGGGGATAGATTCGTCGGTCACAGCTTGGCTTCTGAAAGAGAAAGGTTATGATGTAGAGGGGGTAACGATGACGCTATGGCGTCCGTCTTCGCCCTATCCTGCCCCTATTTCCTCTTCATCATGCTATTGTCAGGATAAAAGCGAGGATCTTGACCGCATTTCAAAAATCGCAGAGACGATCGGAATAAAACATACTGTTATTGACTGTGCAGAGGTCTTTGAACGCGAAGTGCTGGATAATTTCTGCTCAGAGTATGTTTCTGGAAGAACGCCTAATCCCTGTATCTGGTGCAATAGCCGCGTCAAGTTCGGCGCTTTGATCGATTATGCTTCGACCTTTATCGATTTCGATCTCTTTGCAACGGGACATTATGCGCGTATTGTCCATAATGAAGAGAGTGGAAGGTATGAGCTTAGAAAAGGCCTTGATATAAAAAAAGACCAGTCATACTTCCTTTCGCGTCTGGATCAAAAGCAGCTTTCAAGGACGCTCTTTCCTCTTGGCGATCATACAAAGACAGAGATCAGGGAAATCGATGAGCGGTTAGGTTTCCATGAAAAGGGTGCGGGGGAAAGCCAGGACTTCTATGGCTCTGACTACTCAGAGCTTTTGCAGCTGGATGATAAGAGCGGAGATATCGTGCTTTCAGATGGAACGGTAGTTGGCCGCCATAATGGTTATTGGCACTATACGATAGGGCAGAGGAAGGGGCTTGGCATTGCCTACCATGAACCGCTTTATGTGACGGAAATCGACGCTCGGAATAACCGTGTCGTTGTCGCAACCGCAGATGAAAGCACCTTTTCGCTGCTTTCTGCAAAGTATCCTGTCTTTGTAAGCGAAGAGGGTTTTGATAGTAGAATCTATAAGGTGAAGATCCGAAGCATGGATAAAGGAACGGAGGCTATGGTCTCTGGCAATAGCTCAGGTTTTTCCGTTCGCTTCCTCTCTCCTGTCAGGGGTGTTGCTCCGGGACAGAGCGCTGTTGTTTATGATGGCGATAGGGTTATTGCTTCTGGCTTCATCGCATGAGAAAATAAAAGGGGAGAAAGACTATGAGAGTAATTATCGAACCAGATTACGAGAAGCTGTCTTTATGGGCTGCAAGGTATATAGCGAAGAAGATAAAAGAACATGAGAGGAGAGGTGAGGATAGACCATTTGTGCTTGGCCTTCCGACAGGGTCTTCCCCTATCGGTACATATAAGGAACTCATCAGACTCAATAAAAATGGATTTATCTCCTTCAAGAATGTCGTGACATTCAATATGGATGAGTATGTAGGGCTTCCTGAGGATCATGAGCAGAGCTACCATACATTTATGAAGGAGAATTTCTTCTCACAGGTGGATATCCCAAGCGAAAACACGAATATGCTCGATGGAAACGCTAAGGATGTTGAGGCGGAGTGCAGACGCTATGAGGAGAAGATTGCCTCATATGGTGGTATCGATCTATTTTTAGGCGGTATAGGCGCAGATGGGCACATTGCATTCAATGAGCCATTCAGTTCGCTCTCGTCTTTGACAAGAGTTAAGTCCCTTACCTATGACACTAAGGTGATGAATTCACGATTCTTTGGTGGGAATATATCGGCGGTGCCATCCACCGCGCTCACAGTAGGCGTAAAGACGATAATGGATGCTAAGGAAGTAATGATTCTTGTAAATGGTCATTCAAAGGCAAGGGCGTTGAAGCATACAATCGAAGGTGGTGTCTCTCAGATGTGGACAGGTTCGGCGCTCCAGTTCCATCCGCGTGCGATAATCATCTGCGATGAAGATGCATGTGATGAGCTTAAAGTAAGTACATACAGGTATTTCAAGGACATAGAGAAAGCAAATCTTGAACCAATGTCGATCTGATGATTTAGCATAAATATTTTTGCGAGGCTGTTGCATGGATCTTATCTGGATTCAAGACAACAGCCTTGTTTTTGAAGTTCGGATAGAGGAATATCAAAGGCTATGCGTCGCTTTGATTATTCCATTGATGAACGCATAGTGATCTGAGAGTGCTTCTTTGTACAAACCTGTCTTGTTTGTTGTGAATGAATGTCCGGAATCTTTGTATATTTTGATTTCGACGTCTTTGCCGAGTTCCTTCAGACGCTTTGCAAACGCTTCATTCTCTATGGAAAGAAAATCCTGTTCGCCAACGGTGATCAGCGCTTTCGGGAATTCACTGAGTTCTTCGTCCTTTGCGTATAAGGGAGAGGAAAGGGAGTTTGTCTTTTCTTTAGACGGTTTGTATGCCTCTGTGAATATGTCCACAACGTTTGCAAATTTTATAAGCTCTTCATTGTCTTCGGGTACACGTTCAATGAAAGATCTCGTAACGTCGAGCGGAGGATAATCGATGATCACACCATCAATGGGATTCTCTTGGCCTTTCTGTTTCAGAAGTACAGAAACGGATACTGTTATCCATGCTCCTGCGCTGTGTCCGATGATAAAAAGTGGAAGTCCTCGCTCTTTCTTTTCCTTGAACGCAAGTTTTAATAAATCATAGCCATCTTCAAGCGGTGCAGGATATGGTTCCTCCGGTGAAAGGGAGTATTCAGCATTCCAAACTTCGCTTTTTGTGTTCAGCGAAAGTTCTGACGCATATATCCGATCCCTTGTGGTGAGGCCTTTTACAAAGCCTCCGCCATGAAAATTGATAATAAGAGCTTCAGGAGAGCTGTTTTGCGGGAGAATCTTTTCGTAGAACAAAGCTCTGTTATGGCTATTGTAATAGCTGACAAGTTCCGATCTAACGTCATTGCTGATAACCCCATTTGTCAGATCCAGATGATTGTTACTTCTGATTGAATTAACTAATGCTCGAATTTCATCCTTATTCATTTGCTCTCCTGTTCTCTTTCTTTTTGTTCAATTGGCTCTAAGTCGAGATTTTCCAGCACAGGGAGCAGTTTCGATACTCCGCATGTAAAGAATATAATCCTGATAACCTCGCAGATTTCATCAACAGTCGCCCCATTTTTAATGGCTAGATCCGCATGGACTTTCATGGTGGTTGTAGTTCCTGTTGCCATGCCGATTGCCATGACAATAAGTTCACGATACTTGCGTGGAATGGTTACATCCTGTTTGTTCGTATCCCTGTACTGATCCAGAAAAGCCTGAATGAGAGAAGGGTCATTTCCCATTTTCTTGTGGCTCTCAAGAACTGTTCCACCTCTCATTTCCTTCAACTCTTCTATAAGCTTTTTGCTTCTTTCAAGTTTGCTTTCATCTGTCTGCTTCATAATTTCCTCCTATTTTGAATATTTTTGAGTCAAGAATTTTCTTGCTGCTTCGCCAAAGAGCGCATATGTCACGATATCCTCTTCGCTCTGAGCAAGATTTCCGATTTCGCTCTTTGCGTTTTCCCATGACGGGGGAAGAAGATCTGCCGGACGACAAGAGATAGGCTTCTCTCCATTCAATGCGAGATCTCTCAGTTCTTCGGAAACAGGGCCCGGTGGATTGCCGTACATACCCCTCAGGTATTCCCTCATTTCCTTGCTTATCATCTTATAGCGAGTGCCGGTAAGAACGTTGGTAGTCGCCTGCTGTCCGCACATTTGGCTTGACGGGGTTGCAAGGGGAGGATAGCCCATATCCTTTCTCACATCCGTCACTTCCTTTAGCACATCAGGCAGACGATCAATTACATTCATTGCTTTTAGCTGGTTCTGCAATGTGCCGAGCATGCCTCCCGGTATCTGGTGCTGTAGGCATCCTACATCAACGCCGACCATTTTCGTTTCAAATTCCGAGTATTTTTCCCTCAGGGCAGCAAAGCCCTTGTTGAGTATTTCAAATGGTGCAAGGTCTAAGCCTGTGTCCCTTGTTGTTCCTCTTAGCGCGGCGATGTAACTTTCAATCGGCGGATGTCCTGCGCCCATTGCCAGCGATGATACGCAGACATCAAGGCCATCGACGCCTGCCTTGATCGCTTCCCAATAGCACATATCTGCCATGCCCGCAGCAGAATGGCAGTGAAGATGGATGGGGATTGTCAAAGCATCCTTGAGGGCGGAAATGAGGTTGTGGCAGTTTTCTGGACTCATAAGCCCTGCCATGTCTTCAACATGGATGCTTTTAGCGCCCATTCTCTCCTGTTCCTTTGCATTATCCACGTAATCTTTGATCGTGTTATATGGACTTATATTGTACTGGAGACTGCCTTCGACAATTTTTCCCTCTTTCTGAACGCACTCAAAGGCTTTCCTGCAGTTTCTCAGATCCTGCAATGCATCGAATGTAAGGAATATATCTATGCCATTTAAAGCTGCGTGATGAACGAATTTCTCAACGATATCATCACTATAGGCTCTGTATCCAACAAGATTCTGTCCTCGAAGAACCATTTTGAGAGGCGTGGATCTTACAAACTTCTTGAAGGTTCTGATACGTTCCCATGGGTCTTCATTCAAGAATCGTATTGAGATATCGAATGTGGCGCCTCCCCACATCTCCATGCTGTAATAACCGATTTTATCCATCCGGTTAAGGAAGGGTATCATATCTTCGGTTCTTACGCGACCTGCAAGCAGGGACTGAACTCCGTCTCTGAACTCAACGCTATTGAATTTCAGCGGAGCATCATTCTGTAAATCTGACATGTAACACTCCTCCTTTGAAAAGGTTTTCAGTAAACAGCTTTAACGTTTTACTGAAACGTTAAAGCTATTCTATTTCCCTTTCTCCTAAACGTCAAGGAAAATATGATCGTTGGTTTTCTATATAGCGGCGATTGCCATATTCAATAATTTCTCAAAATACGTGTTGTATCTGTTATTGCATGTCTGAGGTTATAGCAGTGTCGGAAGCAAAAAGAGGTTGGATCAGTTTCTCAACAATTTTGTTAGTTCGTTTTGTTATCAAGCCAACAAAGACTGCTGCGGCAATTGTTCCTTCTCTGACCCCGTGAAGAGATTTAAGAAATAGCAGGGAAACAAGGACGGAAAGAAGAACAAGAGAAAGATCGACCATCATCTTCACATTCGAAAACTTTGCTCCCGTTACCTTGACTATTGAAAGTACAACGCCTTCGCCTGCCATTGTTATGAATTTAGCATTGATCTCAAAGCTTACGCCGATTGCAACAAGCAGTATCCCAGCAAGGCAAAGCATCCATTTATTGAGGTAAGTCGAGATGGATATCGGCGAGATGATAAAGGACGCAAGATCTATCATCAGGCCGAAAGCAATTACGCCGGGAATCTGCAAAAGCTGCAAAGGAGAAAATGCTTTTCTGAGAATCAGGATCTGGAGCAAGACCAGAAGCGTATTCACTATTATGGAGGTAATTCCGACGGTCATGCCGGATGTAAGCGAAGTCACATACGGAAGACTTGAAACCGGAGACGTACCAAGGTCTGCTTTTATAGAGAGCGCAACACCAAAAGCCATTACAAGAAATCCTACGAAAAGCAGCATTGTCCTCTTGAAGATAAAATCTGTCCTCATTTATCATCCTCCCTATCCTTGAGTGTGGCGGAAACAGTATTGAGAAGTCTCTTGAGCGTTTCCACCTCCTCTTTGGTTAGATTCTTTAAAGCTTTTTCATCTTCTTCTCTAAGGATCTTCGTCAGACGCAAAGTTACCTCTTTGCCCTTGTCGGTAAGGGAGACATGGAGAGATCTTCGATTTCCATCCTTCTGTCTCCGCTTTATTAATCCCTGTTTCTCCATCCTGAGCAGAATGCTTCCGACTGTCTGCTGTTCTATCTCACAGTTGAGCGCAATGGTCTTCTGGTTCTCTTCGCCATTGTAGTAGAGATATTCAAGAATCTTCGGCTGACCTTTGCTTAGCGAAAGTTCCTTTGCAGCTCTTGCAAGGATTTTTCTTGTCAGAGCAGCATTCGATTTCATTAGAAAGTGATGTATGCCTGTCATATAATAAGGATTCTTATAATACGAATACTTAGTATGTCAATACGTTGTTTTCCTCTTCGCAACACTCTCGATGCTTTAAAGGATGAGGAGGTTTTGTTTTTGCAATCTCAGAGGGTGAAGCTTTCCCTTAGATGCGTTTCCGGTTCAAAGAGCAGATGTTCTAGTTCCCTGTTTCCTGTCTTTATTTTGTCAAGGAGGATGCGAGAGGCATTTTTGTTCAGCTTCTCATAAGGCAGGCTGATAGTGCTCAGCGATGGGATGAGGAACGTATCTGAAGAGTTGCTTTGCATACCGAACGAAAGTACTTCAAGATCTCGTGGAATCCTCAGATTGCTTTTATACAATCCCACAAGAGCACCCTGCGCCATATAATCATCTTCGCAGAAAAGCACATGAGGCCTGTCGTCAAGCTTTGCATATTCAAGGGACGCTTCAAAGCCACCGCTAAGTGAACCGGGAGCTTGAAAAATCCACTTATCCAATATGGATATATCAAGGCTCTGGCAAGCAGAGATAAAACTTTCCGTTCTCTCTTTTGTCGCCATATATCTCCCTGCATTGGAGATTATTGCAACTTCTGTATATCCTTTCTGCCGGATCAGGGTCGCAGCCTGCAATCCTAAGTGGCTGTTGTCGACACCGACTGTGCTGTGGGTATTGCTCTTCCTGTTAAGCATGACGATAGGGGATGGCGGATCTATTGAATCGATATATCTAAGATCCTCTTGGCTTAATGCGCCGATTATGATGCCGTCATAGCTTGCGTTCTTGAATATGTAATCAAGCTCGCTTAGATAATTATTTCTATATGTCTGGATTGCAAGCACCGTATTCGGATCGAGGGCTGCTAGTTCATCCTTTATGGAAGATGCAAGATGTCCCAATAGGCTTACACGATAATCCGATGGCCAGAAGAGCGCGATAGTGATTTTCTTTTCAGTCGCGGAGCGGAGTCTTCTTGCATTATTGTCGGGTCTGTAATTTAAATCTATTACAGCTTTCATGATACGCTCTGCTGTCGCTTTCGGTATCCTTTTCTCTTCTGCTTTATTATTTAGAACTATAGAAACGGTAGTCGCTGAAACACCTGCTTTTCTTGCAACATCCTTTATTGTAACCATATTAGAATCCTTTACTGTGTATTTTAAAATAATGCCAAATATACATCAAGCATTATGTTTCCTTTTATTATAAGAAATTATACCGCATGAAAAATCTCTGAAAATTTTTATTGACAACTGCTAAAACGTTAAAGTACCCTATGATGGATAAACGATTTAGTAAAACGATTGAGCAACCGGAGCGATTTTTCTTGGGGAGGACTCTATGGCAATGAAGAAGAAAACAATGGATGGCAACGAAGCTGCGGCTTACAGCGCATATGCTTTTACAGAGGTTGCAGCTATTTATCCTATAACACCATCAAGCCCGATGGCAGAACTTACCGATGAATGGGCGAGCAAGGGGAAGCGGAATATCTTTGATCAGCCTGTCCACTTGGTAGAGATGCAGAGCGAGGCTGGTGCTATTTCCGCAGTTCATGGCGCACTGGATTCTGGGGCGCTTGCTACAAGCTTTACTTCCAGCCAGGGGCTTATGCTCATGATTCCGACCATGTTCCGTATTGCAGGGCAATTGAAGCCTTGTGTTATACATGTAGCGTCCAGAACTGTTGCTACGAATAATATCTCAATTTTTGCAGAGCAAAGCGATGTTATGGCATGTAGGCAGACAGGTTTTGCGATGCTTTCATCTTCTTCTGTGCAACAGGCAATGGATCTGGCTGCCGTTGCCCACCTTGCAGCCATCAAGGGTCATGTTCCATTTCTTCATTTCTTTGATGGATTCAGAACGAGTCATGAAATCCAGAAAGTGAGGCTTCTTGATTACGATGATTTGAAGGGACTGGTTGATTATAAAGAGCTAGACAGATTCAGAAGCGAGGCTCAGAACCCCGAACATCCTCGCATCCGTACAAGCGGTCTTAATGGAGACACATACTTCCAGGCTCGCGAAGCGATGAATGTCTATTATGACAGACTTCCTGACGTTGTGCAGGAAGAGATGGATAAGATCAACAGCATCGCAGGAACTAATTATAGGCTCTTCAACTACTACGGCCCTGAGGATCCGGAGTTCGTGATAATCGGAATGGGTAGCGTAGCCGGCACCGTAGAAGAGAGTGTGGATTACTTGAATAGAACGGGTAAGAAATATGGCTACATCGACGTCCATCTCTTCCGGCCATTCTCTGTTAAAGCATTCCTATCTGCGCTTCCGGAGAGCGTAAAGGCAATAACTGCTATGGATCGCGACAAGGAGCCGGGCGCAATAGGCGAGCCGCTTTATGAAGAGATTTCAACGGCAATCCGAGAAAGCGGAAGAGCTATCGACGTTTATGCGTGCCGCTTTGGGCTTGCAAGCAAGGATACAACGCCCTCGCAGATAAAGGCCGTCTATGAGAATATGGAAAACAGGGGCCGGGTTCATTTCACAGTTGGAATCAACGATGATGTTACCTCTCTCAGCATTCCTTACGGGCCTGAACTCGATACCATTGCCTCAGATACAGTCAGCTGCAAGTTCTGGGGACTTGGCGGAGATGGAACCGTCGGAGCAAATAAGAACTCGATAAAGATCATCGGAGACCATACAGAAAAGAATGTTCAGGCTTACTTCGAGTACGATGGAAAGAAGTCCGGTGGTGTGACAAGAAGCCATCTTAGGTTCGGTGATTCTCCGATCAGAGCGACATACCTTGTAAAACAGGCGGATTTCGTAGCCTGCCATTCTCGTTCCTATGTCGGAAAATATGACATTGTAGGTGATTTGAAGAAAGGCGGAAGCCTTCTCATCGCTACTTCTTGGACGGACAGCGAACTTGAAGAACACATCCCTGCAAAGATGAAGAGGGAGATTGCAGATAAGAATATCAATCTGTACATCATTGACGCTGACGGAATTGCAAAAGAGATTGGTATGGGAAAGAGGACAAATACCATTCTTCAGGCAGCGTTCTTCGCAATTACGAAGATCATCCCGATCGATGAAGCCGTCACTTATATGAAACAGGCTATCCTCAAAAGCTACGGCGCAAAGGGAGAGGCTGTTGTAAACATGAACTATCTTGCAGTTGAGCGTGGTATTGATGGCTTTAGGAAGGTAATCATTCCCGATTCGTGGCATAGTGAATCTGACAAGACCGCTTCTGACGATACTGCTTATCCCTCGTTTATCAAGAACATTCTCATTCCTGTCAATAACATGAAAGGTGATGATATCCCAGTGTCTGCATTCCTTGAGTATTCAGACGGCACATTCCCTCTGGAGACAAGTCGCTGGGAGAAGCGGGGTACAAGCGTCTCTGCACCGCGGTGGAACAGTTCGAAATGCATACAGTGCAATCAGTGTTCCTATGTATGTCCACATGCAGTAATCAGGCCATTTCTGTTGACAGAAAAGAATGCGTCTTCAATGAAGGAGAAAGTAGAGACTCTGCCGCTTAAAGGCGTCAAGGATTCACCGCTTCTTTTTACAATGGGGATATCATCTCTTGACTGCCAGGGTTGCGGAAGCTGCGTCAAAGTCTGTCCTGTCAAAGCGCTTGAAATGGTGCCGCTTGAAGATACGGAGAGAGAGGCAAAGGCATGGCCGGAGCTTATTGAGGTATCGCAGGATGAGAATCCTCTCGGCACATTATCTGTCAAAGGAAGCCAGTTCAATCAGCCTCTGCTTGAATTCAGCGGCGCCTGTGCAGGATGCGGTGAAACGCCATATGCAAAACTCGTTACCCAGCTCTTTGGCAAGAGAATGTATGTTGCAACTGCTACAGGATGCAGCCAGGTATGGGCAACAAGTTTCCCCAGCTTCCCTTATGCAAAGGATAGAAAAGGCAGAGGCCCTGCTGTAAGCGGTTCGCTTTTTGAAAACAACGCAGAGTTCGGTTTGGGACTGCTCTTAGGCAGCGAAAGCGCGAGGGCACGGACACGTTCTGGAGCAATTGCTTTACAGGAAAAGACCAATGATGAAGAACTGAAAGCAGCCCTTTCTTCGTGGCTTGAGACATTCTCTGAGAGCAAGGACAGCGAAGAAAAGAGCGAAAGGTTAAGGAAAGCGCTGGAGAAGACCAACGATACATGCGCAGAGATCGAGTATCTGAAAAAGCATTCGGATCAGTTGGTAAAGAAGAGTGTTTGGATGTTCGGCGGTGATGGCTGGGCATATGACATCGGTTATGGCGGCCTTGATCATGTAATTGCCAGCGGTGCTGACGTGAACATCCTCGTCTTCGATACCGAAGTCTATTCCAACACAGGTGGTCAAGCAAGTAAAGCAACGCCTACCGGAGCTGTTGCTCAGTTTGCAGCATCTGGCAAGAGAAACAAGAAAAAGGATCTTGGATCTATGGCCATGAGCTATAAGGACGTCTATGTCGCTCAGGTTGCCATGGGAGCAAATCAATCGCAGCTTCTTAAGGCTTTGATTGAAGCAGAGAGCTACAAAGGCCCTTCGGTTATCATCTGCTACGCACCATGCATCAACCATGGACTTAAATGCGGCATGAGTGACGT
>CAZURL010000056.1:0-13558 GCA_964623005.1 uncultured Spirochaetaceae bacterium
ATACGTTCTTTTGCCATGTGTGCAGTATAGCACGGATGGAAGTGCAGAAAAACCCTACGTAACACGAACAATATACGCAAGATACATAACAGAAAAGCCTCTGTTTGACCTTTTTGTTCAGAGATTTCCTCTTGAATATTATGAAAGGCTGTTGTTTGCAATCCATGCAGTTGCAAAAGCGAAAGATAGACTATAGCCCCCTGTAGGGCCATCGACATCGATCAGATCGCCGAGAATGTAGAGATTCTTCACAATCCTTGATTCCATGGTTCGAGGATTGATTTCCGATGTTGACACGCCGCCTCGTGTATTCATCGCACCTTCCTTTATGGCTTTTGCTTTGAATGTATATCTTGAAATCTTCTTCTCGATTGTTTCGAGATCGCTTTTGGAAAGATTGCCGCATCGTTTATCAGAGAGTGGGCCAAGCAAGGCTTCCGTGAGCCTTGATGGAAGGTGAAGGGCATTTTTCACAGACTTTCCGCCGCTCTCCATTCTAAGCTTTGTCTTATCAATAGAAGAGAAGGAAATCGTTATTTCATCATAATCGGCAAGATGCCGCGATATATTCAGCGCGCCCGGCCCTGAGATTCCTCGCCTTGTTATTACGATATCATTCTCTTCACTCTTTTTCCCGACAGTAAGCGTTGCTCTTATCGAAACGCCCTCGGCGTGTGAAAGCGATGGCGTAAGAGCAATCGGAGAAAGAGCAGGGGATGTAGGGATTATCGTATGGCCAAGCGCAGATAGCAGTCTATAACCATTGCCATCGGAGCCTGTTCCCGGAAAGCTTTCCCCTCCTGTTGCAACTACAACGCGCTTTGCTTTTATAACCTCACCGCTCTCTGTTGCAATGGCAAAGAAATCCTCGTCCTTTTTTATAGATATTCCCTTTCCTTCTATGATGTTCGCCTTATTTGGAAAAAGTGCGGCCCTTACATCTTCTGCATTGCCGTTTTTCGGAAAGATCTTACCATCCTCTTCAATACTAGGTTCAATCCCGAGTGCTTTAAAATGCTTTACTATATCGTCAGGTGTATGGGCATAGAGGACGCTCTTGATGAAATTCCGGTTTCCATTGTACATCCCTATCATTTCATCAGGGGTTGAGGCTCTTGTGTAATTGCAGCGTCCGCCCCCTGTAAGAAGGAGCTTCCTGCCGCATATATCTCTTTCAAGAATTGTTACCTTATTATTCAAAGAGGCGAGATACAGCCCAGCTGCCCCGCCTCCTATTATTAAAGTATCGATCACGCTTCCGTCTTTATAATAAGATGAAGTTCATCGAGTTGCTTCTGCTCAACCGGGGATGGTGAATCATCCATCGGCGAAAGCGCTGCTGTATTCTTCGGGAATGCAATCACTTCCTTGATCGACTGCTCGTTTGCAACAATCATGCAGAGCCTGTCGATACCAGGCGCGATACCTCCATGTGGAGGAGGCGAGAACCTGAATGCATCAAGAAGGAATCCAAATCGTTCTTTTGAAACCTCATCCGAGATATTGCAGATGCGGAAGATTCTCTTCTGTAGCTCGACGTCGTGGATTCTTATCGAGCCAGATGCAAGCTCATAACCATTGAGCACAAGGTCGTAAAGATCTCCTTTGACCGAGCCTGGATCTGATTCCAGTGTATCAAGATACTCAGCCTGAGGCATTGAGAACATATGATGCGCAGCTTCCCAGTGGCCTTCATCCTCATTGTACTCAAAAAGCGGGAAGTCGATGATCCAGCAGAACTCATATCCCTCTCTTTTGAGTTTCAGATCAGAGCCGAGCTTGTTTCTGACAGCTCCCATGGATGTACAGCACTTCTTCCAGTCCTGATGCGCTACAAGAAGAATTACATCGCCATCCTTAGCGCCCGTCTGATCGAGAACCATTTGCTCCTTGCCTTGGAAGAACTTTGATACGCCTCCTGAGATCGTGCCATTGTCAACTTTCATCCATGCCAGCCCGTGCGCACCGTAGATCTTTGCAGCTTCCTCAAGTTCCGAAAGATACTTTCTCGTGTAATCAAAACCTTCCTTCTTTGGAGCTACAAGATATTTCACAGAGCCGCCATTACTGAGTGTTTCGGTAAAAGCATTGAATGAGGACTCTAAAGCAAACGATGCTGCGTCATGGATTTCAAGATTGAATCTAAGATCTGGTTTATCAGAGCCATATGTATCCATCGCATCTTGATAGGAAAGCCGTCTGAAATGCTTTGGAAGCTCAATGTCCAGAACCTTCTTGAAAACATCGTTGAAGAGATCTTCCATCAATTCAAGAACATCATCACGCTTTACATAGCTCATCTCCACATCAAGCTGTGTAAATTCAAGCTGCCTGTCTCCACGAGGATCTTCGTCACGATAGCATCTTGCTATCTGGAAGTATTTGTCAAAGCCAGAGACCATAAGAAGCTGCTTGTAAAGCTGCGGTGACTGTGGGAGTGCAAAGAATTTACCCGGATAAATCCTTGATGGAACGAGAAAGTCCCTTGCACCTTCCGGTGTGCTTCTGATGAGCGTCGGCGTCTCGATTTCCAAGAAGTCCGTTTTGTAGAAATACTCCCTGATTGCCTTTATGATTTCATGGCGAATCTTGATTCTCTTCTGCATCCCACCCGATCTCAGGTCAAGATATCTATACTTGAGCCTTAGATCTTCGCGCGCATTATTCTCTTCATCTATCATGAAAGGTAGGACGTCGCACTTTGAAAGTATCTCGATCGATTCCGCCTTTACTTCGATCTCTCCCGTCTCCATATCTGGATTGACCATATCGTCAGGGCGCTTTCTGACAATGCCCTGAACGGCGATGCAGTATTCGAGCTTAAGCTCATTCGCGACCTTCTGTAGCTCACTTGAGGCGTCATCGTCAACGACTACCTGTGTCATTCCATATCTATCACGTAAATTGATGAAGTGCAGGGTGCCATGGTTTCTATCCCTATGAACCCATCCGTTCAGTATTACTGTCTTTCCCGCATCTGCCGCCCTGAGGCTGCCGCAGGTTGCTGTGCGTTGCATGAATGCTTCTTCCATTGCATCCTCCGATTTACTGGATTTTATCACTGCCCGGGAAAATAGAAAAGGCAAGACGAGGCCGTGTTGTCCGTGGGGGGATCTGAGGTAACCCCGCTTGCCGTAAAGATGATGAAAAAACTCTAAAATAAAGAAGTGTAGTTTGTATTTAACTAATCATAAAAATTTATTAAATCCTATCATCTTTTCGGGAGTTCCCTTACCACGAATCGGTTTTCCTGTAGATAGCGTATAGCCTCGACAGCAGCCTTCGCCGCGCTTGTTGTGGTCGTATACGGAATATGTGCCCTGACAGCCTCGGTTCTTATATCATCATCACTCTTTCTAGAGTGGAATCCCATTGGCGTGTTGATCACAAGATCGGCTTTCTTTTCTCTGATGTAGTCCACGATATTCGGATGTCCATCCTGCGTTTTGAGCACTACATCGCAGAGTATACCTTCGCTGTAGAGATCCCGTGCCGTTCCTTTTGTCGCAAGCACATGGAAGCCCATCTCCTGAAGCGATTTTGCTATTGGCGCAATCGTCTTTCTATCCTTGCTGTTGACGCTGATGATTACGCGTCCCGATGTAGGAAGGATATTGGAGGCGGCTGCCTGGCTCTTTGCATAGGCTTCGCCGAAGGTTCTTCCGTATCCGACAACCTCTCCCGTGCTTCGCATCTCCGGCCCGAGCGCCGGGTCAACATGCTGGAAACGATCGAAGGAGAAGACTGCCTCCTTGATAGCCCATCCCATTATGCAGCGCCCTTCACCGATACCGCCTTCTTCTTTGACCAGTTCCTGCTTTACAAGATCCTCTCCAAGCCAGATGCGTACCGCAGCTTCAACGAGATCCACTCCGCTGGATTTTGAGATAAACGGTACAGTTCTGCTTCCGCGAGGATTTACCTCGATGATGTAGAGCTTTCCATCCTTCTCTGCAAATTGTATGTTCATCAGGCCTTGGACATTAAGGTGGCGTGCTAGTTTCAGTGTCCAAGCTTTCATCTCGTCAAGGATTTCCGGCTTGCTCTTATATGGAGGGAAGACCGCTGCGCTGTCTCCTGAATGGATGCCGGCGGCCTCTATGTGCTGGAGTATTCCTCCGATATAAACGCTCTTTCCATCGGATACAGCGTCAAGATCATATTCGAATGCATCTTCCAGAAACTGGTCTACAAGCACTGGGGCCTCTTTTGATATCGTGACCTCTGGCTTCTGCAAGAACTCTTCAAGTCCATTGTCGTCATATGCAATGAACATCGCTCTTCCACCGAGCACAAACGATGGTCTTAGAAGCACTGGATAGCCAATTTCATGGGCTTTTTCTTTTATTTCGTCTATTGATGAAGCGCTTCTGTTCTCTGGCTGTCTCATGCCAAGGGTCTTCACAACTTCGGAAAACAGACCTCTATCCTCTGTCTTATCGATGCTCTCAAGGGAAGTGCCTACAATGTGTGCGCCATTTCTCTCAAGCTCTGCCGCCATATTAAGCGGAGTCTGGCCGCCAAGCTGTACGACAACATCCTTCGTGCCTTCTTTCTTTATGATGTTGAGTACCGCTTCTGCTGTAAGTGGTTCGATATAAAGTCTATCAGAGGTATTATAGTCCGTAGATACAGTCTCAGGATTGCTATTTACCATGATAGTCTTCTTGCCATGCTTTCTGAATGCCTTTGATGAGAGCGTGCAGCAGGTATCGAACTCAAGACCCTGCCCGATTCTGTTTGGGCCAGATGCAAGTATGATGACAGCATCCTTTCCCAGTCCCTTCCCCTCATCCTCTTCACCATATGATGTGTAGCAGTATGGTGTGAGAGCTTCAAATTCCCCAGCACAGGTATCGACATAGTGGCGAGAGGGAACAAGAGGCTCTGGCAGCTCTGATGCTGAGAGTTCCTTGATATTCTTATCGGAAAGCCCTATGCGTTTTGCCTCGAGATAGAGTTCTTGTGTAAGCGTCTCAGTCTCAAGTCTACGCTCCAATTCTCTTTGTTCTGCAAGAAGTGAGAGGAAGTAGATATCAAAGCCTGTGATCTTCGAAAGCTTCTCTAAGTCATTCTCTCCTTCTTTTATCACGGTATATGCCGCAAGATAGCGAAGCGGATGGGCTGAGCGAAGCAAGAGATCTACATCGTACTTATTTCTATCTAGCGCAGTTATGCCCTCAATCTTCTGCTCAGAGGAACGGAATGCTTTGTTTATTGCTTCAAGTGCGGTACGGCCAAGCGCGAGTGCTTCTCCGACCGATCTCATCTGCGTTCCAAGCGCCGCTGCCTCAAGAGGAAACTTCTCCAGCTCAAATCTTGGCACCTTCACTGCAACGTAATCGAGCGCTGGCTCGAAGCAAGATACTGATGCACCTGTGATTTCATTCTTTACTTCATCAAGCGTGTATCCGACAGCGAGTTTCGCACTGATTCTTGCAATCGGGAAGCCCGTTGCCTTGCTTGCCAGAGCCGAGGATCTCGATACGCGGGGATTCATCTCGATAACCACCATCCTCTTGTGGTCAGGGGAGAGTGCGAACTGTACATTCGAGCCGCCGCAGTCAACGCCTACAGCCCTGAGTATTTCAATCGAGGCCGTTCTCATCTTCTGATACTCTTCATCGTCCAGAGTCTGTATCGGAGCGATGGTGATGCTATCACCGGTATGTACGCCCATCGGATCAATGTTCTCGATGGAGCAGACGATGATTGCATTATCCTTGCTGTCCCTCATGACCTCCATCTCGAACTCTCTCCATCCGATAAGGGACTCTTCGATAAGTATCTCATGAACCGGGCTTACGCTCAGCGCATTCTCAACAAGGGGGATGAAGTCCTCTTCTTTTTCCGCGATCGAGCCACCCATTCCACCGAGGGTGAATGATGGACGGATTATCAAAGGAAGCGGAATTTCGTCCTTTATCTTCAATGCATCCTCAACAGAGTGCGCGATGCCGCTACGTGCGCTCTCATAGCCAAGGGAGGTCATTATATCCTTGAATTTTCCCCTGTCCTCTGCCTTTTCGATAGCCTCAGCAGACGCTCCGATGACCTTTACGCCGTATTTATCGAGAATGCCATCCTTCTCCAATTCCATCGTAAGGTTAAGCGCAGTCTGGCCGCCCATCGTGGAGAGAATCGCATCAGGCCCGACTTGGTCGAATATCCTTTCGATATACTCCTTCTTAAGCGGCTCTAGGAAGATATGGTCAGCAAGTCCATGCGTTGTCATTACCGTTGCAGGATTGGGGTTTATCAAAGAGACTTCGTAACCTTCCTCTTTGAGCGCTCGGACTGCTTGGTTCCCCGAATAGTCAAATTCACATGCCTGCCCGATGACTATCGGGCCAGATCCTATTACAAGAATATGGTGTATATCTGTTCTCTTCATCAGCACATCTCCAAGAAAGTATCGAATATGCTCTCCGCTTCCTCCGGCCCCGGCGCGGCTTCTGGATGGAACTGTACGCACCTGACTTTCTCAACAGTGGAGTAAAGGCCCTCTACAGAGCCATCGTTTGCATTCTCAAGCCATACCTTCACCGTGGATGGAAGGGATGATCTATCAGACATAAAGCCATGATTCTGCGCGGTTACGAACGTGCGTCCTGTATCGTTATCGCGGACAGGATGATTCGAACCGTGATGGCCGAACTTCATCTTCACCGTCCTTCCTCCAAGGGCAAGCGTGATTATCTGATGGCCAAGGCAGATACCCATGACAGGCAGTTTTCCGATGATGCTACGCGTCATATCAACAGCGGAGGTCAGAAGGGCAGGGTCTCCCGGCCCGTTCGATAGAAAGAGCGCATCAGGATTGATCTTCATTACATCCTCTCCTGTGGAGGTAGGTGGAAGCAGTGTTACCGAAGTGCCTCTTTTATATAGACAGGAGATAATCGAACGCTTTATGCCGAAATCGACAAGCGCAATATGCCTGTCAGCATGGAGAGGTGCTTTTTCAAATCCATTTCCAAGATCCGGATTCAGCAATGGTTCATTTACACTTACGCCATCAATGAGATCGCGCTCGGTGATGAGAGGAAAGGATTTGAGTTTTTCCTCCGCTTTTTCTCTATCTTCTTCGAAGAAGATTATTCCATTCTGTGAGCCGCAATTGCGTAGGTGCAGTGTCAAAGCTCTTGTATCTATATCCTCCAAACCGGGGATTCCCTCTCTTTTCATGAACTGGTCGAGAGTGATCCGACCATCCATGACAGAACCTCTGTAAAGCTTCCGGATAATGAGCGCTGTGGCTTTTATCCCATTGCTTTCATTTCTCTCTCTGGATATCCCATAGTTGCCGATCATCGGGCTTGTAAGTGTAACGATCTGTCCATTATATGATGGGTCTGTAAGGATTTCTTGGTATCCGGGTATTCCTGTGTTGAATACAACCTCTCCGGTTTCAAGCGTAGGCTCTGCGCCGAATTGAATGCCTTTGAATTCCTTCCCATCCCTTAGTTTGAGTATTGCGGTCTTCATAGCTTAGCGAATTATACATATCTAATGAAGTTTGTTGCAATCATAGAAGGAGAGTGCAACAAAAATACGGCAGATTTGTGTTTTTTGGTATTATCCATACTGCTGAAATGGTACAGAAGAAGTGAATTGTTGCAATTTCTGCAACAGAGCGCCGTTCATCCGGTTATTTCATTTTCCTCGTCTGTTGCCGGAACTGCATATTCCATCCAGCTTGAATCGATTGAGAATACGATATCTGTATCGCTCCAAGGCCATGAGGCACGGATTGCTTTCATCATCGCTTTTCTGAGGATATCTGCATGATGGATCGTTATATCCTTCGAAAGAAGAATATAAATCGTTGAGGATACAAAGCGTCCATGTTTGGAGGAAAAGATTTTCCAATCCTTGAATGCGTACTTCCTATCAAATTCCCCTACGATATTCTCAAGCCGTTCCTGAATCTCTCTTGGCGGTGCTGCATCTAGCAGATCCTTCAATGCCTGCCATAACTCCTTTATAAGCCCCGGTGTGAGTATAAGTGCAAAAATGAGTGTGATTACCGGATCGATATAAGCATTTGCCCTTCCTATTCCCGTTTTCTCCAGCAGTGCCATTGCAGAAAATGAAACAAGGACTGCAACGCTTATAAGCGTATCATTGAGCCAGCTCTTCGCCTCTGTCCTAAGCATGGGGGAATGAAGCAGTTTCGATTTTTGGGAGAGGAATACATAGACGCCTGAGCAAATGAGAGCCGAGAAACCGGTGAAGAAAAGCACAATACCTGCATCGACATAATAACCGCCTCTGATGATATTCCTGAGTGCATTGAAAGCGAGTATCAGGTTCATGGAAATCAGGGAAAGCGTTCTTAACGTAATGTAGAAAGGCTCGAATGCAGAGTAACCGAAGTGGAAATATTCATCATCCTTTCTGCTTATAAGCTTTACTACGAAGCTTGAAAGAAGGATGAATATACTCTGGATGAAGGAGTACATGCCGTCGAAAAGCATTGACGATGATTCTGCGATGAGTGCCAGTATGACGCCAAGCACGCCGAAAAGGAAGCAGATCAAATTGACTGCTCTGATGTAAAGAAGTTCCTTTGTATGCATAAGATCTTTGAACGGCTTTAGCCGCAACCCCCGTGGCTGTTCTCTCAAGAGACTATGCCTATATTTAGCGTAACAGAGGTTGCATTAACGCTCAAGTGGATATATTTAGCGTTTTCTGTCTTGCGTGACCCGATTAGTAGGGGTCAACCCTTCTCTTGGCTATGTTTGCAGAGTTCCTTCAGTCCATCTTCTATGCGTCTGTTGAACGAACCGGGTGGAAATGCCGAATGCCTATCCCTTGTTCCTCTTCTTAGCCCTGATAACAGCTCCATTCCTTCATCGAGTTCTGAGATAGCATAGATGTGGAATTGCTTTTCCTTGACAGCTTTCTCAACGTTCTCTCCGAGTATGAGCGATGAGATATTCTGCTCCGGGATTATCACGCCTTGGAGTCCTGTGAGACCTGTGACAGAGCAGGCATTGAAGAAGCCTTCGATCTTTTCATTTATGCCGCCGACTGGCTGCAATGCTCCGACTTGGCTTACAGAGCCTGTTACGGCTATGTCCTGTCTTATCGGGATATCGCCGATAGCGGAAAGCAGTGCATAAAGTTCTGCAAGGGACGCGCTGTCTCCATCGACCTCTGCATAGCTTTGCTCGAAGCAGATGCCGGCATAGAGCGAGAGGGGGAAGGTTCGCGCATAGCGATGGCGAAGATAACCTTCGAGTATCAGCAAGCCCTTGTCGTGGATGCCTCCGGAGAGTCCTGCCTCATGCTCGATATTGACAATGCCCTCGTTTCCCGGCGCGACTGCAACAGAGATGACGGCCGGGGTGCCGAATGAGGATGTGCCTCTGTCCATCACAGCAAGTCCATTGACGATGCCAACCTTCATTCCATCGAGAGCGATGACCATGTCGCCGCGCTGGATATCGCTATTGATTTTCTCCTCCGATAGCGATGCATAGAAGTCACGGCGATCAAGCGCTTCCCTTACAGAGCTTCCGTCTATCTCGCTTTTCCCTGATAGGACAGAGACGTCATTCGCTTCCTCTAGGATATCGCCAAGGAGCGATAGCTCTGTTGATAGCTTTGTCCTGTCCTCTGCAATCCATGAAGAGTGGCGAAGAATCTCTGCGTATGCGGAATCGGAGGCTGGAAGCAGATGCTGTCCTACGGATTTCAGATAGCTTACCGTTCCCTCGATATTCTCCTTTGTAGCATCCATTGTGGTGTCGAACTCGGGCGCAATCCTGAAATAGCGGATGAACTTTCCATCCTTTTCCATCAGTTTGTCATATGTTGATTCATTGCCGATAAGAATGACTTTTGTGAGCATCGGAATGGGAAGCGGCCTGATTTCTTCCATCATCTCACCCTTTACGCTTCGCGATGTGAGTGCGCGGTGCGTCATCTCAATATAGCGGCGGAGCGTCTTCCATAGCTCTTCATCTCCTGCAATCTCTTCTGCATTGAGTATCAGAAAACCGCCGGCTGCTGCCTGATAGGATCCGATGCGCATAGCCATGTGCGGCGCTTTTCCTTTCTCAACGAAACCAAAGAGCGATTTCTTCGAAGGATGTGTCTCTATGATCGTAGGCCTCTTCTTTATATCACTTCGATCGAGAACGATGTTTATTCTGTATGCATCTTCATTATCTATTGGAAGGGATGAAAGAAAGGAGGATATAGAGTCATTATTCCATTTCTCCTTTAGCTCATCTATTGCAACAGATTTATTCTGAAGTCGCGTGAGATCATCCTGAAATTCCCGTGCCTTTCCGCGTGGAAGTGTTATAAGGCGTGGCTCTGATTCATCAGAAGAGAAGGCATAGAACGCATCCTTCATTCCTTCGATATTGCTATCTATCTTTGAAATCTCTTCAAGTACCGCCGTGAGACGCCCAGATCCATCCTCGCCAGAGAGGAAGATATTGTATCCGATACGGTCTGTTCTAAGGCCAAGGCTCAACAGTCCCATAGCCCTTTCCTGTCCTATGATTGAGGTTCCTGGGCTAACGGAAGAAAATGCATATGAGGAATATGAGAGCGTAAGCTCTTCTGTTCCGAGTTCTCTTATCATCTGAAAAAGTGTATGTGGTGGAAAATATCGTGTCAACGAATTATACTCAGCACATGTTACTAAGCGAGTATGGTAAAGAACTCTACACGAGGTTGGATATCTCATCATTTGCATTTGATAGATCCCTCAATGGTTTCCAGATCGAATGCCCTGATAAGGAAATCAAGCGCGTTGCGTTTGCTGTCGATGCATCCTTCGATACAATAGATAGAGCTGTTGAAAGAGAATCCGATGTGCTTGTCGTGCATCATGGTCTTTTTTGGGGTGAGGTGATAGCGATAACAGGCGCTCACTATAGAAGGGTGAAGAGAGCAATAGATGGCGGCCTTTCGCTCTTTGCCGCGCATCTGCCACTCGATGCTCATCCGGTTTATGGCAACAACGCACAGATTGCACTTTCGCTTGGAATGAATGATTTCCATCCATTCGGCCTCTATCATGGCAAATATATTGGCTTTAAAGGCTCTCTGCCTTTCCCGATGACGATTCCTGAGATAGCTCGCATACTCGGTTTCAGTTATGAAGGTGGCATGAATATAATGAAGTTCGGAAAGGATATGGTCTCCACTGTTGCAATTGTCAGCGGCAATGGAGGCGATGATGTTTATGAGGCTATAAGCGATGGTTTGGATCTTCTGATTACCGGCGTTGCGCCGCATGAGATCTATAACACCGCGAAGGAAAATGGCATCAATGTGCTTTCAGGTGGGCATTATCGCAGTGAAGTGTTCGGCGTTAAGGCGCTTGAAAGGATGACGAAGAAAGAATTCGGTTTAGATACGCTCTTTATCGATGCGGAGACAGGGCTTTGAAACGCTATCGTCCGTTGATTCTGACGCTGATCATCATTGCGCTCGATCAAGTGTCGAAGGCTATAATCGTTCATACCATTGCAGAAGGGACGGTTGGGCTAAGGTTGTTTTCTGATTTCCTTTGGATCTGCCATGTCAGAAATGATGCGGTTGCATTCTCTTTAGGTTCATCATTTCCTTTATGGCTGAAATATATTGTATTTGTTCTCTTTCCGCTGGTGATTCTCATTGTTCTTGCCATTTCTGTTGTCTCGAAACGCTTTGAGAAAGAGACGACGTATTTCCAAAAATGGTGCATTGCTGGAATTATTGGTGGTGGAATTGGTAATATGATAGACAGACTCTTCCGTTCTCTGCGTGTAGTTGACTGGATTTCGACAAACAACTATGGATTTCTCGGAATGGAAAGATTCCCGACATACAATATTGCGGATGCTGCTGTTGTATTGTCTGTCATTGCTCTCGTATTATCTTTGTTGATAGAGAGAAGGAGTAAAAGTGTCAAAGAAAACTAATTCGCTTGTATTTATGCTGTTAGCCACGGTGGTCAACCTTATTCTGATGGTTGTGCTTTTCATAGTGGGCTTTGTAATCATAGGTATTTTGCTGACAAAGTATCCTGCGCTGGAAAGTGCTATGTTCGTTTTGACGTTGCTTGTTTTCGTATTTGCTATATTCGGCTCGTTTTTTATCTATTCGCGTGTTGTCAAATGGGCGACAAACAAATTCAGCTTGGAAGATAAGCTCGATCCAATCTTCACACCAAAGCGCAATAGAAGGAAAAAGGAAGACTGATGCGTCCTGTAAGGCTTTCTTCGCTCGACTCAGCATATTGGTTCTCATTCAATGATGAACCGATTGTTACCGCAGGCGCTAATCCATATTCAAAGCTTTCAGATCCGGTGTTTCTCCTTCCGGAAGAGACGCCTGATTCGCTTTGGCATATGTTTGCTACAACTACTACCGGTATAGCGCACTTCACATCAACATCTGGTCTGGAGTGGAAGAAGGAAGGGCTTACTGTTCTATTCGGCCGTACTCCATCGATCTACAGAGAGGGTAATGTATATTACCTTCTTTATGAAGCGACACGGGAGAAGGGGAAGCTGATGGCCTTCCCCTCTTCGATAAAGATCATAAGCTCTACGGATCTGATTGCCTGGACAGAGCCTCGCACAATTCTTGAGTCGCAGAATATACAGCACTCGACGTACAGAAATGGAAAGCCGAGACTTTCGCGTCCACAGCTTTTGCAGTGGAATGGACGCTATAGGCTGTACTTTGGCGGCGGCGTGAGCAGGGTTACTCGTGATTCCTTTCCTTCCGCGGCATATTTTCTGGTTGCAGAGGCCTTTGATATCGAGGGGCCGTTTGAGTGTATGCAATCTCCGTTGCTTCAGGTCGAGCCGGATACGGAATACAGGAATATGGCGGTTGGAAGTGTGTGCGTCATACCCTGCACGGATGGTCTTGCCGCTATAGAGTGCGCAAGATTCTATGATAGTAAGTGCGGAAAAGAGCGCTCGGCTATGATACTTCTTGAGAGTGCCGATGGCTTTGCTTGGATTAATTCCGGTGAGATAAACATCACATCCGATGAAGGTTGGGCTTCTACTGCAATCTCTTCATGCGATTTACGCTACAAAGGAAATGAGGAGACGTGGTATTGCTATTTTTCCGCAGCAGGAATCGATTCAGAGAGTCCTGTTACAATCGAAAGGCAGTCCATCGGGCTGCTCTTGGGAAAAGAACGATAAAAGATTATTAAATAGGAGAAAAACATGAAGAAGAAAGTACTTGTTTCTCTTGTCATTCTGCTTTTGGGCGCTTCGCTCTTCGCAGTAGATTTCAGAGTAAGCTTAGGGCAGGATACAACTGCTTCTATCGAGTTCAACAAAACAAGAGGTAGTTCTGTCAATACGCAGTTCAATTTTAATATCAATGCTGAACTTGATATGAATTTCAAGAGGGGACATGGAATGGTTGTTGAGATCAATCCATATGCGGATGGGTCTGTCCGGTTCGGAGTAGGCGTTGGATATGCATATGAGACTTGGATTGCTAATAACGTATCCCTTCTTGCCTCTGTTGGCCCTCGCTTTGATTTCGGCTCAGGTGGGGTAGGCTTTGAGATCTTTGC
>CAZURL010000057.1:0-13521 GCA_964623005.1 uncultured Spirochaetaceae bacterium
GTGTTGTTTCAGACTGTGATGTCTTGACTATGATCTTTGAAGTGGAGTACTACACGCTTTTCTTCAAGACTTACACTCTCGATTTCCTTCTCTACGCCTTTTGGCTGTATTACCGTTGTGAACTCAACGTTCGTTCCGCTTCTATGCGCGATAATCGTTGGAACCGGTTTATAATCGCCTTGCTTGGCACTAGTTGCAATAAAGCCCTGTAGATCCTTTCCTTCATGTCCGATTACCACAGAGATTTCTGTATCTGGGGATGGAATGAAGATTGAGATATCCTTGAATTGAAGCTTCCCTGTCATCTCATCATCCACATGCCATATAAGCTCAAATTCATGTGCCCTTTCAGATTCCAGAACGTCGGAAACGATGAAGATACGCTCTTTTTTCAGGAAGGTTATACGACGGCGATGGACAATATGATCATCTATGCCTTCATATGCTTCATCATAGATACCCTCTGCCCATTCCATGTCTTTTTTGAATTCATATTCAATGCCCGAGTGCTTGTTTATATCCTCTTCGTGCCATTGGTATGTTGAACGCCTATCCTGATCTCTTCTGTCTACCCTTACTGTATTGTGTCCTCGTGTAGAGAGTACGAACTGCCTCATATCCGAATCATCATAGGCATATATCCCAGCCTCTGGGATAATATAACGGCCATTTGCGTAGACAGTGAAGCTGAGTTTGTCTTCGTGCTGATGCCCTCTGCCAAATGGCGCGGCGTCAAATAGCCCCCATATATCATCCTGACTCCAACCTGAGCGGAAGATTGCAAAGCCTGAGTAGGGAAGAATCTGGCTTGGTGGTTCTGGAAGCGATCCCTTCTTTCCGTCTGTCACGATATACTCGATAGCATCATCATTAAAGAAACGCGCTTTGGGCTTTAAGAGCGTACGGACAAATTCCGTACAGCCATCGTTGATATCAGGGAGGCGGCCATCTGGCCTCATCAAAAGCACATCTACATCGCAGGCTTTGGTGAGTATCTTGTAGAAAGAGGCGCTTAATGGTCTTTCATACACCTTTGCCGTTTCAAAGAGCCTCTGGTAGTTGTTTATCGCAACATCATGATAATTTGTTGTGAGTTCATACTGGAAACCATCTGGATAGAACTGCCTATAAAGCTCTTTCTCCAACGTTGAGACAGCTTCATTGAACCACATCTCCGAATCCTTGAAAAACGGATAGAGCATACCAATATGCGCTAGCCCATTCATTTCCATTATCAGCCAGTTGGCATGCATTCTATCATGTAAGAGGCGTTGTGCATGCTCGTATATCGATTTAAACCAAAGAAGGATCAGATCGTCGGTAAAGTACGGACTTTTGATAAATGAAAAGAGAATATACGGCCAGTTCGCACCCATGCGTATTCCGCACTCAATCGTCCGCCAGCACTTTGTTTCATATCCCGGCGTTCCGAGTGAAGGGACAGGACATGATTCAATCCAGCTTCTCATCATCGAAAGCGCTGTCTTAGCAATTTCCTCATCACCTGTAATATTGTACTGGTGGGCAAGCAGTTTTATATCGTTATGCCTATTAAGCTGCCATGGCCATTCCTTATAACCGTTCTCCGTTGGATTTGCTGTCCAATCAACACGTCTTTCTTTAGAGAAATCACAGGGAATGCCTACAGAGACCATGACATAATTGCATATCCTCTTTACCGCCTCTTCATCACTTTCTCCGGGCAATGTGTAGATATTCTCTGCTCTTTCATATGGAATTTTCAGGAAGCGATCCCTATCGAGTTCGTTTCTGGCATGATTTGCGAAAAGATGCATTGCTTCTTCATACTTACCTTGCCCGGCAGCATCCTTTACATCTCTATATTCATCTTTAAGCGCGTTATAGAACGCCTCATCACTTGTTCTCGGGATTGTTTCCATCATTATTCCTCGAACCAATAATATAGCAAAGTGAGAAGAATGATGCACCTATATTCTGTTCTTTGTTCCCCAATCGCACATCATGTCAAGGATAGGCATCAACGACTTGCCCCTCTCTGTGAGGCTATACTCTACTTTGGGAGGTATCTGAGGATACTCCTTTCGTTCAACAAGCCCATCTTTCTCCAGTTCTTTCAATGTCTGACTGAGTGTTTTATACGAAATCTCGTTGATATACCGCTTCATCTCATTGAAACGCACAACATCAAATAACATGAGCGTATACAAAATCGTCATTTTGTACTTGCCGTTTATCAGGGAGAGCGTATAGCTGAATCCTGTATCTGCAAGATTTGAGGAGGCTATGCACGCCTTATACTCGTCTTTATCTTTCATTTTACACTTTCCTTTAGGTAAGTATTGCACCTGAATGTGCGTACTTGAATTTAATCTTGTACATATTATGATTTCAATATCTGAAGCGGACAAGCTTTTTCCGCAAGTATTAGGAGTGTTTATGACAAAGAATCTTGGTGTAAAACCGTATCTTTTCCCGATGCCTACATACATGATAGGTACGTACAATGAAGATGATAGCGTTGATGTAATGATGATGGCATGGGGCGGCATCGCAGCAGAGGATATGGTTGCCCTTAATCTGGAAGCAGATCATAAGACCGTTGCGAATATCAAAGCGAGAAAGGCATTCACGCTTGCCATCCCTGGCTCTGACACAATCCGTGAATCCGACTATCTGGGTATCGTAAGTTCAAATAAGGTTAAGGATAAATTCGAACGCACAGGACTTCATGCAGTAAAGAGCGAGAGGATAGATGCGCCTGTTATAACAGAGTATCCAGTGACACTTGAGTGCGAGGTTGTGGAGATACAGGAGCAGTGCTATGGCCTCAGGATCCTTGGACGGATACTCAATGTGATTGCCGATGAAAAAGTCCTCGACGAAAAGGGCAGGATCGATGCAGGAAAGCTCAATGCATTTGCCTTTGACCAGATGCAGAATGGATACTATGCAATCGGAGAAAGAATCGGCCAAGCATGGAAGAGCGGTGCAGATCTTGTTGAGAAGCAGTAGAAGAATCGCAGCGTAAACCTCAATTCTATGACTGCAAGTATAATTTTTCTCTCATTTAACGGATTTCGTGACTATCACATCCGAATCATAGCCTAGGATATGGGATATAACCACAGTACCTGCCTCGACAGGTGCTGTGAGTACCTGTTTCTTTATTTCATCCATTGCCTCGAATAGCCGTCCTTTGGGTATAGGAGAGGTGAGACGTACGCTTGCAAGGGGAAGTTCCCCTCCCTTTACCAGTACCGATGTAGATATTGTCCTACGAGGAGCAATCAATTCCTCTTTGGCATAGGTAATTCCCTTTGGGCATGATGCGCCTCGGATTTCTTCGATGCTTATCGTTCCATCAGGATTGTTCTTCGTCACTGCTTCAAGCTTGCATCCATTCGGGCAGATGATACAGGTAAGATTCTTCACCATTCTGCATAAACCTCCAAGTCACCGTGCTTATCCAAAGCCCCAGATTTCACACTCAGCTGGATCATCTCCGCCGGAAGCGCTCTTTTTATCCTCATCGATTCTATTTCGCGCCCATTCTGACGCACAATAAGCCGGGCGTTCTCCATTGGTTCTTTGACACGTAAGGATAGCTTCACATCCCGTTCTCCGCTTATCTTCTGAGGCACAGTATGTCCAATGCCGCATCCACATCTTACAGAGAGTGTGCAGGGAGGAAGAAAACTCTCCTTTACATAGCGCGCTACAGCGTCTGCAAGGCTCTCTGCTTCAAGCGACACATAGTCGACAAGATCATGTATATGAAGCACATTCCCAGCTGCGAATATACCCTCAGTACTTGTCTGGAAATACTGATCGACAACAGCTCCTTGCGTCCTTTCATCAAGCATTACGCCAGCATCCAATGAAAGCTCATTTTCCGGGATGAGACCGACTGAGAGGATCAGAGTATCACAAGGATAGTTCTTTTCCGTTCCGGGAATTGGATTTTTATTATCATCAACTTCTGCGATAGTTACGCTTTCAAGCCGGCTTCTTCCATGGATATCTATAACAGTATGGCTGAGATAGAGCGGAATATCATAATCATTGAGGCATTGCTGAATATTTCTCTCAAGTCCGCTAGGGTAGCTCTGGATCTCGAATACGCCATGGACATGCGCTCCTTCAAGTGTAAGGCGACGTGCCATTATCATCCCGATATCCCCAGAGCCAAGGATGATTGCATTTCTAGCTGGCATTAAGTTGTAGAGATTCATATACGCCTGTGCAACTCCGGCGGTGAATACGCCGGCAGGCCTTTCTCCAGGAATTGCTAACGCTCCTCTTGTCCTCTCCCTTGCGCCCATCGTGAGAATGACAGCTTTTGCCCTCCATTGATAAAGCCCATCGCGCGTAGCGGCAACTACAGTCCTGTCCTTCCGTACTTCAAGAACAGATGCATTGGTTATGCACTCAATGCCCAGTTCTTCTGCTTCTTTAATAAAGCGTGCTGCATACTCTGGGCCGCTGAGCGATGTCTTGAAGCGGATAAGCCCAAAGCCATCATGGATGCATTGCCGGAGAATCCCACCAAGTTGTTTCTCTCGTTCAAGGACGACAATATCCCGTATTCCCTTTTTATAAAGCTCTATAGCAGAAGCAAGTCCAGCAGGCCCTCCACCTACAATCACAACATCGGCTTTCCTTATTTCCATACTCATAGGAAAACCTCCTCTCGCACCTTGCCAAAGAACATATTGGAGCCTTGCCGTTCATAGAGAATTTCTTTCTCATTCTTTCCAAGCTCCTCTTCGATAAGTTTTGCAATTCTCATCTGACAGTATCCTCCTTGGCACCTTCCCATCATAGCCCGTGTCCTGTATTTAATACCGACCATAGTGCTTACGCCGAGAGGATTGTGTATTGCCGATAGAATCTCTGCCCGAGTAACTTTTTCGCAGCGGCAGATAAGCTCGCCGTAATCAGGATTCTCCTTGATTGCAGCTTCCTTCTCTTCATCAGACATCTCATAAAATCGCCTGATACCTTTCCGTATAGGATTGAAAGCCGGGTTCGGGATCAGCTTTTCCCGCTTCTTCATCAAAGCGATAGCATAACGCGCGATTGGAACACATGCCGTGAGTCCCGGTGATTCTATTCCGACGAGATTGATAGCATTTGGCGCTATCTTATCTTTGATTTCGATCTTGAAATCCTGTATCGTGCCATTTTCATCAACCCACTTTGGAAGGATGCCCGAATAGGTTCTGATATAATCCTTTCTGTGGATATGAGGCCAGAGCTTTGATGCGCTTTCTGCTAGATACTCAATATTCTCCCTTAGGACGCCGTAATAATTAAAATCATCTGTGGTTATCGCATTTGGGCCTACGATTACATTGCCATCGACGGTATTCGTAACATGTATGCCCATATATGTATTGCTTGGAACAGGGTAGACAGGCATTGGAAGAAGAGGCCCTGTCCGTTTGTCGAGTACGATGTAGTCTCCCTTCGACCCGATAACGCGATAGCCTTTTATGCCAAGCATATCGGAGATAAGACCAGCGTTGAGTCCTGCGCTATTGACGACCCAGCGAGCTTTGAACACTCCCTTATTTGTATATATGTGCCATATGTTCTCTTTATCGCGCTCTATGCCGGTGACTTCTGTATCGAAGAGGAAATCAACACCATTTGCATGGGCATTCTCTGCAAGTGCGATGGAAAGCGAGAATGGATCGATGATGCCGCTGTTCTTTGAGAACATTGCAAACTTCCCGATAACAGCAGGCACAAGGCGATGAAGTTCCTTTTCATCAATCAGTTCAAGGTTTTCTGCACCATTTGCTTCTCCTTGCCTGATTGTCTGTTTTAAGCTCTTCAAGTCTTCTTCTGTATTTCCAACAAGCACTTTTCCGCAGCGGATGAACGGAATATCAAGCTCTTTTGCAAGAGTTCCCATGAGTTTATTGCCCTCAACGCAGAGCTTTGCTTTCAGTGTACCGGTATCATAGGCAAAGCCACCATGGACTACACCTGAATTGCGACCGCTTGTCTCATTGCAAACATCGAGGTTCTTTTCCACAACCCCAATTTTAAGCTTGTACCTGCTCATTTCTCGGGCAATTGCACTGCCAACAACCCCTGCGCCGATGATCAGCACATCATAGTGCGCCATAGAACCTCCTCTCTTCTTACTTATGCACTATAACATTGTCCATCTTCGTTTCATAGAAACAGTACAGAAAATTGTGGAGAAGCAGGGAATTAATACCTGATAATATCAAAAGTTTAGATATGAAAGCCCTTTTGCTCCCTTTTCCTGAGTATCTTACCGAGTTGCGTCCACATCACAATGGAGGAGACTGTTCCTGCGATTATGTCGCTGATAGGCTCTGCAAAGAAGGCTGCATCGGCTCCGAAAAGCGGTGGCAATATAAGCGTTGAGATAAGGAAGACAAACTTTCTCTCAAGCGAGAGCGGCAATGCAAACTTTACCTGTCCAAGCGCAGTCATCATATCCACATTGCAGTACTGGAAGGATAGGGGAATAATCATCGATTCAAATATGATCATGTACTTTGCAGCAAGGCTCTGTATAGTAGCTTCTCCTGTAAAAAGCGAAGCGAATGTCCTTGCACCGAAGATAGTGATGATGAACATTATCAGGGCATAGGTTGTTGCGATAATCTCAACGCGTCTTATGCTTCCTTTCACTCTCTGAGCGTCACCGGCACCATAGTTGTAGCTTACAAGTCCCTGACAGCCCGCAGTTATTCCGCCTAGTGGGTTCATCACCAGAAGATGATAGCTCTGTATGATCGTGGAACAGGTTATGAGCGTATCTCCGAGCATTGGGCCTCCATAACGTTGGAGGACAGAGTTCAGCATAATCATCAGGACACTATCTGTTGCGAGGATGATGAACGGAGAAAGGCCGAAGAGCACAATACGCGCAGAAAGCGAGAGCTTGAACAAGGAGAATTTCAGCTTGATATCTGTCTTCTTGGAAAGGAGAACGGAAATTACGATCGCCATAGATGCAATCTGCGAGATGACCGTTGCAATCGCAGCGCCCTTTACACCCATGCCAAAGGTAAAGATGAATATCGGATCAAGAATGATATTAAGCGCCGCTCCGACAAGTACCGAAATCATTGCGCTTTTGCTCTTTCCCTGATTTATTACGAAGCTGTTAAGCCCTGTTGCAAGGAGCGCAAATGGCGTTCCAAGTACATACCATCCAAGATATTCTGAGGCATAACCTATCGTCTGTTCCGATGCTCCGAATGCCATAAGTATGGGATTACGGAATATTATGAAAAGCGGGGTAAGGACTGCGGAGCATATGAGTATTAGATAGAAGGCTGTGGATAATATCCTCTCCGCTTTTTCATGCTCGCCATGACCTTCCCTCATTGCCATTAACGGAGCACCGCCCATGCCGATAAGCGTTGCAAAGGAAGAAATGAACGTTGTTATCGGAGCGGCTATGCCGACACCTGCAAGCGCTATATCCCCATATCCTGCGATATGTCCGATAAACATCCTGTCTACGATTGCATATAGAACATTGACAGCCTGTGCAAGCGCCGTAGGAAGAGAAAGGTGCAGTGCAAGAAACCATAGATCATCTTTTCCTAGGTTGTAATTCCGTCTTTCAGCCATGGCGCTAGGGATTATATCGAGAGCTCTCCTTTTGTTCTATCCTGTAATTGCATTCATCAGGATGATTGAGACCAAAGATAGGCAGAGTTCTCGTTTTATCAGGCAAATACGCTGTAGATACCGTTTACCGTTACGATGAGGATTATAATCGGCAGTATGAATGTACAATATGGTTTCAGCCATTTCGGGAACTTCATGCCTTTGCCTTTATCTGCTTCTCCTGTGAAGTTATTCCAGCCCCAGCCTTTCTTGAGTGTGCAGAAGAGTACGAATGCAAGGCTCCCTAAGGGAAGTATCAGGTTCGATACTGCAAAATCCTCAAGATCGAGCACCCCTGTCCCTTCGCCAAAGGGCTGGAAGGATGAGAGAACATTGAAGCCGAGGATGCAGGGAAGCGAGAGAATGAAAAGCAGTATGAAGTTGAGTATGACAGCTTTCTTTCTGGTGAAACGTCTTTCATCCATCCAATAGGCAACGATATTCTCGAATACCGCTATAAGCGTTGTCATTGCAGCAAATACCATGGAAAGGAAGAAGAGCGCACCCCATAACCTTCCTCCAGGCATCTTTATGAATACCTCTGGGAGCGAGAGGAAGATCAGCGATGGACCCTGTCCATTATCTACATTGTATGCAGAACATGCTGGGAAGATGATAAGGCCGGAGAGAAGCGCGATTGAGGTGTCGAGGCACATAATCCTGATCGTCTCTCCAGAAAGTGAGCGCTCATTCCCGATATAAGAGCCGAAGATCGCCATTGCCCCGATTCCGAGCGAGAGCGTGAAGAAAGCCTGTCCCATCGCTGCGAATATTGCCTCTGAAAGTCCATATTCAACGAGGTTCGACATGCTTGGCTTGATGAAGAATAACAGTCCCTCTCTTCCTCCGTCCAAGTTGCAGCAATAGACTGCAAGGATAATCATAAGCAGGAAAAGCACCGCCATCATCAGCTTCGAGACCTTTTCAACACCTTGCTTCAAACCAGCAATTGCGGTTGCCGCCATGATAAACAGCGCAATACCAGTCATCGCTGTCTGCAATCCTGGCGAGGCTGTGAGTGCAGAGAAATACGTATTTACATCAATGCTTCCGTTAAGGCTTCCTCGTATGAATGACCAGAAATAATAGATCAGCCAGCCTGTTATGACTGAGTAGAACATGAGTAGGATGTAGTTCCCTGCAACTGCAAAAGGGCCGACAGTATGCCATTTCGTTCCCTCAGGTTCGAGCTTCTTCAATGCCCCTGCAATATTCCTTCTGCCAGCTCTTCCGATTGCGAACTCCATTGTCATTACCGGCAGTCCGATGAGAAGGAGGAAAATGATATAAATAAGCACGAACGTAGCGCCGCCATAACGACCCGTTATATATGGAAATCGCCATACATTCCCTAAACCAATAGCACATCCTGCGGAAAGCAGGATGAAGCCAAGTCTTGATGATAATCGTTCTCTTTCTTTCATGATAATTAGATATTCCGGCCAGGATAAATTGGATCTGAGGTATAAGATAATCCAAGTTTTCTCAGCCCTGAACTGTCGCCGGGGGAAGGGACATGCGTAAGGTGCACCTCTGCATGCTTCAATAGTGGCAGTGCCTCCATTGCTTTTTTAGCAGCATCGGACTCTGCTGCGCTCATTGCAAGTGCGATAAGGGTCTCATCGAGATTCATGCTGACGCCGCGGCCTGAGAGGATATCCCTCTTCATTGCCGTGATGTTCTTCACGACCTTCTTTGAGATAAGATCCTTTTCCTTCGCTATTCCCGTCATTACTTTCAGGGCATTTAAAAGGAGCGCAGAACAGGCGTGTAGCATTTCGGAGTTGTGTCCTGTGACGATTCTTCCATCCGGTAGCTCAATCGCGGCTGCACAGACAGTGCCATCTTTGCCCTTTCCTTCGGACGCGGCTTTCGCGAGTGCTTTCCTTGCCGGTTCAACAACCGCTCGATCCGTCTCCACGAGTCCCATCTTATCCATAATCGCACTGATTCTGTTGACAGTCTCCTCATCCGCCAGACCGGAAGCATAATCTGTTTTGATCTGGAAGTAGCGTCTGACAATCTCTTCCTTTCCAGCCTGAGAGCACACTGCATCATCTGTAATGCCAAAGCCGCATCTATTGACGCCCATGTCCGTGGGGGACTTATAGATACATGGCTCGCCCGTGATCTTTTCAAGGATCCTTGCCAAAAGCGGATATGCCTCCAGATCCCTAGAGTAATTCACAGCAATCTCGCCATAGGCATTGAGATGGAAGTGATCAATCAGATTTACATCCCCGATATCTGCCGTAGCTGCCTCATAAGCAACATTCACAGGATGGGCGAGAGGCAGATTCCAGATCGGGAAGGTCTCGAGCTTGGAATAGTTCGTATTCATTCCCATCTTCGCTTCGTGGTACATCTGTGAAAGGCATGTAGCAAGCTTTCCAGAGCCAGGGCCTGGTGCTGTGACAATGACAACAGGTGCATCGACAGGGATGTATTCGTTCTTTCCGTAGCCATTTTCAGAGACTACGACATCGATATTCGCAGGATAGCCCGGGGTTCTTGGGTGGGTATATACCTTGATGCCTTGCCTCTCAAGCTTATCCTTGAATACCGTTGCCGCCACCTGATTCTCATAGCGTGTGATAACGACTTTGTCGCATTTGATGCCATAGGCGGCGAAGTCCTCGATCATCCTCAGTACATCCGCATCGTAGCTGATGCCGAAATCAGAGCGCATCTTCCGCTTTTCTATATCTCCAGCGTAGATACAGATAATCATATCCAGTCTGTCCTTGAGCGACTGGAATACTTTCATTTTATTGTTTTCATCGAAGCCGGGCAGCACTCGGGATGCATGTTTGTCATGCAGTAATTTCCCACCGCATTCGATATAGAGACGTCCGGAAGATTTCCGGACTCTCTCTAGAATATAACGTGTCTGTTCTTCTACGTACTTATTGCTATCGAAGCCGACACTGTGCATCACACATAACCCTGTGCAAGCATTGCGCGAGCGACTTTCATGAATCCTGCGATATTAGCGCCATCCACGAAATTGTTCTTCTCAGAGTATGTTTCAGCCGCTTCGCTGATATTCTTGTAGATATTGTGCATGATATCCTGAAGCTCCTGATCGACTCTCTCCCTTGTCCATGTAAGGCGAGCTGAGTTCTGTGACATCTCAAGACCGGAAACCGCGACGCCGCCAGCATTTGCAGCCTTTGCAGGTGCAAGAAGAACACCGTTTCCAAGCAGAATCTGCTCTGCCTCTACCGAACAAGGCATGTTAGCGCCCTCTCCAACGAGCTTGACACCATTCTTTACAAGGTTCTCTGCATCCGCTTTGAGGATTTCATTCTGTGTTGCGCATGGGAATGCGTAGTCAGCCTTGATGTCCCAGATTGGGTTTGGATTCTCAGGATTGCGAGGAATGTAGGTAACGCCAGAGTACTTTTCCGCATACTCCTTGATTCTGCCTCTCTTGACGTTCTTGAGTGTCATGACGTAAGCGAGCTTCTCTTTCGTGATACCGCTTTCATCGTAAATCATGCCGGAAGAATCGGAGAGCGTCACAACCTTAGCACCTAGCTCGTTGAGCTTTTCGACTGTGTACTGTGCAACATTGCCAGAGCCTGAAACAAGACAGGTCTTTCCCTCTAGGCTCATTCCGTTTCCATTGAGAATCGCATCGGATAGATATACAAGACCATAGCCAGTTGCCTCCGGCCTGATATTCGATCCGCCGTACTCCATGCCTTTTCCTGTAAGTACGCCAGTGAATTCATTCTTGATTCTCTTGTACTGGCCGTACATGAATCCGATTTCCCTTCCTCCGACTCCGATATCGCCAGCAGGGACGTCTGTGTTAGCGCCGATGTGCCTTGAAAGCTCTGTCATGAATGACTGGCAGAAACGCATGACTTCAGCGTCTGATTTCCCTTTAGGATTGAAGTCCGAACCGCCTTTTCCGCCGCCCAAAGGCAAACCAGTGAGACTATTCTTGAAAACCTGCTCGAACGCAAGGAACTTCATGATTGAAAGATTCACCGATGGATGGAATCTCAATCCTCCTTTGTACGGCCCGATTGCAGAAGACATCTCAATCCTGAAACCTCTGTTGATCTGAACCTGACCATTGTCATCAATCCATGGTACGCGGAACATGATCATCCTCTCAGGTTCGGTCATTCTTTCAAGAATCTTGTGGTATCTCACTTCCGGAAGGTCTTCGATGATCTTGTCGATAGACTGTAGGAATGTGTAGACTGCCTGCTGGAATTCTTTCTGATCAGGATCTGTTTTGAGTACGTGTTCATAGACACGCTGCGTTTCGTCGTGCATATTCTTACCTCCCTGTTTTTGGCGATTTTATACTGAATATCCTTAGATAGAAAAGAGTTTCCGAGTAAATACTTTTAAAAACGTATAAGCATTGCAGTTGATATTTCTCTTTTGTAGAATCCATTCATGACGCTTTACATGGTCGCAACGCCGATTGGAAATCTGGAAGATATAACGTATAGGGCTGTCCGCATACTAGGAGAGGTAGACGTCATTGCCTGTGAAGATACAAGGCACACTGCGCTTCTGCTCTCGCATTACTCAATCCGTAAACGCTTGATCGCCTGTCATGCGCATAACGAGGAAGAGAGTGCAAAAGGCATTCTTTCACTCCTTGATTCAGGGGAGAATGTCGCATATTGCTCCGATGCAGGAACTCCGGGCATTTCCGACCCAGGGGCGCGGCTGGCAGAGTATATAAGGCAGGACGGAAAGCATAGCGTTGTCCCGATTCCAGGTGCCTCCGCCTGTATCTCCCTTGTCTCGGCAGCAGGGAATATCGGGAAAGCATTCACCTTCGAAGGATTTCTCTCCCCCAAGAAAGGAAGACGGATGGAGCGGCTTAAAGAACTCTTCTCAAGAGGCGACTCCTTCATTATTTATGAGTCCCCATTCAGAGTGGTGAAGACGCTAGAGGATATTGTTGAAGCAGGGCGTTCGCGTATTATCATAGGGCGTGAACTGACAAAGGCACATGAGGAGATAATCTCTGGAACGGCAGAAGATATGCTCAGGGAATTTTCCTCGCGTCCTTCGATAAAAGGCGAGTTTGTCCTCCTCGTCGTACCGACTGGCGATGATCAGCGTTAAGAAGATCAAAACGCTCAAGCCCAGAGTCCAGCTCAGGCGTTCTGCTGACGCATTCCATGAAGCCTCTGTTTCCAATCTGGAAAAGGCGTATCTTGATGAGATTCTATCTGTGATAATGTCCTCAGAGATAATCGATGACGGGACAAAGAAGAGAATCCAACGCTTCTACAGCAAAGGCGATAGTCTCTCTTATGAGGATATCTACTTCACGCTCCTTTCCGCACTCGGCGATGTTCCTGCCGATTGGGATACGCGGGATGAAGAGGGGAACATCGATTGGTCGAAACGCAAAGTCCTTCCGCATTATCTTTTCCTTGATCATATACGATCGCCATACAATGTCGGCTCGATATTCCGCTCGGCAGAAGCCTTTCAGATTCACGGTATCTACATCGCGCCGGGAACTGCATCCCCGGAGCATCCCCGTGCTCGCAAAACAAGCAGGATGACCGTTGAAGGTGTGCACTGGGAAGAAAAGGAACTTTCTGAAATAGATACGGCAATGCCTATCTTCGCGCTCGAAACAGGTGGTGTGGATATATCAGAGTTCAAGTTTCCAGAGCGTGGTATCTGCATAATAGGTTCCGAGGAAGATGGGATATCCCCAGAGGGAAGAAAGCTTGCAGAGTCCTCCTATGGCATTGTCACCATTCCACAGCATGGCGCAAAAGGCTCTATCAATGTATCATCAGCAACAGCAATCCTTCTTTACAAATGGCAAGAAATGCAATGAAAAGCTAACCAATAACGGAATAATACCAACGGCGAGTA
>CAZURL010000058.1:0-13466 GCA_964623005.1 uncultured Spirochaetaceae bacterium
CTACTTACCGATTCAGCTTTAACATCGATCCAGACTACGCGTGAGAGAAATTCATTCAAGCGTAAAGAAATTTCGTTACTTGTCATAAAAGAGTGGCGGTCAGCTTCATAGATTATCGTGGCCTGATACCTTTATTGTCGTTGCCCCATCATCCATCGACGTTTATAATGGATACGATTAATTTAGGAAAACAAAACGCTATGGATGCAATCATAAAAGTCAGGCTTATTAACGAAAATGGGGTAATATGCGGGCCAGGGACGGAAATGCTCTTTAAGGCAATAGCGGAAACCGGTTCTGTCAGAAGAGCTGCGGAGAAAACCGATATGAGCTATACCAAGGCTTGGAAGATCATCCATGATGCAGAGAACAATACAGGACTATCATTGATCAAAAGGAACACAGGTGGAAGAGATGGCGGAAGCGCTTCCCTTACAGAAAATGCTGTACGTCTTCTAGAGCAATACAACCATGTAGTTTTGGAAATCGAGAAGGCAAAATGCGCTGTGATGGAGGCCTTATGAGAAAGGCTTTGATTCCCTTATTGCTACTCCTCTACATCGTTATTTTCATCGCATCCTTCTCTATAGGACGCTTTCCGGTAGGCCCTATCGACCTTATAAAGATACTTTTCTCTAAAATTTTCCCGATTGAAGCAGATTGGACAAGACAGGCTGAATCGGTAGTTTTTAATATCAGGCTACCGCGTATTATAGCTGCATCGCTTATAGGAGCTGGACTTTCCCTTTCAGGCGCTGTTTTCCAGACGATATTCCGTAACCCTATGGTATCGCCAGATGTGCTTGGAACGACATCGGGCGCTGCATTCGGCGCTGCACTTGCACTTCTTCTTCATTTTCCGAGTGCATCGCTTCCATTATCTGCATTTCTATTCGCACTTGCCGCAGTTCTCCTTGCATGGAGTGTTGGCTCAAGAGTTCCTCGAAATCAAGTACTCGGCCTTATACTCGGCGGCATTATGATCAGTACGCTCTTTGGATCGGGAACGAGCTTCATAAAACTAGTTGCAGACCCAAATGATGATCTACCTGCCATAACCTACTTTCTGATGGGTTCGCTTGCCGGTATTAGAAATAGCGATCTGAAAATCATAACATTACCGATGGTTATCTCCTTCATTCCACTTCTGCTTCTTTCATGGAGGATGAATCTGTTATCCCTCCCGGAAGATGAAGCGAGGTCGCTTGGGGTGAATACAAAAGCGATGAGAGCCGTTGCAATTGCCGCCGCATCGCTTATGAGCGCATCTACAGTTGCTGTTGCCGGCATGATTGGCTGGGTAGGACTTGTAGTACCGCATATTGCAAGGATGCTCGCTGGCCCCGATAGCAGGAAAGCAATGCCTGCCACGATGATCATAGGAGCCGCTTTCCTTACCGCTGTAGATACTGTTTCGAGGACAATAAGCCATCAGGAGATACCTATCGGAATACTCACATCCTTTATTGGCGCACCATTCTTTCTATATCTGATTCTCAGGGAGGGTAAGAAAGATGAGGCTTGAAGCAAAAGATATCTCATTCAGCTACAAGGCCCATCAGATACTCTCCCATGTCTCCTTGAAAGTTGAAGGCGGTGAACTTGTATCGCTATTGGGAAGAAATGGATCGGGAAAGACCACGCTGTTGAGGATACTTCTGGATTTTATCCCCCCACAGACAGGAATAATAGAAATAGATGGTGAGGATGCGGCAAAACTTCCATTGAAGAAGAGAGCGCTTGCAATGGCTTATATCCCACAAAGCACAGAATCTGTGTTTTCGTACTCCGTCATGGACTATGTTCTGATGGGGCGCTCCCCTGTTCTTTCACTCTTTCAAAGGCCGGGAAAGTCTGATGAGGATAGATGCTATGAAGTTCTTGAAATGCTTGGCATTTATTCTCTCAGAAAGCGGTCTGTCAACACACTCAGCGGCGGTGAGAGACAATTAGTGCTTATTGCAAGGGCAATCGCGCAGAATGCGAAGATACTCTTACTTGATGAGCCGACCTCTGCTCTTGATTACTCTAATCAGATACTCGTTCTGGAAACCCTGGATAGACTTCGACAGTCCGGCTATGCACTGATTCTCACAACGCATGATCCCGGTGTTGCACTCACCCATTCCACAAGGATAATAGCGCTTTCCGAAAACAAAGCGATCTACAACGGTGAGCCGGAGGGACTTATGGATGGCCAGATACTCTCTCTTCTCTATGGCAGGAAGATATCTGTCCTTGAGATAACGCGTAAAAGCGGAAGGAGGATTGTCTGCATTCCGGAATGAATTGGTGGAACGAAAGAAAAATCGAATGGTATGAAAGAGCTTCCGCTTTCTCTTCTTATCATCGTCTTCTCTCGCTTGAGATTGAGAAGGAGATAGAGAAAGAAGAGAGGATAATTGAACTTGGGTGCGGTCTTGGCTACGCAGCAGAATATCTATATAACGATGGATACACTATCGTAGCAAGCGATATAGACGAACATGTGCTTGAAAGAGCAAAGGCACGCTCACATCTTGATATCTTCCGCAAGATAGACGCAAATGAAGCGCTTCCAGAGACAGACGTCTATCTTATGATCAATTTCGGAAGAATCAGCGAGAATGATATGCTGGAAAAGCTGCTCTCTCTTTCAGATAAAGTTGTTTATATCGAGTCCCATCATTCAGGACAGAATACCGATAGACGGAAAAAGACGGGAAAAGCTGAGAAGACAGAGGAATACCTTGAATCAATCGATGCGCTTTATGAAAGAAGGATCATCACCTATGATTTTCCCCAGCCGTTTCTCTCAGAAGATGATGCAAAACGTTATATCGAAGAAACATATGGAACTGAGAATGTGGATGCGTTCATGCCTCTATTGGAGAGAGGAGAGGATTACCCCTTGGTGCTTTCCAACAGGAAGACGTCATCTATTTTCACTATAAGGAGGAAAGCGTGAAGAAAATACTTTTCACACTGCTGGCACTATCCCTGCTTATTGCCGGAGCAAGTGCAGCAGTCTATACCGATGATCTCGGAAGGAATATCAAGCTTCCGGATACGATCGAGAGGGTCGTGCCATCTGGCAATCTTTCCCAGATGATAATCTACTCTGTCACACCAGAGCGTATCGCTGGTTGGTCATCAAAACTCTCGGCTAAAGCCGCAGCGTATTTCGATCAGGATGTTGTGAACAAACCTGTATTCGGCACGTTCTATGGAAAGGCTGCGAATCTCAACAAGGAAGCATTGATGGCAGCAATGCCCGACGTCGTTATCGATATGGGTGAGATCAAGGGTTCTGTTGCCGCAATGACAGGTGATCTCGATAAACTTCAAGCCGATATCGTGACGCCGGTAATCTTCATCGAAGCCTATCTCGATAACACGCCGGACGTATACAGAAAACTCGGATTGCTCTTTGAAGACAGCAGCGAACTATGCGAAGAGCTGGCAACCTTTGCAGAAGATGCGCTTAATATGGCAGCAAATGCACGTAGCTTAATAACAGATCCAGTTACAGTCTACTATTCATCTTCATCCGATGGACTTGAGGGAATCGAAGAAGGTAACTTCCATGGCGAGGTAATCGAGAAAGTCGGCGGAAAGAATGTGCTCTCAGGCGGCCTTGGCGCATCTGGCAGAGTCTCGATGGAAGAGCTTTATATGCTCGATCCAGATGTAATACTACTTTCATCAGAAGAGGCCTATGAGAATGCTCTTACAGATCCGATGTGGTCACTGCTCTCCGCGGTGGAAAACGGACGCGTTTACCTTATTCCGACCGAGCCATATTCATTTATAGACTCACCGCCTGCAACAAACAGAATCATCGGTATCTACTGGCTAGGAAATCTTCTCTACCCAGAGCTTTACCCTGTAGACATAGTAGAGAAGACTATCGAGTATTACAAAATCTACTACCGCGCTTCAATCAACGAAAGCGAGGCAGAGAGAATCTTAGGATTATAAATCAGATGAAGAGGCCTATGTTACGTCCATCACGCATGAGGACGGCATAGTCCTCTCTTGTCAGGAACCCTTCGGAGAGAATACGCGATGCAGCCTCTCCAAATGCTCTCATATAATCGTAATAACCCTCTGGATACAGCTCTGAAAGACGCTCTTTTGTGAAGTAGATCATGCTTCCATCGGTTTTAGAGGTGTCATTCCTGAATGGCTTATAGCATGCAACCGGCGCCTCTATCTGCGGCATACGTATTCCGCCGACTGCATTCCCATCTTTATCTGTCATGCACTCTGGCATATCACCGATGAAGGGATCGACTACAGTGCGATACGTAATCCAATGGTTATCGGCAGGAGGAGCTGGTATTGCGTAACGTATCCATGAAAGAAGGTTTTCATAGGAGGCACGGATTACCATATCAAGCTGAAGATCGCTTGGCCGTTCATCGCCATTATATTCCTTCATTCCTCTTCCGCTTCCATTTATAAGCATCAGTTCGCTATCATTCGGTATGACAGGAGAGACAGGATCAGAGTGCCCTGCGCCTGCAACTTCATAGAATCTTATCTGCCAATCTTCATCGCCATCCGGTATCCTTATATATTCAAAATCCCTATACCAGTTGCCATAGCTTCCGAAATAGTGCTCAGCCTGACTCATGATTACGATATAAGGCTCAGTCATCGGACGGAACGAGCGAGCAGGGCCAGCAACACCAGATGCGATGAAGGTCTCTGCAGGGTTAGCAATTCCAAGATAGCCATCGAAGAGAGTGGATTCTGCATTGTAGTAGTCGTAGAAAACACTTGTGTATGTGTTGATATAATCACCTGACCAGGACTGCCCTACAAGTATGATGCTCTCAACAGGAATGCGCTCATCGAGTATCAATGAAGGATTTTTTCTGAGTACATTACCAAGCTGTGTGAGCATATCGAAGACAAGGCCATCTTCACCATTCCAATCAATCTCACTATAGCGTTCGCTATCGAACTTCTTCAAAGCCTCAGCAGCATCGCTTTGGGCGGTTATCGCAACATAGACATCGCCATTTTCCATAATCACGTCCCAAGCTCTTCTCCAGAAGTCCTCGAGATCGTAGCCACTTGATGCATTCAGAATCTCAACAACGATATTCCCAGACGGCTCTTTGACACCAGGATCCGGATAACGCATAAGGACTCTCGTTGCATATGGCACATTCTCCATTACAACGTAAGGGACATCATTAGGATAGAGATTATAGACATTCGCATCGCCAGACATGATGAACTCTCTTTCTATATATCCATATGCCTCGCCATCGATGCGGCCACCTGAGCAGTAGATGCTGGAGAAAGGATGCGAAATATCAATCGGGCCGCTATGATATGGCGTATTTCCCGTTTCAAGCTCCGTGAATGTAGGCGTTCTGTCCCCTGATTCAACGATCTTCGAACGGTCAGGACTATCTGCAGGCCCTTCTGTAGAAGGGTCATACATTATCCCACTGAATAGCGGAAGGTCATCTACGCGATAGACCATATCCCCGACTGTTATATGATTGGGAAGTATCGAGCAGGAAAGTCCAGAGCCATTTGCCCTTACCGTATCTATATCGCCATTGCCAGAGACTCTTACATTGCTGCCGTATACGACAAGCGTACCGATAGAACCATCGATTACGATATCTGTATCATTGCCCCAAAGATAAAGGTATTCGATCCTCGAACCCGTCCTGATCTCTCCAGATATCCTGCCCTTTGCCTCGATAACGCGAGCAGTGCCCCGAAAGGAGATTGTCGCATCCATATCGAGATAGAGGTTTCCCAGGATCCTTACATCATCAAGCGTCGTACGCGATGAGCGGAATACGACGTTTCCGCCGAATACGACATCAGAGAAGATCACACCGGTAGAATATTCGCGATTGCCCCTTATGACGATAAAGTCATCATCACCGGTCTTTGATCTGATAAGTTCAATATCATCATTGCTTATAACATCATCAGGAAGGAAGGAATTATATATGCCATCCATTAATCCTGCGCGCACAACCTTCTTAACAGCGGATATATTCTCTATTGATTCAGTATCATCAAAGTAAAGTCTGCTCTCATCTTCCAGACCATAATAAGAGGCTAGCTGAACCGCTGCCGCCTCCCGTGTCATACCCTCAAGCTCGGGCATTATCGCAAAAGCTGGAGATATTATCATTACCAAGGACAGAATGCTTAAAGCAAGGCGTTTAATCAACACGGACTTCCTCCTAGTGTATGTAGAATGTAGCATATAAATTACGAAATCTGAACCTCATTGCCATATCTCTAAAGCGCCGGAGAGAAAAGACGGAGGAAATAACGCATTATACGTTTGGGGATACTCACCGATTTTGCCATATCAAGTGTCTGTTCGCGTGACATCTCAAAGGTCTTTTCAAAGTCCTCCTTTACCTTGCTGACAATCGAAGAACGATAAAATAGCACAGATAACTCAAAATGGAGATAAAACGATCTGTAGTCGACATTAGTTGTACCGACTATCGCAATCTCATCATCAACCAGGAAGGTCTTTGCATGTATAAATCCGGGAATGTATTCATAGATTTTGACACCAGACTCAAGCAGATACTTATAATTTGATCGGGAAACCTCGAATACAGATTTCTTATCAGGATAATGCGGTGTAATGATCCTTACATCAACGCCGGAACGTGCTGCGATGCGTAGCGAATCGATCAAACTATCATCAGGAACGAGATAAGGGGTGGTGATCCAAACATGATCATGGGCCATGCTTATCATCTTATGATAGACATCTTCGGTAGTTGTCTCTGCATCAAGAGGGTTATCACCGAAGGGCTGGATAAAGCCATCGCTTGGGCATTTTATCGTCGGAACATACTCATTTATATCCCCTCTGTCCCCCATGACATTCATCCACATCACAAGGAAAAGATAGGTAAAATTCCATACAGCAGAACCCTTTATCTTTACCGCATTATCTTTCCAATAGCCAAAGCGTATGACATCATTTGCATACTCATCTGCTAAGTTAAGGCCGCCGGTATAGCAGATATTCCCATCGATATCAAAGATCTTACGATGGTCGCGGAAGTTAAGACGTGGATTGAAGTGGAACCTTACACGGTTGAATGCAACAGCTTTCAAACCAAGACTCCTGAGATATTTGTCATAGTTTTTAGCAATCGCATTGATCGACCCCATATCATCATAGATAATCCTTACATCAACGCCTTCCTTAACCTTCTTTTCCAGCTCCTTGAGAATCACATTCCACCAATGACCTTCTCCGATGATGAAATACTCAATAAAGATGAACTTCTCCGCCTTCTTCACCTCTTCAACGAGATCGAGGAAGAACTCGTCAGCATACTCGAAATAGGTACATTCGCTGTCTAGCCAGCATGACATACCCGTTGAATTCTTTACAAATGTAGAGAGATTCTTGAAATCCGGAGAAAGCTCATATAGCTTTTCATCGGCGCTCGACATCGGGATTTTCGCAGAAGCGAGCGTCTTTCTCAGCGCAGCAGTCTTCTTTCTGGAAAAATAGCCCATCTTCTTATTCGCCATCAGGAAATACAGCACTGCGCCATATAGCGGGAAGATGCAGATAAGGAATATCCATACAGTACGATACGCAGGCTTCTCAGGCCGGGTGAAGACCACGAAGCCCATTACTATGGAAAAAATCAGGAAGAAAAGGTAATAGCCTTTGTAAAAGCTTGCCCAGAAGACAAAGTATCCGATAACAGCAAATTGCAATATAAACACAAGCACGGACCAAAGTAGCCGCGATGTAAGAATCTTGAAGAGTTTTCTCATTTTCTATCCCTCAATGAAAACTCGCAACCGCAGTAATTCTGCCGATACAGCCCAAGCTCGCGAGAAAGGATGATTGAACGATTGAAGCCATCTTTTTTCTTGAAATCTATCTCCTCAAACCCTTCGAAATGTCTTCCCTCGCAAAAAATTGTTTCGCTGGATTTGAAGCGGGACACGGTAAGCGTTGTCGCAAAAGACTCTATTCCGAGTTCCTTTGCCTTTGCCGCAGCACGGGCAAGATTGAAATGGAAGCAGATTGAGCAGCGCTCTCCATGTTCCTTATCTTCTTCATGTCCTTTAACAGCCTGTAGCCATGCCTCATGGTCATAGTCGTCGAGGATTACCTCGAGATTATAGTGTTCAGCGACAATAAGAAGGTTTTCAAAACGCTTTCTGAATTCAGCTTCCGGGAAGATATTGCTATCAGAAAAGAAGAGAACCGGCTCATAACCGTCACAGATAAGCCTCTCCACGCTAGAAGTGGAGCACGGAGCGCAACATACATGAAGCAATATCCTCTTTCCCATACGCCTTGAGGATGATACCATACAAGAAATCATGTCGCAATGACACTATCATTTTTGTCAGAGGATATTTAATTATGAAGAAGAAATACATGCAGATTCCTGCAATTGTTCTGCTTGTTGTTGCAATTGCTCTATCGCTTGTGGATTCAATCCCTGCACCGATTATTCTCATACCGCTTCTTATAGCTGTTGCTCTCTTCATAAAGTCCTCACGCGGCTCATATTATTTCGGAAAAGCCTCGAAGATCATCAAGGAAAAGGATCTTGCAAGATATCCTGAAGCAGTGGCATATCTTGAGAAAGCGATAGATGCAGGTATGCCGCAGAACTATCTGATGATCGCAGCCTCTATTCTCATGCAGTATGGAGATATGGAGAGAGCTAAGAATGAACTCTTACCGATAACCAACAACAAAGATAAGAAGGTAAGAGCACTCGCTAAGATCACACTTTCGATGTATTACTACGTCAATGATGATATCAACGAAGCAATAAGGCTCTGTGAAAGCGCAAAGGATGATGATGGATCGACAGATCGTAATGTCTATGTGAATCTTACAGTTTATTACCTTACAGCCGGTGACAGAAAAGCATACCGAAAGACTGTAAAGGAGGCAGTGCCGCGTTATCCTTCATCCCCGGCAATCATCGATGCTCAGGCTATCCTCTACATGCTAGACGAACGCTGGGATCTAGCAGGAGCAACACTATACGCCATCTTTGATACGGCAAATCCCACGTTTGCAGACCCGTATGTGCATATGGCGATGGTTCACCTCCACTATGGCAATTTCGAAGCAGCAATCACAGAACTGGAAAAAGCTGAAGATACGCTTTTTTCGAATATCTCGGTATATAATGCAGAGGATATAACGAGATTGAAGGAAGCGATCAAGGGAGAAGAGAAAGCCAAAGCGGCAAGAGTTATCTGCGAGAATGTAGAGAAGAGCGCGTCAGGCACTTTCGTTGATTGGAGTGATGCAGAACCTATCAAGGCATTTCCAGAAGAACCGGAATTCAAGAAAATCGTCATCGACAGAAAGGATGATGTCAGCGATGACGATGAGGATATCAACACAGATTTGACTGAAGATGATGAGAAATGGCTTGAGAAACACTCATCGCTTGAGAGCAATCAGGAATGATGAAGCAAAGCCAGCCGACCAAGAGTCATACCCCAGCCTCATTCTGAATGGAAGGTCAACAAGGCCGATCAAGGAGAGCATTGTCTGGAACTCAACGCCTGTTGAAACACTGAAAATATTATCACGGATGAGGAAATCACAATAAATACCGGCTTCCGTCTCCTCAAGAATCAAGAACTCACCGAATGTCGCAGAGAATGGGACATCATATCCCAACGCAACAGAGAGCATCGTCATATGTATATCTGCCGCATCCTTAACAAAACCATTGTTCTTTCCGATCATAGGGCTGGTATATCCATCCGAAAGGAACAGCGGTATATTCCCCTGCCCCAAGGAAAGGCGTGTAAAAGTACCTAGATCGATATAGATTGAACTCTGTGGCAGCAGCATCATGCGTACATCGACTGATAAATCAACAAAATTACGTGGGTTATCAAAAAGGATATCATCAGCAAGAAGAAGGTATCCGAAAGATATTCCCGTATCTAAATACTCAAAGTTATTCCTACCATCAAGATAAGTTGATAAGACAATCGCATCATCGCCTTGAAAATCCGTTCTATACTCTAGTGCTTCACTGAATGTTATGGCAGTTTTCTTGTTTTTAGAGGCGAAGATTACCCAATCAAGCCCTTCTCTGGTATAAAGCTCAGGGATATACCACGGACTGTGGTTAAAATCGAAGGAAGCTTCCAATGTGAATCTAAGGTTATCTAAAAGATAATAAGCTACAAAGCCTTCAATCATCGGATATACCCCCGCTGTCTCAGGCGTAGTGAAATCAAAGGCAAAGCCGACAGAGAGGCCAGATTCGAAGCCACGATATCGATAATTGAAATCAATAGCAAGGTCTACAGAATCATTAAGGAACCTTCTATACTTAGTCCCCTGATCGGATTCAAAGCAGAGTCCAAGCGTATAGGAAGGGGATACAGCCTCCATCCTATTGAAATATCTAAGTCCTTTTATTGCTGACTTAAACGCAGTCTCGTATGAAAGACGCTTATTTTTCATTTCTTCGCTTACACCTGAGTGATGGAGGGAAGCGAGTTCGTCTTTCACCGCAGCAGCACTATTATATCCATTTTCCGCCAATTCAACGGAACGTTTGAAATCCATAAACGAGACCTGCTCTACATCGCAGCGTATCCAGATAGAATCTGGATGATTATGCATATCGGCGGCAACTCTCTGATTCTTTCCGATATCAAAAGCGGAATTAAGTATAGTGATTAAATTGCGAAGATTCAGCGTCGGTATGTTATAGAATGTGGTGGATATGATCACCGTATCGGTGTATTCATAGGCTGCATTAATCGGTGCAAGCGTAATTATACCACCATCTATCAGAAGATGCCCCCGGTACTCGCGCGGTGAAAAATAGACAGGAAGCGCAAAGGATGCAAGAAGTACATCAGTGAAATTGCCTTCACAGATTCTTATCTCTCTTTTTGTAACAAGATCGCCGCAGACAACCATAACAGGTATTTCCAAATCTTCAAGGCGTGTATCTCCGACGATGGTTCTTAAAAGCGTTTCCAGTCCAGTAGGTTCGAGAAATCCTCCCTGAACAGGAAATGTTGCAGAGAAAAGAGAGGAAATATCGAAAGAAAGAAGCATATCCATAATCTGATCAACAGAAAATCCTGCTGCATAAAGCATTCCGATAATCGATCCCATGCTGTTAGAGATTATGAAGTCTGGAATGATATCATTCTCTTCGAGATATTGAAGCACACCAAGATGAGCAATAGCCCTTGCGCTTCCACCAGTGAGAACAAGCCCTATCGGATCGCGTTCGCCCTTCGTCCGCTCGAGAATCCTATTACGAAAAGATTCATCCCCATATGTTACTGGGATGTCAGAAACAAAAATCGAATATGCCATGGAATCATCAAAAGCAAAGATAGCTGATGCTGACACAATCAAAAAGAGCAAAAGAGCTATGATTCTTTTTTGCATGGAAATACAATAAATCAAAACAAAATTCATATTCAACTGAGCTTGAAGGTTTAAGCGACAATCTGCTATCATAATTGCGATTTTCGCCGGCGTGGTGAAATTGGTAGACACAGTAGACTCAAAATCTGCCGGGGCAACCCATACCGGTTCAAGTCCGGTCGCCGGTACGAATCCTTTCTTCTTACTATTCTTTTCAAGATTCTCTATGTGCACCTAGAATTTGTTGCCAATATTAAGTGGCTCACATAGAGGAAAATCAATAAAAAGAAAATTATTATCTCTAAGGATTATAAAGTGTTGAATGGGGCTAAACTGAGCCATGCCCACCCATCTGATCAGGGCAGGCATAGCTTATAGTTTTATTACTTCCAAACCTCTTCAGCGATTTCCTTTACAAGCTGAAGTTTTTTCCACTGATCTTCCTCAGTCAGCTTATTTCCGATTTCACAGGATGCGAATCCGCACTGAGGACTCAGATACAGTCTTTCCAGCGGAATGTATTTAGCTGCTTCATGAATACGAGCAATAACATCTTTCTTGTCTTCCAGTTTTGGAAATTTTGTCGTAATCAGGCCAAGGACTACCTTCTTATCGTCGCTCACCTTTGCAAGAGGTGCAAATCCACCAGAGCGTTCATCATCAAATTCCAGATAATACGCATTTACATTCTCTCCACCGAAGAGAATATCCGCGACAGGATCATAGGCGCCGCTATTGGCATAAGTTGAATGGAAATTACCTCTGCATACATGTGTATTGATTATCATTGCCTCTGGAGCGTTGGCAATGACTTTGTTGTTAAGCTCTTTATGGAATTTCTGTACATCGGAAATTTCCTCCGGTGTTATACCATATGCAAGGTAGCCGGTCTTATCTGCAAGCATACCCCATGTGCAATCATCGAGCTGGACATTGCGGCAACCAGCTTCATAGAGCTGATTGAGGACTTTTATATACCCTTCTGCGATATCCTCGCCAAGACTCTCAATGGAAGTATAGTATTTTTCTGTTTCTGTACGATTGAAAGGCATCCAGAACTGAGCCAGCATCTGAGCAGGAGCAGGAATTGTCTGTTTTGCAATTGTATTCTCATCCTCTAGTGCTTTCACAAAACGGAAATGGTCAACAAAGGGATGTTCGCTTGAAAGCTGGATTTTTCCGACGATATAAGTATCATCAATCATCGCAGCTTCATCATGGAACGGAAGCCCTGTCTTTGTTTTCTTATGCTCAATGCCATCGAATCCCCACATAAAATCGAGATGCCAGGTAGATCGCCTGAACTCTCCATCGGTAATCACATGGTATCCGAGGGACTTCAGTTTCGACACTAATTCCGTTATGCACTGATCTTCAACAGCTTTTAGCTGATCTTTACCGATTGCACCGCTTTCAAAATCGGCTCTAGCTTTCTTCAACGCTTCTGGCCGTAGAAAACTGCCTACATAATCATAGCGAAATGGTGTATTCAAAACGCTCATAATAATCAACTCCTTGTCGTTTGATGCTATTCTTTAAAGATGTTATGGCTCGCCATTTCCTGTCAAGAATATCAGACAGACACGTAAATCTATTTTCCTTTAAAAATAATGTTGAAAGATAACATTCCTATGGATTTGGAAAATACGACGATTATCTTTCCCTCTTTTCGTTATTTCTGCAACACTTCCACTTGCTTTTCCATCTGATTACTCGTTGCTATTAATGATGTCATCTATATGATCTGCACCAATAGAGAGTCTTATGGTATTAGGCTTGATTTTATGGGGCAATCCGTAATGAAGAGATACTTAAAGACTGCCGCCCAAGCCGCATAACACGCCCGGGAGTTTCGCATCTGCATACACATCATAGCAGCATAGATTTTGCTTGCTGCATGCTCAATCATGGCGTCTGTTTCCTTTCCTTTGGAATTGAGTATATTAAGACACTAGCATCAAATACCTATCGCACCAATATGTTTCTTCAATGCGTATCCATCAATTTCTGATTCTGCAAAAGCCCTTCATTGTCCTAATGCAATGGCTTAATGAAACAATGATAT
>CAZURL010000059.1:0-12664 GCA_964623005.1 uncultured Spirochaetaceae bacterium
GTATTCCATTTGGGATGTAAGGATAGAAGATTTTAGCTTCTCTTACTTTCAGAATCTATGTATTTCTAAACACGTTCAAAATTGTATATTATCAGGACATAGGAGAAGAGCTATGTTTGAAGATGTCATACTCAAAAGAAGAAGTTATAGGACATTCTCTACAAAAAGCGTTGAAAAGGACGTTGAAGAGAAGCTTCTGACGATGACGCTGAGAGCGCCAAGCGGCGGTAATATGCAACTATGGTCTATGATCAGAGTCGTTGATCCTGAAAAGAAAGCCGTGCTTGCCAAAACCTGTGATAACCAAGCTTTCATTGCAAAGGCGCCACTTGTCTATTTTTTCCTTTCCGACGCACATAAATGGCTTGAATATTTCAAGGCTTCTGATTGTGAGGGGAAATTCAATAAATCGATAAGAAAGCCGGGCCTTGGAGATTTCCATCTCGGTATGCAAGATGCGCTTGCGGCGGCTCAGACGTGCGTTCTGGCAGCGGAGGCTTTAGGTCTTCGTTCCTGTTATATCGGAGACATCATCGAAAACTATGAAACGGTGAAAGAGGTTTTTCATCTTCCCGAGTATGCAGCTCCTGCCTGTCTTCTTGTACTGGGGTATCCGAAGGAAGAGATCAAGGCTGAATATCTTCCGCGTCCGAATAATGAAGACTTTTACTTTACGGATGAATATCCGGAGCTGACGGGCGAGAGGCTATCTGCCATGTATAGGAATCAGGAAGAATATTCAAGGAAAAACAAGACGCTCCCACTCAATAATACCGGAACATATGCAGACCGTTATTTTGAGAAGAAATACACCTCTGCATTCATGAAAGAGATGAACAGAAGCGCGAAAGTCTTCCTCGAAGTCTGGATGAAGGATAGTTAGAAGGCTTGTGCTTTGAAAAGTTCTGATAGGCTATTTTGGTACGAGGTTGTACAAAATTTCGTTGATACTGTATTCTCTAGCCATGGTCAGAATTTTACTGCTCGGAGAGATAACAGGCAGGCCGGGAATCACAGCGCTGAAGAACGGGCTTAGTTCTCTCAAAGAAGAGTATGAGATAAATTATACCGTTGCCAACGGTGAGGGAATGACAAATGGCTTTGGTCTGGGAAAGCAACATGCAATCCAGCTTTCAAAGCTTGGCATTGATCTTGTAACAGGCGGAGAGAAGCTGTTCTATAAAGTCGATATGGTCGATTTCATCGCCCACTCAAGCTTTATTCTCCGCCCGGCTAATTATCCTATAGGATGTCCTGGAAAGAGCTATAAGATCACCACGCTCGGCGGAAAGAAATTTGTATTCATCAGTCTTCAAGGAAATGCATTGCTGCAGAGGCAGAATCTACAGAATGCGTTCATTACGATCGATTCGCTTCTGAAAAAGCTTGAAGAGAAAGAGCCTGGGATCATTCCCGTTGTTTATTTCCATGCGGCAGCGAGTGCAGAGAAGAGAACGATGCTTTTCTTCCTCGATGGAAGAGCTGCGGCTGTCATCGGAACGCATACAAAGGTGCTCAGCGCAGATGAGATGGTAACAGAAAAAGGCCTTGCTTATATAAGCGACACAGGACGAGTCGGATCATTGATGTCTGTTGGGGGCTTTGATCCTGCAACGGAGATATCGAAGCTGAGGCAACAGCTTCCGATTCGCAGCAAGGAGTGCTGGAGAGACGGTGTAATACAAGGGGTTGTCGTTGAAATCGATGAAGAAAGCGGCAAGAGTATTGCCATTAAGAGAATATCTAAGCATCTTGAGATAAGATGTCCGGAGGCGAAGACGGATGAAACGGGAAGTAACGATCCTGCAATCTGACAAATCCATTATCGCAGGTTGCGATAAAAGTGCGTGCGAAGGATGCAAGGGGTCGTTTTTCTGCACAACGAAAAATACGACATTTGAAGTTCTCAATCCGGAGAATATAAAGCTCTCTGAGGGAGATGTTGCCGAGATTGATATGCCATCATCAAAGACGCTTTTCTCTATCTTTATGTCGCTTGGACTTCCTCTGCTGATGTTTCTTCCGGGATACTTCGTTGGTTCACTCCTCTCCCCTGCTGATGGCGTGAAGTTCATTTCGGCAATAATCGGCGTTGCCCTCGGCTTTGGAATATCTGCAATCTATTTCCATTGGAAGAAGAAGGAATATATGCCGAAGGTGTTGAGGAAAGTTCGATGAAACGGCTTATACCGCTTCTTCTCATTCTCCTTGCATCGTGTTCCTTTGTTCAGGAGCGAGAAGAAGAAACGGAAAAACAGGTAAGACCTGATATAATCCTAGAAGGTGCAAGATACACGCTCGGGCAGAGCGGAGAAGCGCCGATTTATATCGAAAGCGATCGTATGACGTTCTACAGCGAAGCAGAGAGGGCGACAGCTGAAAACCTCAGCTTTATCCAGTATGATGAGGAGGGGAATATCACACTGATAGGGCGCGCTGACTATGCAGATATCAACACAGGTGATAGATCGATGGATCTTACAGGATCGGTGGTGCTTGAACAGCAGAGGTCAGGAATGAGGATAGAAGCGGAAGAGCTCAGCTTCTCGGCGTCAACGGATGAAGTAGTAGCCGATGGAGATGTCTATGTAGAATCAGAGGATGGTATCTTCACCGGCACGGGCTTTCGAGGGGATCTGAGGGAGGACGCCTACTCATTCAGAAACGTGAAAGAAGGAATATTCAATCTATGAAGACGCTGATTACCATTATCGCACTCATTTTTTGCATTTCTTCTCTCTTTGGAGCTGACGAGAGCCAGATAAGCTTCAGTGGAGGCCAGAGTTCCATAGTCCTTAGAGAAGGACGCGAGAACGTTGTGCTTTCCGATGGAGCGACGGTAAAGGTCGGCTCGCTTGAGATATCCGCAATGGAGATAGTGCTCTCTGGAAATGGCTGGAGAGAGGTTCAATGCAATGGGAATGCAACAATCGTAGATGATGAGAGAGGCATCTCGATAATGACCTCGAATGTCTATTACGATAGAAACGATGAAAGGCTCCTTATATCCTCTTGGTACGAGATCGAGGATGTAGTGAACGCTGTCAGCGCAACCGGCGCTTTTCTGGAATACAGCCTCGATGAAGAACGTCTCAGGCTCGATAAAAGCGTGATGCTTCTCAAGGATACTGATAAAGGCGCAATGCGGTGCCGTGCAGAGAGTGTTATCTTCTCTCGTTCCGCTAATAGCCTTGAGCTTAGAGGCGACGCCTCCGTATACTGGGATGGCGATGAATATGGTGCGGAAGTGATCCGCGTAGATCTCAACACCGATTCAATATTGCTTGAGGGAAGAATCAGAGGAAATATAAATGGCTGAGCTAAGGGCTGAAAATCTTTCAAAGTTCTATGGCAGGAAACACGTTGTAAAGAACGTGACCTTCTCTATGTCCTCTGGGGATATCACAGGGTTATTGGGGCCAAATGGCGCAGGGAAAACCACATCCTTTTACATGATCGTTGGTTTTATCAAAGCAAATGGCGGCCATGTTGTCATAAATGAGACCGAGATAACTGATCTACCGATGCATAAAAGATCAAAGCTCGGCCTCGCCTATCTTCCGCAGGAAGCCTCGATATTCAGGAAGCTGACAGTTGAGAATAATATAAAGCTGGTGCTTGAGACGCAGAAAAGCATGACAAAGCAGGAAAAGAGTGAGATGCTTGAGCGTCTTATCTCTGAATTTGGCATCGATAAAGTCAGAAAACAATACGGCTATACGCTCTCCGGCGGAGAGAGAAGAAGAACAGAGATTGCAAGAGCGCTTGCAACAAGCCCGAAGTTCCTGCTTCTTGACGAACCATTTGCAGGCATCGACCCAAAGGCCGTATATGAGATCAAGCAGATAATCCGCCGTCTTGCAGATAGCGGCATAGGTATTCTTCTCACTGACCACAATGTCCGTGATACACTGGAAATAACAACAACTGCACATATCATCTCCGATGGTGAGATACTTGTGTCAGGTACAAAAGAAGAGCTACTCAATAATGAGAGAGCAAGGGAAATTTACTTCGGACGGGATTTCGACAAGGATAGCTAATGGATAACAGACTCGGCATAGACCTTTCCATGAAACAGCAGCTAAAGATAAATGCGCAGCTGCTACAGACCATGGAGACACTTACCCTCTCTGCTGAAGAACTAAAGGACAAGATAGAGAAAGAAGCTGAAACAAATCCCGTAATGATACTCCACGATAAAGAGCCTTCATACGAAGCATTCTCCGAGCGCTATAGACATGAGACAGAGCGCAGGGAAAGCTATTCAGATAGCGAAGCCTACGATGGCGAAGAACGATCTAATTGGATAGAGGGCATGATCGGAGAAAAAGAAGACCTCAAGACTCACCTATTGAAAGAGCTTGGGCTTTTGAAGCTTGATGAACGCACAGCAAAAGCGGCGTCAACGATCATAACAAGCTTGGATCGAAATGGTTTTCTTCCAGAGGATCCAGAGTCCATACTGCCGGATTCTGAAAAACCTTTATATGAAACTGCGCTTTCTGTAGTTCGCTCTCTTGAGCCTGCGGGTATCGGAGCTGCGGATTGGAAGGAAAGCATCGTACTCCAAGCAGAAGCCAAGGGAATGAAAGGCGAAGAGCTTAGGCAATTCAAGCGACTTGTCTATAATGAACTCGATAATCTCCGCATGGGAAAGATGGAGGCGGTTGCAAAGGCACTGCACGCAGAAAAGGAGGACGTGGAGGCATTTTCCAGTTTTCTGAAGACGCTCACGCCATTTCCGGGAAGAGCTTATGGAAGCGAATATGAGGAGCTTGTAACACCGGAGCTTTCGATAAAGATGGTAGATGGCAAGCTTACGCTTTCACTCAGCAAGGATGCAATTCCTTCTTTTGAAATCGATGAAAGCTACGAGAAGATGCAAGAAAGCCTCAAGCATAGCAAGGGAGAGGATAGCAAAAACGCCTCGAAATTCTTGAAGGAGAAGATTGCAAATGCCAAGAACCTACAGAATCAAATAGATGCAAGAAGCTCAGCGCTTCTTCGCCTCGGTGCGTTCTTAATGGAAAAACAGCATGATTTCTTTATCAAGGGGCCTTTGTATCTGAGATCGCTGACTATGAAGGATGCGGCAGAAGATGTGGGCGTACATGAGGCTACAATAAGCCGTCTTGCATCGTCAAAATACATCGATACGGATTTCGGCATCTATCCGATAAGAAGCATGTTCTCCAGTCAGGTTGCATCCTCCGATGGAGAGAATTACTCGAAGAATGCTGTCAAAGAGATTATCAGGAAGATAATCGAGGAAAATAATACGGGAAAGGCGCTCTCCGATCAGAAGATCAGCGATATCCTTGCAGAGCGTGGGATAAAGGCGGCGCGCCGTACCGTTGCAAAATACCGTAAGGAGTTGGATATCAGTTCATCCTTTGACAGACCGAATTGATAAGAAGTACGAAAAATCGACATATCGATTCTTTTTGTCGATATAGGAAATCTGCGTTATACTTTGATTACAGGAGGACTGCTATGAATCTGACATTCAGAGGTATCGGCTTCACCCCAGATGAAGAAGACAGAGACTTCCTTGATAAGAAGCTCAAAAAACTCAGCTTTGCCGATGATTATCTCCAAGATCTGGACATCGTTGCAAGGAAAGAAGCGAAGGGCATCGGTTTTCATCTAGATGCTACACTTCACTTTACATGGAAGAAAGAAAAAGTAGTTTCACAGGATGCATATGAACTACATGAAGGTATCGAGCTTTTAGCCGACAAGATACAAGCTTCGGCTAAAAAGGAAAAAGAAAAGACCATGGGTCTATGATAGAGCGGGCGCTGGCCCGCTTTTATTATGAACTTTTATCGCCCTGTGCTATACTCTGCCCATGAAGGAATTTACAATCCTCGATCTGCTTGATCTCGATATAAAAGAACACAATAGATTACAGTTGAAATGCATTGCAGGACGCTCTGGTCTATCAAGGACTATACAGAGCGCGAAGATCTCAAGGCCAGGGCTTGCGCTTGCAGGTTATTTCACCGATTATTCTGCCTCATCTCTTCAGCTGATCGGACGCCATGAAGAGTCTTATATAGAACTTCTGGAGAAGCGCAATGAATATGAGAACATTGAAAAAGTCTTTGCGCTCCATCCCCCTTGCATAATCTTTATCGGTGGCTATAAGCCCTCGGAGCACTTTATCGAGCTTGCGGAGAAGAATGCGACAGCGATCCTTGCGACTCCTTTAAGCTCATCGGACTTCTCTCGTCTTCTATACTCGATGCTCGGTGAGGTCTTTGCCCCGTCAGTCACAATACATGGGGTTCTTATCGAAGTATTTGGCGTAGGCGTTCTTATAACCGGGGATAGCGGGGTTGGAAAGAGCGAAACAGCGCTTGAGCTTATAGAGCGCGGACATCGTTTGATAAGCGACGATACGGTAAAGCTCCGGAATATCTCAGATAACTATCTCATCGGATCAGGAGAGAATCCTATGCTTGCCCACCACATGGAGATACGGGGACTTGGGATTATCAATATATCGAATCTCTTCGGCGTCGGGGCAATCAGGGAGAAGAAACAGGTACAGCTCTCCGTTGAGCTTGAGATATGGGATAGCACTAAAGAGTATGAACGCATCGGTGATAGCCTTACTGCGACTTATCTTGGCGTAACTATCCCGAAGATCGTTCTGCCAGTCCGACCGGGAAGGAATGTCCCGATGCTTATTGAAACAGCCGCAAGGAATGAGAGATTGAAGACACTTGGCTACTACTCTTCCAGAGAGTTCGACCAGAACGTATTGAAATGGCTTGAGAGCGAGACGGCAAGGAGAATGTATTTCTCTAGCGACGATACAGAGGAGTCGGGTCTTGATCAGTAAGGATCTAAAGGTATTGAACAGAGCTGGCATCCATGCGCGTCCTGCGGCGGTTATTGCCAAAACAGCCGCTGTCTTTGATTCAGATATCTTCTTCGAAATCGGGACGATGAAGGTCAACGCTAAGTCTATAATGGGTATCATCACTCTCGGTGCAACGTTTGGAACCATTGTACATTGCACCTGCGCAGGACGCGATGAAGAAGAAGCGGCAAAAGCGATGGAAGATCTCTTTATGTCGCGCTTTGAACAAGAATGAAAGAACTGAGCAAAAAGCAGGAAGAGCTTCTCTCTTTCATAAGAAAGAAAAGCGAAGATGATGGAATAGCTCCCTCCTATGAGGAGATCGGGAAAGCTTTTTCCTATTCGCCATCCGCGGCTTATTATGCAGTCGAAGCGCTTATAAAGAAGGGATATCTTACGAAAAAGAGCGGCATGTCGCGTGCAATCGCACTCTCTGAGGATGAGCGGAATGAGAGGGAGAATATTGCAATACCGCTTTATGAGAGAGAAATCCACCCTGATGGCGATAGCCCTATAGGAACGACATTCGTCCAGAAAGGCCTCAGCTCTTCCGAGCTTTATGCGTTCCGAGTGACCTCAGAGTCCATGAAGGAGGCCGGAATAATCCCTGGCGATATTGCAATAATGACCAAGGATACTTCCCATCTGAAAAATGACGATATTGTCCTTGCAGATGCAAGCGGCAATAATGAGAGAATGGAACTCAGACGATATAGAAAGCTTCCAGACTATGTACTTCTGATTCCAGACAATGAGATAATGGGAGAACGAAAGAGTGCTAATGTAACGGTGCATGGCATTTTATTAGCAATCAGGAGGGAATATAGGTGAACTATCTGCTTCTAGGGCCGGAAGAGGGAGAGAAGAACGACTTTCTCCGCGATGAGAAAAAAAGGATACTCTCCGAACATCCCGATGCGGAGATACATCAGTTCTACGTTGGCGATGATACAGGGGAGAATGTAGGCTCCGTGCTTTTGCAGAGTTCTCTCTTCTCATCATTCCGCTTCGTTGTGATCAAGCAGTATGAAAACAGAAGCGACCGTGATGGTATTACGGCAGCCCTTATTGATTTCTTTAAATCCGGACAGCGCGATGCAGAAGTCATAATCGTATCCTCGGAAAAGAGCAAGAACAAGATTCCCCAAGGCATACTTTCGGGAATCGGAGACTCTGGCATAAAGATCTTCTGGGAGATGTTCGAAAATAAGAAGAGGGAGTGGATCGTAAATGCATTCAGAAAAGAAGGTTTTTCAATCAGGCCTGAGGCAATAGAGGAAATACTCTTCTCTACCGAGAACAACACGCAGGATATGAAGAATCTTGTAAACTCGCTCTCCCTTTATTTCCATGCAACAATGCCGGAGAAAACAGCAATCACCGTCGATGATATAGAGCAATATGCTATCAAGACACGCGGAGAGGATGGTTATACGCTCTTTGCAGCAATTGCAGAAGGAAATCTTGAGCATGCTGTGCTGATAATGCAGACAATTCTCGAAAGCGATTCATATGGCGCGATAAGGGCATTCTCGATCATCTCATCGCGTTTCAGGCTTTTAGAAGCGGCGCTCGAAATGAAAAGCAAGGGTATATCGATGGATCTTATCGAGAAGAATGCAGAGTACATCTCCCCCTACCCTTCATCATTCAGGGAAAAAGGCATCAGAAAAAGAGAGCTTCCAGTGATGCTCAAAGCGATGAGTAACTATACGCTTTCGGAGGTCAGAACCATCATCACCTATCTCGGTCGCTTTGATTCAGAACTCAAGAGCACACCAACTGAGCTTATGATGATTGTCCTTACAACGATGCTTCATCGGATAATAATCGATAAAGGACAGGAGACGCCGATTACTATAGAGCCGCTTCCATTGACGCCTGAGATCTAGAAATTAAGTTTATGCAGGACTCTCTCTGCGACAGGAAGAGGAATCTTTGCACCCTTTGAAAGCTCTTTTGGCGTAAGCGAGAGTATTGCTTCAACAGAACCGTATGTCTGCATGATCCTCTTTGAACGCTCCGGCCCGATTCCATCTATCGATTCAAGAAGCGAGAATGAAGCCTCTTTGCTTCTCATTCTCTGATTGAATGACGTTGCAAACCGATGGCATTCATCTCTAAGTGCGATAAGCACTCTTAAACCCGGGTCTGAATGATCGAGAAGCAAAGATTCCCTATCTCCAGGAAAGACTATCTCCTCATGTTCCTTTGCAAGTCCCACAACAGGGAAATCGAGGCCAAGCGCGGAGAGCGCATCAAGTGCAGCGCTTACTTGCCCTTTACCACCATCTACCATCAATAGATCGGGCATCTGGGCGCCTTCATTCATCAGCCTCTGATAGCGTCTTCCTACCGCCTCCCTCATAGACTGGAAATCATCGATCCTGCCCTCAAGCGTCTTCATAGAGAAGTGCCTGTATTCCTTATTGGAGGGGTTTCCATCTCTGAAAACTATGAGGGACGCAACTGTATATTTCCCCGATAGCTGTGCGATATCAAAGCCCTCGATATGTCGCGGAAGCGTAGCAAGTCCAATCTCGGCCTGCAACTTCTCGAGTGCAGCGCTGTTATCAACTTCACGAAGTCTCTTCTCAACATCCCTAGAGGCATTCTCAGCAGCCATTCGGAGAATCCTATAGTGTCTTCCGTCTTTAGGAGTGGTTATATAAACATTGGATGAAAGCTGCTCGGAAAAGTATCGCGAAAGAAGCTCGGTATCGATTTCACAGGAGACAAAGATCTCATTAGGAAGACTATCGCCATCGCTATAGTACTGTACCATGAAGGAAAGGAGCGTCTCTGTTTCATCGGAAAGACACTCTGCTCTGTATAGTGCCCTTCCTATGAGACGGCCTGAACGGAACTGCATGATTGAGATCGTCGAGAGATAGCTTCTCATCTCTATTGCGATATAATCTCTGCTATCTGTTGAGAAGTCTTCGACCATCTGATTCTTCTGCATGACATTGAGTGCTTTAAGCTGATCGCGCTTACGGGCAGCTGTCTCGAAATCAAGTGCCTTTGCCGCCCTATTCATCTCCATTTCAACCTGTTTTATCAGTGAAGAATCATCACCGGAGAGAAAATCCTCAACCTCCTTGATAAAACGGTTATACTCCTTCTTATCGATTGCACCGATGCAGGGAGCTGAACACTTATGGATGTGATGATAAAGGCATGGCGTCTTACGCATCTTGAGCTGCCCTTGGCAATGGCGAAGCGGATAGTTATCCTCGACCATCCTCAGATACTCATCAAGCCTCGTTGCATCTGGATAAGGCCCGAAATACTTAGAGCCATCTCTCACTACCCTTCTTGTCTTGAATATGTGAGGAAAATCCTCATTTGTTATGCGTATTACAGGATAGCTCTTACCATCTTTCAAGAGAATGTTGTAATGCGGATTATACTTCTTGATCAGATTGTTTTCGAGAATGAGCGCTTCATACTCATTGCCCGTTATAACGAAATCTATCGTATCGATTTTTTCAACAAGAGCAGCGGTCTTTGCGTTTCTGCCGGGAAGAAAGTACGAAGAAACACGGCGTTTGAGGTTCTTCGCCTTTCCTACGTATATGACAACGCCTTCCTTATTCTTCATCAGATAAACTCCGGGGTTATCCGGTAGCTCTTTTGCCATTGCTCTTGCTTTTTCCGACATAATATTAAGATACCTTTCTGGAAGAACTTGGACAACAGCTCAGCAGAATTAATATAAAGCATTATTTATATTCCTAAATAACATTATTATATTCAATTTCATATAATATGACAGAGGAAAAAGAGCGTGGTACAATCATGGCATGAAAGCCTTTGACGACCTCTTCATTCATCTTCCAGAAGATATTAGAAAGAAAGCTGAAATCCTGTTTGAACGCTACAGATTCACCGAGAGCCAGAAGCTTGAGATAGTGAAAGGAGAGGCAGATCTGAATCAGTGGAAAGAATCATCGTTTTTAGATATAGCGCCATATGAAAAGATCGATAGCCGCCTTGATGGAAGAAAGGGTGAAAGCTATGTAAAGGCAATGAGAAGCTATCTTGATCGATTGAAAAGCGAAGAGACAGATTACTCATCCTTCTTTCCCTCAACACCTGCAAGAGCCAAGCATGGCATAAAACCTGTTGATAAACCTCTCGTCCTCGGTCGCTGTCCCTGCCCTGTTGATGGTGAGAAGACTAGGTGCTGCAATTTAAAGACGCTAGATCCAATTGAACAGTGCGCATTCTCCTGCTCTTACTGTTCTGTGCAAGCATTCTATGCAGAGAATGAAATACATACCATTGAGAATCTTAAAGAAAAACTTCTCTCCCTTGATATAGAAAAAGATGTATGGCACATAGGAACGGGCCAGGCCTCTGATTCCTTGCTTTTAGGTGATGATTACGGCACACTCTCTGCGCTCACGGCTTTTGCAGAGGAACATCCGGATGTGATTATAGAGCTGAAATCAAAGAGCAGTAGAAATGTCTTTGACAGGAAATATCCAAGAAATCTCTTCTTCTCATGGAGTCTTAACGCACCGACAATCATAGAGAAGGAAGAGCATCTGACAGCAAGCCTTGAAAAGCGGCTTGAGGATGCAGAGCGCGCAAGGGATAATGGATCTCTTGTTGGCTTTCATATCCATCCAATGGTTTATTTCAAGGGATGGGATGAAGAGTACCCTAGGATTGCAGAAGCGATTGAGAAACGCTTTGCGCCTGAGGATGTATATGCAATCAGCATCGGTACGCTTACATTCACGAAATCTGTGATGAAGACGCTCAGGGAACGAGGAGCCGAGAGCAGAGTGCTTGAGATGGAAACAATAGCCGCCGCTGGAAAGTTCTCCTACCCTCTTGAGACAAAGAAGAAGATGTTCGGCACTGTGTACAGAGCTTTCAGCGATAACTTCAAAAGGAATGTCTTCTTCTATCTCTGCATGGAAGATCCTTCGCTCTGGCTTCCGGTGCTAGGAAGAGAGTATGAAAGAGATAAGGAATTTGAACTCGATATGAAAAATGCATATATGGAGAAGATGGGAAAACGATGAATATTCGTGTCAATGGCGTCAATCTATTCTATGAAAAGCGCGGACAAGGGAAAGCTATGATTCTCCTTCACGGAAATGGAGAAGATCATACGACATTCAATAAAGCAGCGACTATCCTTGAGAAGAAGTATACGCTCTATCTGGTTGATACGAGAGGGCATGGTAAGAGCACTGGAAGCGACTTCCATTATGATATCTTCGCAGACGATGTAAAAGCGTTTATAGAAGCACTTGATATCGAGAAACCGATTATCCTTGGCTTTTCCGATGGTGCTATCACAGCACTGCTTCTTGCATCACGCTATCCTGAACTTCCTTCTGCTCTGGTATCTGCGGGAGGAAATACAACACCCGATGGCCTCAAGGACGAGGTGAAAGCATATTTTGAGAAGGAATATAAAGCCTCTCCTTCACCGCTTATTTCTCTCATGCTCAGAGAGCCACATATTACAGAAGAAGAACTTGCAAAGATAAAGGTTCCAACGCTTGTGCTTGCTGGCGAGAACGATATGATAAAACTCGAGGACACGATGAAGATTGCCTCTTCTATTCCCAACGCAAAACTCCGGATAATAAAAGGGGAAGATCATATATCATATGTCTTTGATAGTGATATCATTGCAAAGGTCATAGAGGAAGAAGCGTCATTTATTTGTCCATAACCTTTCACTCATAATCCTAGAGTCTTTATAGATGGCAAGTTGAATTAATAAGAACCATGGATAATGCTCCAATCCAAAGACCAAACATG
>CAZURL010000060.1:0-12240 GCA_964623005.1 uncultured Spirochaetaceae bacterium
TATGCGCTACTTCGCAGATTGCCACTTTCATGCAATGACGATGAATCATCCGAATTTTGCAACGTTCTTCAGTTCATTCTATGATTCTGGAACGGGCTTATTAGCTGCGAATGCAACGCAGGACTATATATTCACACCTCAGCTCTTCAAGGGTAGTAATCTTATTACTACTATTGAAAATACGCTGATGGCCTTTGAGCGTCCGATCGGAGAAACCTTTGTTATGATGCATAACGATCTTGCAGGACGCTTTTCATCAAAGAAGAAGGAATCCTATGCGCCTCTTGAGCCTTATATCAACAATGGAAAGCTCAGTATAAGAGGAATGGATTTCGATAAGATGATCATGGTTCCGCTTGTAATGGACTTTTCTTATAATCAGAAAAGGCTTAACAGGCTCTACTATTCATTCAGTGCGGCAGATAGGCTCTTGCCGTATGTTGAAGACACGATTGAAGGTATCAGGACATATTACAACTCAATGCCGGAGGGGCTTTTTGAGTTCTATCCATTTCTAGGCATCAATCCAGCGCTTCACTCTGAGCGCTATATCGAAGATCTTTTATCTAAATACGTCAATACGTCCCATACCTTCCATAAAGATCATTCTCTTCCAGATAAGCCCTTCTATGGCATCAAGGTCTATCCTCCGCTCGGCTTTGATCCTTGGCCGAATAATAAGAGACTGCTTGAAAAGCATCGTCAGCTCTATGAGTTCTGTGAAAAGAACCGCGTGCCTATCGTTACGCACTGCGATGATCAAGGATTTAGAGGGGTATCGGCAGAGAGGGCATGGAAGCTTACAGATCCTGCAAGGTGGAGGGCTGTGCTTGAGAACTACCCTCATCTTGTCATCGACTTTGCACATTTTGGAAAGCAGTATGCAATAGCATCAAGGAACAATATCCAATCGATCTCAAATAGGTTGAAGAAGCTCCCTGATAGCCCATGGTTCTATACAATCATTTCTCTAGTGAATGACTTTGACAGCTGCTATACAGATCTCTCGTTCTCCGGTGCATCCGCGGAGTTCTATAGGGAGCTTTCGAACTTCCTGAAAGAAAAACCGGAGAATGAGAGAAAGAGAATCGAAAGCCGTATCCTCTTTGGCTCTGACTTCTCCGTCAACCTTCTCAAAGTCGAATCCTACACAGAGTATTATTCCATTTTTGAGAACTCACCATTTAACGATAATCAGATTATGTCCTTTGCAAGCACTAATCCCATTGCTTTTCTTGGCCTTGAAGAAGACTCACATGATAGAATCGAAACATGAGAAGAGTATCGACAACGCTATCGCTGAGGCTTATCCTCTATTTTCTATGCGTTATGTTCATTCCTTTCATTATCTTCGTAAGCTATACATTCCTGAAATTCAACAGAGGAATGGAAGGTGCGCTGATAGCGCAGACAGAAAGCGCGCTTGAACACGATGCAGATGCTCTTTCCTATATAATAGAAGAGTATAGGCACAAAGCCTATATGCTCTCCTCATCCCCGCTTATCCTCTCCATTCTGGAAGAAGATGATCCTGAATCCCAATCACACTCTCTCAGGGATATCTACAACACGCTATACGTCACGATGGCAGGAGATACGTATAAGGCAATTGCCTCGATAGTCTCGCTTTCGGGAAGAATAAGGGTATCAACACACGACTTTCCGGAAGTATATGATCTGAGGATCCATAACAATGAGTGGGACAGCACGAATATCATTACGCTGGCCAGACAGAGGACAATGAGAGAAAGAGCAAGCATCATTTCCATAAACGACCATAGAATCGAAAATGGCCGTCAGGTGCTCTTTTCGATACTCAGGCGTACCTTCTCAGAAGATGGCCGTGTCACTGGCTTTGTGATCATCGATGTTCTGATAGATGATATAATAACGGAGATAAATAAGAGCAATCTCTTCTCTGACGTTGTTTTAATCGATAACGAATCCTATACTGCGATATCATTGATCCACCCACAGCGCTATGGCGATTATTCCGAGTTTCCTTTTCTGCGAGACAGGGAAAAAGATAACGATACCTATGAAGCCGCTATTGCCGGGACAACGCTTTCCCTTGTGGCGACGAATATAAATCCCGTGATAAAGGAAAACGCCAGAGCCTGGGCCATAATCGTATTCATCTGCTTTGCAATCGGAATAACGATTTCGGTAATCCTTTCCCTGATCTTCTCCCATTCTATATCAAAGCCGCTGGGGTCGCTTGTAAAAAGCATGAAGAGCATACAGAAAGGCAACTTCGAGACAAAGCTCGAAAGAACCGGCATCAAGGAATTTGATGAACTCGCTGTTACATTCAATGTAATGGTCAAACGGATTGAGAGACTTCTTGAGAAGACGAGGGAGGAAGAAGCAAAGAGCGCGGAGGCGGAGAGAAAAGCGCTTGAGAGCCAGATGAATCCGCACTTCCTTTTCAACACCCTTAATACAATCAAAGCGCTTGCAAAGATGCATGGCGAGATAGAGATATACCAGACAACGCTCAAGCTCGGAAAGCTTCTCCGTTCCTCCATAGACAACAGGAAACCTGTCGCATCTATCAGGGAATCGATAGATCTCGTGGAGTGCTACCTGAGCATACAGAAGCTGAGATTCGGAGAAAAACTTGAGTATACGATCGATTGTCCAGAAGAGCTTTTGGATATCGAGACGCCGAAGCTTATACTCCAACCAATTGTAGAGAATGCAGTAACCCATGGGCTGAGCGAAAAGATCGGAGATTGGAAGATTGGCATAAGCATCAGAATGGAAGGCGAGAAACTTATAATGTCCGTGAAGGATAATGGCGTCGGTTTTGATCATATTCCAGATATGGCGTCGCTGGAGAATGGGCAGCACACAGGGCTTTACAATGTATATAGAAGACTTGAACTCAAGTATGGAAAGGCTTTTTCGATGAAAATTGAATCGGAAAAGGGCAATGGAACTTTTGTTGTGATCACAATTCCAGGAGTTGAAGATGAAGAAGCTTAAAGTCGTTCTTGTTGAGGATGAAGAAATTGTCCTCAAGGAACTGAAAGACACAATAAACTGGGACGCGCTGGGTCTTGAGGTTGTTGGGTCTGCAAAGGATGGTATCGAGGGCGAGCGCATGATACGCTCTCTTCTGCCGGATATCGTTGTCACAGATATAAAGCTTCCCGGAAAGAATGGGCTGAAAATGATGGAGGACGCCGCAGTTACGTACGGCATCATACTCTCCGGCTATACAGATTTTGAATATACGAGGAAAGCGATACAGCTCGGTGTTTTTGACTACATCGAAAAGCCTGTCGATGACGAAGAGCTTGAGAAATCCTTGTCGAATCTTTCGCATAAGATCCGCGAGGAAGATAATGCTATCAAGAGCATGCGCCATGCTGATGCAATAAAGCTTTCCGACAATGTACAGAGCTTTTCCATCAAGACAGCTATTGATTACATCAACAAGAATTATATGAATGCAATCTCCCTTTCGGATATCGCGCGGGAAACACGGCTTTCAGAGAGCCATCTTTCATCGCTATTCAAGGCAGAGACAGGCATAAACTTTCTCAATTATTTAAATGGCGTGAGGATAAACAAAGCGCTTACGCTTCTTTCATCGTCGAATATGAATATCTCTGAGATAGCCTATAATACAGGCTTTCCAAGTCCCGGTTATTTTTCAAAGCTCTTTAGAAGGTACATCGGCAAAACGCCAACAGAGTACAGGAATGAACTAAGTGGAGAAGAGATATCCGATAGCGGCCTTGAGTGAAGCGACAGCTTTCTCCGGATCAGTATTATGAAGCATCACGCTATTAACAGCGTCTCCAATAAGGCTTTGTATCTCAGAAGCAAATGGGCCGGAGTACACAGCATGGCTTCGCCTGAGATCATCGAGAAAGACATTCCCATAGGGCTTTTCAAGCACCTTGTCGCTCTCAAGTATTCGCTTTAGCGGCATCATAAGCCCTACTTCATCGAGATACGCCTCCGCATGCTCGGCAAAGAAGGATGCAAGTAGCCACCCCGCCCTTCTCTCCTTTGGGCTGGCATTTGCATTTACAAGGAAGAAATGGAGGTAAGAAGAGGAAGAGACATCGTTTTCGGCATTTTCAAATACAGGGAAGGGAACGATGCACCAGCGATCGCTATCATAGAACTCGGGATTTTCCTCCTTCATTCGCTCCTCTTGATAGAGTCCGGAAAGGCACATCGCAATTCCTTCATCGTTAAAAAGCGTACGGGCATTTACATATGTAGGAGAGCCAAGGTTAAATCCACTAGGCCCCCACTCCTGCATGAAGGATAGCGCTTCTGTCCATGCCTCTTCATTGTATATCGGAGTGCCATCCGGGCCGAAAAGGCTTCCCCCAAGCTGTTCGACCATCGGAACGAAGAACGAGAGATAGTATGGATAACGGAAGTCAAAGATGCGCTTTGAGATAATCATTCCATCATGCTCGGAGAGCGCTTCTGCAATCCTCATGATATCCTCCCATGTCCGAGGAAGATCAAAGCCCTTTTCCTCAAGCATTGCCCGGTTTACATATAAACACCAGTTCGTGTATTCAAGGGGAATGCCATAAATGTGACCGGAATATGTAACTGCATCAAATGCCCCGTCAATGTAGGCAGAGACATCAACAAGGGAAGTATCAAGGGGAGAAAGATAGTTTTCAAAAAGCATTGCGGAGATCTCTTCCGATGGAAGATTGAAGAGCACGGGGCCAGAACCGGCTTCAATGGCGGAGGGAACGTAATCAAGAAGCTCTGAGGAGGAAAAGATGCGCCTTTCTATTTTTATATCAGGGTATTGCGCTTCAAATTCGTCAATCAATCGTTCTTCAAGCTTGAAGCGTTTTTCATCTGCATGTGTCCAATACTCGATTGCTATAACAGAATTTCTCTCTTCATGGATAACGAAGAGAGAAACAAGTATCAGAATTGCAATAGCAATCAGCAGCAACGGACGATATCTCACCCGTTCATTATATCATGCTCAGCCCTTTCTTGAGTCATAGACAGCAGCGCCGCCGAGGAAGTACCTACTCAATGAAAAGAAGAGGATAAACATAGGAATCGATGCAAGAAGCGCACAAGCCATCATGGCCCCCTCGTCTGTCATCTTCTCCTCGCTGAACTTCGTGATGTACTGCGGTATCGTCTTCATTGCTTCGCTCTGTGCAACCAAAAGCGGCCAGAGAAGGTTATCCCACTGGTTGCGGAACGAGAGGATGCCGAGCGTCGCGATAACCGGAGTAGAGTTTGGAAGAATTATCCTAAGATAGATTCCGGGTTCTGAAAGTCCATCAACGCGCGCTGCATCTATATACTCGGAGGGGAAGGTCAGAAGATACTGCCTCATCTGGAATACGCCGAATGCAGAGACCATGAACGGAACAATCATACCGCGATATGTATTGATGAGCTTCATGCCAGAGACAACCATGTAAAGCGGTATCATGATGGCCTCAAAAGGAATCATCATCGTGGACATTATCGCTAAGAAGACGATGTTTCTACCCTTGAACTTAAATTTTGCCAGACCGTATCCGCAAAGCGATGCGAGCAAAACCGTCGTAAGGCTGTCGGTTATTGCAACAATGAGCGAATTGAGCAAGTTGCGGAAGAATGTAGGGTTATTGTTATTGCCCATTATCGCACGATAGAAATTCGTGAAGTATGTCCTACTGGATGATGTAAAATACTCTTTTGAGGGAATCCACGAAAATGGCATTGCAAGAATCTGCCTTGAATCCATGAAAGACGAAACTACCATGAAGACTATCGGGGTGACGGTGAAGAGGAGAACCATTATCAGAATAATCCATATGATGACTTCCCAGATAGTTACCTTGCCAACGAATTTATTCATCATAGCCTCCTAGTACTCGACTTCTTCGCTCGATTTGCTAAGACGTAGCTGCAAATATGTGAAGATAAGCATGATAAAGAAGAGTATTATCGACATAGCGCTAGCTCTTCCAAGCCTTCCATTTCTGATTCCGGTAAAGTAGATGTTCATTGTTATGACGTCGATAGGAAATCTTGAGGAACCTCCTTGATAGAGCATGTACTGGGTACTGAATGTCTTGAGACATTGAAGCATAGCCATTATCGAAACCATAGCGGTCGTAGGTTTTAGAAGAGGAAGCGTGATATGCCAGAACGTATGCCAGCGTGATGAACCATCTACAGTTGCAGCTTCATAAATCGTATTTGGAATCGCGGCAAGTCCTGTAATGAAGAGAATCACGAAGTACCCTATATATTTCCAGAAGTAAATCATCATCGTTGATATCTGCAGCATTTTTGAATCAACGAGCCAGTTATAATCAACGCCATTGGTATGCATGACAAAATTGGAAATCTGATTCATGAGTCCTCTCGGATCGAAGATAATCATCCAGATTGCAGCGGCAACGACGGAGGAAAGAACCGCTGGCGTATAGTACATCAGCTGAAAGAAACCACGGTAACGATCCTTTCTGAGCTGTATAAGGAATGTTGCCAGCAAAAGAGAGGCGATGATCATCGGAATGAAGGTTCCGATGGTGAAAATCAGCGTTGCCCGTATCGAGTTAAGGAAAGGGAAGCCTCCATTGTCCCTTGTGAAGATGTAAACGTAATTCTCAAACCCTACAAACTCGCTTGTCCTAGCAATAGCACGCCTATCGGTAAGGGATGTGAAAAATGCGTTGATGATAGGATAGAAACTGAATACAGCGAAGAAGACAAGACAGGGAATCGTGAATACAAAACCCCACTTTGCCTGTTTTCGCTCTATACTGTAGGTTTTCTTTCTCAATTTTTCCTCCTCGATAGACGCCCCGATTGCTCAGGGCGTCATCAACTTATCAAGCTTCGTCCAGAATCTCCTGACAATTCGCTTTTAGGTTGCGGTATGCTTGCTCTGGGGACACGCCCTGAAGCATTACCGACTCTACAGCATTTCTCAGCTGAGCCTGGAATTCAGAAGAAGCAGCGCCGTAGTAAACAACGTGGCCTCTTTCAAAATCACCAAGGAAGACCTCTGAATACGGCATACTCAGATAAGCCTCAGATTCCATCAGTTCCTTTGTCGGCTGGATAAGCTGTACTTCTGTCAGGTATTCCTCACCATGTGAAAGCATGTATGCGATAAGCTCCCAAGCGGCTTTCTGTGTTGCTTCATCAGCATCGGCGTTGACCATGTAGTAGTGGCCATAGTAACAAGCCGCTACATCATTGACAGCATCTTCGAATACTGGGAATGGAACAACCATCCACTCGCCTGAATCATAGAACTCTGGGTTATCGGCCTTGATCCTTGCCTGCTGATAAAGCCCTGTCGTACACATTGCTATATCATTGTTATCCCTGTTGAAGAGAGAACGCGCATTGGTATATGTAGGAGAGCCAAGGTTAAGTCCATTCGGCCCCCACTGCTGCATGAATGTAAGAACCTTTACCCATGCTTCTTCGCCAATGATCGCTTCTGTGCCATCATCGCTTACAAGCTGTCCGCCTAACTGCTCAACCATCGGAACAAGTGTCTCAAGATAGTATGGATATCTAAAGTCATAACCACGGCGTACGAGGATATCGCCATTGCGGATTACAAGCTTCTGAGAAATCTCAACCATATCTTCCCATGTCCTAGGATAATCGACCTCAGGATCGAGACCAGCATCGCGGAAGACCTTCTTATTGATGAAGATACTCCAGTTTGTCAGCTCAAGCGGAAGACCGTATACTTCGCCGTTATACGTGACAGGATCAATCATCCCATCAAGATAAGCATCCTTGATAGCCTGTGCATCAGCATATCCAGCAGCCTCATAATCAACAGGTGCCACACGACCTGCAACAATATAAGGATATTCATCGCTGATAGAAAGGTTGAACATCGTCGGGCCTTCACCTGCTGCGAATGCTGTCTGAACAAGTTCGATGAGCTTTGTCGCCGCCTGTCTTGTTACATTGACAGTCACATTTGGATGAGTTTCCATGAACTCTGCAATATATCGATCTTCCAGAGCCTGTCTGTTTACATCCTCATGTGTCCAGAATTCAATCACGATCTGATCGTTCTTGGACTCGCCTGACCCACCTGCGAAGAGAGAGAGTGCCATGAATAGAACTAAAAGTATGGAAATAGACTTGCGCATTCCAACCTCCTTTATATCTTTATCGTCAAATGGATCTCCTACTTCGGCAATTGTCGATTTTTTCGATTTCAGGAACGTTTTAACCGAATTTGTATAGAACTCATAACCTTCTAGCCTCCTTAGGTGTTATACCAAAGCGTTTTTTGAAGCTGTAGGCAAAATGCGAGGAGCTTTCAAAGCCCGTTCTATATGCTATATCGGAAATCGGCAGATCCGAGGAGCGCAGAAGAAGCTCGGCTTCTCTAAGGCGGTATGAAATGAGATATTGCATCGGCGAGACCGAGAGGGATTTAGCGAATATCCTCTGGCACTCGCGCTCGGAGACAAATGCGCTTGAGGCTATATCTGAAAGCGTGACTTTCTCACCATAGTGAGCCTTTACATACTCCATCATCCGCCGAAGTCTCTCGTTCGATGTGCTTTCCGTCCACACGCCCCGTCCTATTTCGCGGAGTATCGAGACCATAAGACTCAGAATAAGGCTTTCCGCTTCAAGCTGGGAAAGAAATGCATCGCTTTCCAATGCAGCGTACGCTCTCTCGATTGTGATGGCAGAGGATGCGGAGAGCGAGACAAAAGGCGGCGATGAGGAAAGGATAGAAGGAACAATGTTATCTCCTTCTTCAAAGAGGATTGCGGATGGGAATATCAGGGAATGGGCTACCGCACTGCCAGAGGAGGCAACCATATTCGATATAACCAAAGGAGGAATGAACACCCCTTCTCCTTCTCGGATCGTAAAAGCTTGGATTCCATCGGACGCAATCAGACGAACAGAACCTGAGCGCGCGTAAAAAAGCTCGCACTCGTCTCTGAAATTCCATCCTGCATCCATTACTTCGGTAAGATCCCTTTTGTATGTGATAATCATTGCCTTGTCGCCTTTTTGATAGTATATGCCGTTATATCCCCTCAACAATAATAATTTCTGGCGTTATATTCTCACTATGGCAACTTTGGCGCTGGTTATTATAATTTATATTGCATTCATATCATTAGGGCTTCCTGATTCAATGCTCGGAGCAGCATGGCCCGTTATGTATCTCGACTTCAATGTTCCAATCTCGTCCGCAGGCTACATAAGCATGATTGTATGCCTTGGAACGGTAATCAGCTCAATCAACTACTCCCGGATTTCAAAGCGTTTTTCAACAGGAATCATAACGGCTGTCTCCGTGGTTATGACAGCTCTTGCGCTTCTGGGGTTTTCTTTTGTGTCCGTTTTTCCGCTCATTCTGCTCCTTGCGCTCGTGCTCGGACTGGGAGCCGGTGCTGTCGATGCAGGCCTTAATAACTATGTAGCGCTGCATTTCAAGGCGCGCGCAATGTGCTTCTTACATGCATTCTGGGGATTGGGGACGATAGTTGGGCCATTCCTTCTCTCCTATATATTCAGCAGGAATCTAAGCTGGAGACTGGGTTATCTTACCATTGGATCGGTTCAGCTCTGCGTTTCAATCCTTCTCTTTGCAACGCTCTTTCTCTGGAAGGGAGAGAAGAAGAGCGAAGGGAGAACAGAGGGGAAATCCAACTCGCTTACACAGAAGAGCGTACTTAAAAAGCCCGGAGCAATCGCAACGCTTATCGGTTTCTTCTCCTACTGCTCGATGGAAAATACGGCGATGCTTTGGAGCGCAACGTTCCTTGTATCCTCACGCGGTTTCTCCGAAAGCTTTGCGGCACAGAGCGCTGGACTTCTATTCTGGGGCATGACTATAGGAAGAATCATCTCCGGAATCATCAGCGAGAGGATGGGGGATAGGAAGATGATTGCCATTGGAGAAGCCTTTATCGCCATTTCTATAGTTCTCACGCTCACTATCCCTGAGCAATTCTCGCCAATCGCGCTTTTTCTCCTAGGCCTTGGCTTTGGGCCGATCTACCCTTCGATGATACACCAGACACCGGAATACTTCGGCGAAGAGGGATCCTCGGCAATCATAGGCCTTGAGATGGCATCAGCTTATGTAGGCTCAATGTTCATGCCTCCCATCTTCGGTGCAATCGGAAGGGCAACCTCGATGGCAGTCTTCCCGCTCTTCCTGCTATTCTTCCTTGCAGTCAATATAATTGCTGTGGAGACAAAACGGAGAAGACGTTATCAATAATTTTTGATACTCGCTGATTTTCTCTGTAATTCTCACACTCATTGTGATAACATCTTTCTATGCATTGCCCTAGATGTGGAACAGATAACGATAAAGTACTTGAATCAAGGTCGAACAAGGATGGTACAACAATTAGGAGAAGGCGCGAGTGCCTGAACTGCGGCCATCGATTCACGAGTTATGAGCGAATCGAAGAGAAACCGATCATGGTCATCAAAAAAGATGGCCGTCATCAGCCTTTTGATATAGGGAAGGTCGAAAGGGGCATCAGACAATGCACAGAAAAGCTCTCCATCACACAGGGAGAGATTGAGGCAATACTCAAGAACATCGAGGATAACGTCTACCGCATAGCAGGAAGCAAGAATACTATTACAAGCCAGGAAGTCGGAGAAGAGACGCTTAGACAGCTCTACCCTGTCTCAAGGGTTGCCTATGTTCGCTTCGCCTCTGTATACAGGGCGTTCGATGATCTCGATCAGTTCGTAAAGGAGATAGAGCGGATAGCAGACGGCATCTAGCCATCCACTGCATCGAACCAGCGTCCTGTAACGCTCTGCTCGATTTCCTCATTCAGATGATCGGGTTTTAGTATCTCATTAGCGCAATCGAGTGCAAAGTTATCTGTCATGCCAGCAACATAGTCGATGATCATGCGCTTATCGCTGCCTTCTCTTTCGATATACTTAGGATACATTTCCTGTATATGGTTGCAGAAACCTGCTGCAAGCATATTGTGCTCAGACATATAGCCTTTCTTATCGAGGCCATAGGAGGAATAAAGCTCCTCAAGATAGTCTGTAATCAGCCTCAGAAGACGCGTGAAGTAGCGCGTATAGCCATTAAGGATCTCCGATCTATAGATGTTTTCATAATTATATTCGCTGAATACCTTCACCGCTTCAAAGATATCCTCAGAAAACCCTATTCCATTTTCCTCGCTTGCACCTTGTATTATGTCATTCACCAGCGTATTTATGATTTCACCATTCGTGGAGCCAAGGCGTTCACGCACAACCAGCGGAAGCGTTTTGCCTTTCAATATGCCAAGGCGCTTTGCATCCTCATAGTCGCGTCCAAGGTATGCGATGGAATCTGAGAAGCGAACGACAGCTCCTTCATAGGATGCAGGAATAAGCCCTTCGCGCTCTGTTATTGAGGAAAGATCCCGTAGCCTGAATGTAGGATGGATCCTCATACTCAGGCTTTCGCCATTGTGTGAGACAATACCGTCACGGACTGCATAGGTAAGATTAAGGCCCTTGCCATGCTCTGCAAGGAAGTCCACGACGCGAAGCGAATTAACTTCATGCTCAAAGTGTCCAAGCCCTCTTTCCTCCGATAGCTTTGAAATTATTCTCTCCCCCACATGACCAAAGGGGGTGTGACCAAGATCATGGCCCATGCCTATCGCCCAGGCAAGCTCTGAATCAAGTCCAAGGGGGCGGCAGATAGAGGATGCGATGGATGCAACGTGCAGGACATGCTCCATCCGTGTGCAGATATGATCATTAGAAGGCGCAAAGAAAACCTGCGTTTTATGTTTCAGTCTTCTGAACGGAGAAGAATGTATGATAGCGGTTGTATCGCGGTAATACGGCCCGCGCGAATCTTCTTCCCTCACCCTCTTCCTTTCCTTGAAGAGTTCTTCCATCTCGGTAGGCGTGTGCAATTTCATAGCAATATGCTATCATAGAGATGGAGGAGACAGAAGAAGTTGATCGTCTACATCATCCCAATAGGGGCTTTACTTCTATCATTCATGGCCCTTCTTTCCTGTCTACGCTTCATCTTCTCCCGTCAGGGTGTATATTGGGTTCTTCCTGCCTTGATATCCCTGATCATGTTCTTCGACAACCTCCAAAGCCTCCTTATCTTCGGTGAAGAAGGGATATCGAGCGTTGAATACACTCTATCCGACGTCTCACCATTCTTCATTGCAATACTCTGGTATCTTACAGTCATCGTCTTTCATCATGCGCTCACAAGGAAAATCCCTA
>CAZURL010000061.1:0-12093 GCA_964623005.1 uncultured Spirochaetaceae bacterium
AAACAAGCACCATTCCATCCCATGGCACGGCCGAAGCATGAACCTCTACCATATCACATATCGCCTCGCGAGATGCAAGTACAATATTCATTCCATCGTGTCCCTGTGCACAGCCATCACACACATCTGTGGTGTGATACATGCAGGGAACCCCGCCCGATTGATAAACTCCATACTTTATCTGCTCCGCAAGAGTATTGAGATGAACGCTTCCGGGATGCGAATCGCCGAAGACATCCTCTACCATTATCTGTGGCTTGGTAACGTCATCCATGGTGAAGTGAGTACCCATCTGAAGAGCATCAAACTGCGCCCAATTTTTTCTTGCACAATCGCTTTTCACGTTCGCTTCCTTATCCTGAGGCTTCAAGATTTTATCCCTGAACCTCATGATTTATTCCTATTTGCCGATACTTGTAGACCTGTATTACAGGTACAATGATATTAAAATATACTGCATTGTCAACAAAATCTTGAACAGTACAAAGAACAGATTCTTTCTAAATATAGATGAACCTAGATAAACATGACTTTAGAGTATTGAAGCACTGCATAAGATCTGCTGGAAAGAAAAGATCACCTAGAGAGAAAGAGTTTAAAGTCGCCCATTCGTATTTTCACCTCTCTTTTCAAGCGCAGTAATCTTATCGACTCTTACCTGATGGATATCGCCAAGAAAGGCTGAAGACATATAAGCCTGAACAAGAGTCCATGCAAGTTCCACTCCAAGCGTCCGGGCACCCAAAGTTATAACATTAGCATTATTGTGAGCTTTAGCCATAGAAGCAGAATAAGCGTCGGAAAGATGAGCAGCCCTGATCCCATCGATTTTGTTTGCAGCTATAGATATTCCGATTCCTGTTCCGCAAATCAGGATTCCAAAATCAAAACTATCCTGAAGAAGCTTATCGCAAAGACTTTCTGCGATATCAGGATAATCCACTGCCTCCTTGCTAAAACAACCTATATCAGTAACGTTATGGCCTTCTGTCTTAAGGCGGCTCAGTATCTCATTCTTCAGTTCAAATCCCCCATGATCGCACCCTATGATTATGTTCATATATTCTCCTCCTTTCTAGCATTTGCAAGCGTCTCACCATCTATAATACTGCTAACTATAAGCGTTTTATCCGGGAAACTATTATGCCCTTCATCCAACCATTCAATCATAATCTTGGATCCTGCAAGCCCCATTTCGTATCTAGGGAGTCTGACTGTAGTAAGAGCAGGAGAAACAAGTGATGAAAGAAGCAAACCATCACAACCAACAATCGAGATATCTTCAGGAATCCGGTACCCTGCTTTCCGAACAGCTTTCATCACCCCAACAGCTATTAAGTCATTAACACAGATAAATGCTGTAATATCGCTATGCTTTGATAACACCGCTGTTGCGCAAGCTTCCCCCGCATCAGAGTTCATTTCCGAGAAGAAAACTAAATCATCAGAATATATTCCTCTTGTCTCCATTGCCCTTTTAATGCGCTGTTGGAATCTGGTGTTGTATATCCAAGAACCCACTGGAGAGGAAATAACTGCAACCTTCCTATGTCCAAGAGAAGCTATCCTATCAACCAATTCATTGATTGCGCTTACCTCTTCTTGATCCACAAGCGGAACACCTTCCATACTCACAGCAGATGTAAAGGAAAGCACACGAATACCCTCTTTGCTGATTCGCTGAATCTCTCCCTCCAACGCTTTATCAGGATAGAAGCCTATTGAGATAAGTATGCCATCAACGCCTCTAGCAGCAAGGGCCCTTAATGATGATACAACCTTTTCGCTATTTCGCTCTGCATCACAGACAAAGATGACATAATCACGGCTTGAAGCATATTCCTCGACTGCATATATGATATCCAGAAAGAAATCATTTTTGAGGTTTCCCACAATCAAACCTAAGGTGTTTGATTTACTCGTCCTAAGGGCTTTTGCTGTGGCACTAGGATAGTATCCAAGCTCCTTCGCAATACGTTCAATTCTCCTTCTTGTGCTGGAAGAAACAGAATCCTTGCCATTCAACGCCATTGAAACCGTTGCAGGTGTGACTCCAGCCTTTGATGCAATATCCTTAATTGTCACCATATTCTTTTTCATTCCAAACATCTCATAAATCGGGCTGTATCTTTTTCAAGTCCTTCAATATGGGAGAAAATACAGAGAGCGCCTGCAACAAGAACATCTGCTCCACAAGAGATGCATTTAGAGGCGTTATCGAAATTTATTCCACCATCAACCATGATTTTGAAATCCAGTCCCGATGTATCTCTCAGGATATTGAGTTCTGAAATTTTATCATAGGTATCAATGAGAAATTTCTGTCCAGAGAACCCAGGTTTCACAGCCATGATTATCACATAATCCAGAAATGGCAAAAAAGGAGATAATACGTCCACCGGCTCCTCCGGATTCAGAACAAGTCCAGCTTTCCTCCCATTCTCTTTTATAAGGGCAAGAAGATAAGGAATTTCCAGATCAATTCTGCATACATGAAAAGCTATGGCATCTGCACCGCACTTTACACTCTCCTTGATATCTCTCTCAACTTCTGTTGTCATAAGATGTACATCGCACGGGGTTGATGTGAATCCTTTGATAGCTTTCAGATAATCAAAGTTAAGACAGTAATTTGGAACGAAATTGCCATCCATTATATCTATATGGTAACTTCTGGCTCCAAAACGATCGAGGATAGTAATCTCGTCTGCAACTCTAAGATAATCTGCACAGGCAAGTGTCGGACAAAAACCTATTTCCCTTCTCAAAGACGCCTCCCTGTAATAGTTTTCTTCAAATCCTCTAAAGAGATAGGATCTTTGTTCTCTATCTGGAGTTTGCAAAGTTCTTCCTGCATTATCTTTATCTCCCCTCTATATTCCTCTTTCACGGCAAGATTATCCATCTCGAATGGATCGTTTTCGATATCATAAAGCTGATCGAGATCATTTTCGGTTATTACGTATTTGTATTTACCCTTATAGACCAAACGACTGATTATCGTACAACCATAACCATGCCCATAGCTTTCACACATTAGGCTATCACGCCAATTGACACTCTCCCCTTTTGCAAGCGGTAATAGCGATTTCCCATCGCAGCCTTTCTTGAAAGATAACCCCGCAGCATCCATCATAGTTGCTGGGATATCACAAGTGAAGACAAGATGATCATCCTTTGTTCCTTCAGGAATAACGCCTTTATAATTCATTGCAAGAGGAATCCTCATAACTTCTTCGCTCATATGGCTGTTTTTATCAAAATGTCCGCCATGGCTTGCTATTGCATCACCATGATCAGTGGCCCAGATTATGAGCGTATTCTCATCCAGTCCAAGAGAGCGGATCTTATCGATTATCATTCCACCTGCTGCATCAATCATCGTAATATGTGCATAACAGCGAGCAAGTATATTCTGCCAATCCTTCCAAGGAAGAGGATTCGGTATTTTTATCCATTCTCCATCTTCACTCATGGGATGGCTGAGTTCCATGCGGAAAACATCTGGCTGATTTGATAAAGTATCTCTGAACGATGGATACTCTCCAATCTCCTCCGGAGTATACATATCCGCAAATTCCTTTGTAGGGAAAAACGGCTGATGCGGCCCCCAAAAATGAACTTGCATCATAAAAGGCCTAGTCCTGTCCTTTGCAAGTTCTTCCAGTTGATCGCATGCAAGAGAAGCAAGGAAGAATGCTTCGTGCGTCTCTTTAGGCGTTGTTGTTATTCCTACAGCATGCTCACCGCACCAAGGGCTTTCACATTTATAGTCAGCCCCAGCTTCAAGCCCGATGAAATCGCCTTGAGCTATATAGGAATCTGTCATGAATGCATATTCCACATGATGGCTTGCCTGAGGCAGTCCCTTTCTCTTCAGATACGCCTTATACTCCTTTGTAAGATATGGATTTCCATAGCTTGTATAGGAAAAACCTTTCGCATTGTGATCTGAGGCGTCTCCTGGGCCAGCATGCCATTTGCCAAAGTAGTAACTGTCGTAACCGCTCTCATAAATAGTATCGAGAATAACTTCATCATCGTATGGAGGATCGTTCTCGTTGTGTATCTGCTTATGATTATGCGGATAGAGTCCAGTTAGCATACTTCTCCTTGCAGGGCCGCACATTGGAGTTACGCAATGCGCCTGAGAGAACTCAACCCCTTTTCTTGCAAAATCCGAAAAATACGGCCTTTTCGGCTTTACGCCTCCTTCATAACAGCCATGGCCTGCAAAAGCTTGATGATCCTGCAGAATATATACAATATTGGGTCTTTGCTCCATTACTCATATCTCCTTACCGAATCAAAGAAGAGATCGATGAAGCCTTTTCGGTCGATAGTCTCTATAAGTGTCAAATTACGTTCTTCTTCCGTCTTTCTATACCAGTTGTTCTTATCAATAAGCGTAAAACCTGTCGTCAGCTCCCCCTTGCATTCCACATCACAATAGTATTTAGCAGTAGTGAAGAGTTCTGGTTTGATGACATATGCAACTGTAGCAGGATCATGCATTGTGACTTTTTCATTCTTTGCATTCTCCAGCCGATTCTTTGATAGAACTTCCTCATTCTCAGTGGAAATCACCTCATCGCTTTTGATATTGGTTAATCCATAACTGTTGATTATATTCATACAGAAAAGCGAAACCGGAGTATTCATTGTCTCAAGTTCTCGTATCTCTTCCTTCTCAATAACAGCCTGTTTCGTCAGATCAAGAGGACATGCAACAAACTCCACGCCGGAGAAAATCACAAAGCGGAATGCTTCTGGATCGACAAGCACATTGAATGTAGAAAGTGCAGTCGGATTGCCACAATGATAACTTGTCCCCATAAAGATAATTTTGCAAATGTTTTTCTTCACAGAAGGATAAGTCATCAACAGCTTGGCTACATTCGTAAGCGGCCCGATTGCAATTATAGTAACCTTCTCATCGCTTTTTTCGATAAGCTCTTTCATGAACTCAACAGCATGAAGATTCTGAAGGTTTGCGTTATAGTCATGCTCAAATGTATAACCTCTAAGGCCAGTAACCCCATGTACCCCACTTGCCCTGAATGGAGGACGCTCAAGCGGTGCAGCTTCGCCCTTCGCGATCTTTATATCATCACGACCTAGCAGATGAACTACATTGCAGGTATTTCTGGTAGTATTCTCGACATCAACATTCCCTGCAACTGTAGTTATACCTATAACGTCCAGTTCAGGCCTTGAGAGAGCAAGAACCAAAGCCAGCGCATCATCAATTCCGGTATCACAATCTATAATTACTTTTTTCTTCATATATCATCCTTGTTTAACGACTTGAAACATATTTTGTATAAGGCTTTCCACCTGCAGAAACGCCAAAATACTTCATCTTACGGCTTGTTGTTGCCAATATTACGATTATCGCCAGATACGGTATCATTTGAATGAAATCACTTGGCACAGGATTTGAGGGTATGGTCTGCAAATAAAGCTGAAGAGCATCAAAGAAGCCGAATATCATAGCAGAGAAATACGCCGCTACAGGATTCCATCGCCCCATTGTTACAGCACCAAGAGCTAGATAGCCTCGTCCTGCAACCATTCCTTCCTGGAAAAGATTCATCTGTCCAATCGAAAGCATAGCGCCTCCGATACCGCCCAGAATGCCTGATGCAAGGACAGAAATATACCTTACTCTATGAACATTTATACCGCAAGTCTCTGCCATTGTCGGATTTTCGCCGACAGCTGTAATATGGAAACCAAAACGTGTATATTTGAAAAGCAGCGTTACTATAATCAGGGCAATAATACCCAAGTATACAAAAGGTGAAAGATGCGAGAGAAAACCTCCTACAAACGGAATAGAAGCAAAGATATTGCTTGTCGGAAGGTTTCTAACCTGAGGAGTGCTTCCACTCTGTCCGAAAAATGCCTCTACGCCTACTCCGCATGCACCTTCTGCAAGCAGTACAAGCGCCATTGAGCTTACAGGCTGTTTTGCGCCTATTGTTACTGTCAACACCGAATGTATTGCGGAAATAAGAACACCTACGAACATAGCCAGCAAGATTCCAAATGCCGGGCTCCCCGTATAATAAGAACCAAGAACTGCGGAAAATGCGCCGGCTGTCATGATTCCTTCTAACCCGATATTATTAACGCCCGAACGTTCTGACACGACGCCCCCGAGAGCAGTGAATGCTATAGGAGTTCCCATTCTAAGCGTAGTTGGTATCATATAAGATAGAAAATTTAACATAGCCTCTCCTATTTCCTGTTCATGTAGTATCGAATCAGGTTCTCGAAACAGATAAATACAACGACAAGTCCCTGTATAATTCCGACCATATCAGAAGAGACACCGACTGTTGCCTGCATCAAGAATGATCCGGAACGCATCATTCCAAAGAAGAAGCCGGTGATGATTATTGCAAACGGATTGTTTCGAGCCATCAGCGCAATAGGAATACCAGAGAAACCATAACCAGAGGAAAAACCATTTACCATTCTTCTGAGGCTTCCCGTTACCTCTATGCTTCCTGCTAATCCTGCAATTGCACCGCTTATCAATAGGGCTACGAATACATTCTTCTTTACGCTGATACCAGCAAAGCTACAGGCCGTCGGATTAAGGCCAACAGCCGTCATCTCATACCCTTTTGTTGTCTTATTAAGATATAAGTAAATAATGACAATGGTTAGAAGCATGATAATAAAGCCAAGATTCAGCTGATACCTAGGAGGAAGGAGATTGGGCAGAATCGCCGACGCCATAAGCGGATCTGTCGCCGGTGCGCTCGTTGAACCATGGAACGGCCCCATTACACAAAACTGCACAAAGAATTGAGCAACATAATTCAGCATGATCGTGCTGATTACAATACTGACATTGCATGTTGTGTTGAGTATTGCCGGAAAGAACGCAAAAAGTGCACCGCCAACCATGCCAGAAATCAGGGCTACAATTACATGAATGCCCGACGGAAGCGGCACGTAAATGCCGACCAAAGCAGCGCATAAAGCACCGAACATCAACTGTCCTTCAACCCCGATATTGAACGCAGAGCTTCTGAAAGCAACAGCAACAGCAAGGCCTGCAAGAATCAAAGGAACCGAAGTCTTGAGCGTGCTCATAAACGCAACCAAAGATCCCATCGACCCTTTTATCAGAGCACCATATGCGCTTAATGGATTAAATCCCATCAGGATTATAATGATAGCTCCCACAAAAAGAGAAAGCACAACCGATATAATAGAGATAAGGAAGTTCTGGATAAATTCTTTTTTCAAGCTATTTGTCATACCTTACTATCCTCTTTGTTTTGAACCAAGCATGAGATAGCCAAGTGATTCTTTATCGGCTTCTGCAGCATCAATGATTGCAACTATTTTTCCATCGAATATGACTGCAATTCTGTCACTCACTGCGAGGATTTCATCAAGTTCCATTGAAATAAGAAGGACTGCCTTATTTTCATCTCTAAGCCTGATCAACGTGTCCTGAACTGCATCAGCAGCACCAATATCCAACCCTCTTGTTGGCTGTATCGCTACATAGAGTTCAGGATTGGCATTTGCTTCTCTAGCTATGACAATTTTCTGCTGATTACCACCGCTTAGAGTACCTGCCGCAACATGGATATTCGCAAGACGGATATCATAATCCTTTGCTGATCTTTCTGCGTTCTGGTTTATGGCACTTTTATTAAGCCAGAAATTCTTCCTAGAGAATGGCTCTCTATTTTGCTGCCCAAGAATAAGGTTATAGGCAACAGAATACTGGAGAACAAGGCTTTCCTTCTGTCTGTCCTCCGCTACATAGCCAAGACCAAGTTCACGCCTTTCTTTAACAGACATATCATTGACGGGTTGGCCGCAGATGCTTATCTCACCGCTGTCTGGTTTGACAAGACCGAGAATACATTTCTCCATTTCTTCCTGCCCATTGCCATCGACGCCAGCAATTCCAACAATCTCGCCTTGCCTGATATCAAGATTTATGCCTTGAAGTTTCTCGTTTCCTTCAATATTTGTATAATGAAGATTTTTTATCGAAAGTATTTCCTTACCAGGCTGAATAGAAGAGCGTGCCTTACGGCCAGTGTTTACACTGTGGCCAACCATCATCTTCGTTATCTCATCTATTGAAGTATCCTTGATAGCTTTTGTCCCGATCACTTCTCCATGTCTGATAACAGTAACATGATCAGAAATCTTCATAACCTCAGCAAGTTTATGGCTGATGAAGATTATTGTCTTACCTTTCTCTTTCAGAGAGAGCAAGATATCACAGAACTCATCTATCAAATGAGGAGGCAGAACAGCTGTCGGTTCATCGAATATCAGGATATCAGCCTGACGATAAAGTACTTTAAGAATCTCCACTCTCTGCTGTTCTGGAACAGAGAGATCTCCGACTCGCTTCTTTACGTCAATATTAAGTCCATATCTATCAGAGATATCCTGAACTTCTTTGTAGGCTGTGCGCCTATCTATCTTCAATAAGGAACCAGGCTCATCTCCCATTATTACGTTCTCCATTACAGGAAGCTTGGGTATCAGCATAAAATGTTGATGTACCATTCCGATACCTGCTTTATTGGAGTCACGAGGACTGGAGAATTTCTCCGCTTTCCCATTGATGATAATCTCTCCCTCATCAGGTATAAGAAGTCCAAAGAGGATATTCATCAATGTCGATTTACCAGCTCCATTTTCTCCTGCAAGGGCGTGAATCTCGCCCTTTTCCACAGAAAACGAAATATTATTATTGGCAACGACACCAGGGAAACGCTTAGTAATGCCTTTCAGTTCAATTGCATATTCAGCCATTCTTGCTCCTGCTAACTTCTTCTATTTTGCCCAATTTGCGATGTAATCTGCTTCAAGCTGAGGAGGAACGATGTCTCCAGATATAATTGCTGCGGAGATTTCATCCAAAGTTGCCTGAATCTCGGGTGTGATCAGAGAGAGAAGATCATCATTAAGATTCGTGTATCTTACGATTACACCATCATTTCCAAGACCAAGACTTGTCGGCTGAGAAGTATTGAAAATACCAGTTTCAATATAGTCGGAAACAATAGCGACTATAGTCTGATCGACAGGTTTTACGAGAGAAGCAACAATCTTATTCGGCATCTGATCAAACTGCCCCTTTGCAGCGCCAAAGCAATATTTACCATCACCTGCACTATTGGCTGCATTGAAAACGCCAAGATTGCAAGCGCCAGCAAATGTAGAAACGATATCAGCGCCACGGGAGTACATAGCATTTGCAACTTCCTGACCTTTATTTATATCCGTATAGCTGTTGGTATAGGCGCTCTGTACTACTACGTTCTCATTAACATACTCTGCGCCAGCTTTGAACCCCCAAGTAAAACGCTCCTGAACAATATCGCCCTGAATAGCGGCAACACTGCCAACATTATTTGACTGTGTCAGAAGTCCAGCCAATGCTCCGATAAGGAAAGCTCCCTCTTGCTCAGCATACTCCGTAGTCATAACATTTTCAGGCATCCCTTCTGCTTCTGTTAAATACAAGAATTTAACTTCAGGATACTGTATAGCGGCATCGACCATTGCATCTGCATATTCAGGCGAACCAATAATGATAAAATCAACACCCTGCATGATTAGAGTCCTAAGGCTATTACCAGCATCTGCAATATTTGGAACTTCAAGACAGATGTTTTCAATACCATACTTCTCACTCAAGTCGTCGATACCATCACGGATATCATCATTGAAACTCTGTGTTCCATAGATCTGAGCTATCATACCAAGCTTGAGATCAGTAGTTTCCTCCGTAGCTGTACTTGCAGCAACAGCTTCCGTTGACGCAGAAGATGATCTTGTTGTCGACGAAGTTGATGATGACGAACTTCCACCGCTTTTAGAACAAGAAGTGAGCGCCAAAGCAAACACCATCAATAACGCAATCAGTTTGATAACCTTTTTCATATAGACTCCTTCTTTTGATAATCTTTATTCTTCAATTGAATCCATTTAAAAAACTCATTTACAACTTGTGTGTGATCACCTGAAACAACAATCTGGTGATTAGATAATGGTTTGGTAAGGTAACTCTCCACGTCCTCAACTTTCAGCTTCAACTGCGTGCGGCAAAGATTACTCTCACTAAGATTTCCTGCAAATTCCGCTTTTTGTACGAAGTATGTCTTCATATCCTCACGGCATTTGAAAAGGGTATATATTCCATTGCTGAACTTTCCCTTTACTGCAACACTGAGACCACTTTCAAAATGCGTCATCAGCGTATATTCATCAACCATCGAAAGAGGAACAGTACAATGTGCAAGTACAATTTCCCTCTTTTTCATATCGATTCTGCTGGGATTGGCCATAAAGCATGGTTCTGAAGTCAGAAGCCCCATAACAATCATTGAAAGAAGAGAGCGGGTATCTCCTTCACAGGAGGCTGGAATACCTTCACTGTTGAGCATAGCCAAAGCTAAACAGCCAGAAGTTTCATATGGCTCGAGTAAGTCAAAACAACGAAGAGCAATTGCAGAAAATCCATTTTTTGCAATAATCCGCTTCAATGCACCATAAATAAAGAAAGATTTTTCAAGTTCCTGCCGATTATAGCCTGTGGAAATAAGGTTTTCCGTATATTCATTTCCAACGTACGATTTTCTATCAATCTCATCCATAACTTCCTGCATCGTTATGTATGTTGTTTTGGCGCCTGAAGTCTTCTCGAGCAAAGCCGGTTCATATTCACTATTGATCAGCATATTAGGGCTTCCAAGCACACCAATCTTACTGGATCGTAATTTCCTTATGGCTTCAAAGCTCCTCCATATACAGGAAATCCGCTCGGCAACAGCGGATGCACATCCATGAAGGATCTCCCCTTGCTCGCCATGATCATTTATATAACTCAACTCCTCCATAGCGGCAGCAAGGGAATTGTTCGATTGAGTTGTTATGAGAATAAAAGGGCCACTCATCATCTGAAAGATTTTCTTGAAAGCCCTTGCAGAACCACCGGAGGCAACAAATATAAACTTATATTCTTCTTCCTGAATCTCAGCCGCATCGGAAAAGATAAGTTCATTACCAAGATAAACTGATATTTCTTTGCGAAAATCTTCAGCCTCTTTCAAAATCCTCCGCTTGTCATTTTCAAGAGGCGTCATTATTAACGCAACTTTTATCATTTACCCTTCCTTTTTACTTAAACGTTTAAGTTAAATATTATCTTGTATTATAAAAATTTAATTTATATAATTACATGATTTTACTTAAATGTTTAACTATTTAAATTCTAAGGTAGTATTTCTTTCTGTCAACAAAAATATTAAAGAAAATAAATCAAAATTCTGAAAAAGGACTTTTTAGCCCCATCTGCTAATTCTTATCACACTCAACAAAACCGTTTACATCATACAATTGTTAAGACAAATTCCATCCTATTACAATGCCCTCATCCGAAGACGAGGGCACAGGATTTCAACTAATAAAATTATTAATCTATCAAAAGACCATCAGCCTGCATTTTCTCTATACCGGACTGGTTCCAAGCAGCGCCGCCGATTGCATTGAACTGCTCGATGAATGCCTGCCAGTTCTCTGGTGTAAGCGCCTTTGCTCCCGTAAGGAACTCTGCAAGACTCTGATCATAGTATCTCTGGATATCAGCATTAGGAGTCGGCAACGTACCAGATCCTATTGCATTAGTCCACTTCTTGCTCTGCATTTCGCGAAGAACCGTGAGCGCTGACATCGTTTTTCCGGAAACCTCTGTCACATATGTCGGATAGCGAGAAGAAAGCTCAACATCACTGTTATAGAAAACCATTGTCCTAAGCTGTGTGTAGACCTGTCCCTTAGATCCTGTGAATGCATTCTCTCCCAAATCACCAGCTACAGGAACGCCATTCTCATCAAAGACGTAGTTGATACCTTCCCTTCCCCATCCAAGGAGGTAGTACCCCTCATCACTGCTCATCCAATCAAGCAGTTCGCAGATCTTATCAAGCTTGCCTGCATCAGCGGCTTTCTGACTGACTGCAAAGATACGATATTTCATATCATAAGCACCGATTGAAGCATGTCCTTCCGGCCCTGTGACTGCATCGATGACAA